>DCUC01000038.1:18128-23356 GCA_002329705.1 Caryophanales bacterium UBA1424
TGAAATGCAAGTCGAGGAAAACCTTCTCAACGCGATTTTCGCCGAGGGAACTCAATACTGGATTTCTCCCGTATATTAATTTTGACATGTCATTTAAAATTATTTTCTCAACCTTATCGGTCTGCTAACTTTCGGTTGAGAGTTTGATATCGAGAGGATTAATTTTTTCGCGGAGATCATCGATGAAAGCCGTCACTTGAGCTTTGGCGACAAACGAGCAGCGCATGGTCAAACGCAAGACGGACTGGTTCTGGTATTCGACAATTTGCGATTCGAGATCGCGAATGGCAATGCCATAATGATTGGCGACGAGATGTATTTCTTTTAAAATCGGCCGTTCGCTTGGCACGACGATGCGGATGATCGGATTGCGGCGGCTCGCCAGCTTTTCAATCCTGCGCAAAGAAACAAGAGAAACAAAAGCGAGAGCGGTGGCAATGATGGCAATAATAAAATTACCGCTTCCGGCAGCGATGCCGATCGCCATGGCTAACCACAGTGTCGTCGCCGTTGTTAGACCTTTGACATCCGTGCCAGTCTGTATTATCGTTCCGGCGCCCAAGAAGCCGATGCCGCTGACAACCTGAGCCGCCAGGCGGGCAGGATCGCGTGTGTCGGAAGCAAAGATAACCGGAAAGCCATAGAGGGAAATCGTCATGATGAGGGCGGAGCCGATCGCCACGAGCAAGTGGGTTCTGAGCCCGGCGGCATGACCGTGATACTCGCGCTCAAAACCGATGATTCCGGCGCAAAGTATCGTCACGAGCAGGGAGACGACAACCAAGATGATGGTGCCCCATCCGTTCCCGCCGAATAAGGCGTGGAACCAGCTGACAATCTGTTGATCAATTGAGAGAATGCCGTTCATAAGATTTCCTCCTAGAGAATGTGTTTAGCCATCAAAATCTGGCGTAAACGATCGCTTTCTGCATAGTTTTTGTCGTTTTTGTATTTTAAATATTCAGTATACATATGTTTATCTTCTTTTGATAATCGTGGATAATCAACAAAAATCCCGAGAATATTCAGCATGGCGCCGATACTTGAAAACAGTTTCCGAAGCGCCAAATAATCAAGCGGTCTTTGCCTTAGAGCGCCATTGGCTTTCTTTATTATAGCAAATAACTCAGTTAGTGCGTTTGGCGTATTTAAGTCGTTGGCGAGATGCTCCATGAATTGCGGAATATCAGTCTCTTGTTCCTCACTCAAATCGAAATTGGCCAGTTGCAAAGAGACAGCTAATTGACGATATGAATTTTCAATTTTTTCCAACTCAATTTTTGCCGTTTCCATAACTTCAAAGGTAAATGTGAGAGGGGAACGATAATATGTGCCCAAAAGAACGAGGCGAATCAGGTTGCCGTTATACTTTTCGATAATGTCTTTTGCAAGGATGACATTGCCGAGAGATTTTGACATCTTATCTTCGCCAAAATTGATAAATCCGTTGTGCATCCAGTAGTTGGCAATCGAGTTATTATTATGTGCTTTGCTTTGAGCGATTTCGTTTTCGTGATGCGGAAATTTGAGATCAAAACCACCGCCATGAATATCGATTTTGCCATCAGGAAAGAGGGAATTGATCATCACGCAGCATTCGGTGTGCCAGCCGGGTCGGCCCCTGGACCAGCGCGATTCCCAATTGATGCCGATGGTCGTTTTTTTCCATAAGACAAAATCAAGAGGCGATTCCTTCTTGCTGTTCTCTTCGATTCTGGCGCCGCTTATCAAATCGTCGATATTAATGTTGCTCAGTTCTCCATAATTGGCAATCGATGAGACGCGGAAATAGACATCGCCATCGACGGCGTATGCAGCTTTTTTGTCAATCAGTACTTCGATGTAACGGATGATATCCGGAATGTATTCGGTCACGCGCGGAGCGATATCGGGAGCTAGGGAGTGAACGGCTTCCGCGACGTTTCGAAAAGCTTGTATATAATGGTTTGAGATTTCTTCTTCGCTCTTTTTTTCGCTGATGGCGCGGTTAATAATTTTATCGTCCACGTCCGTGAAATTGCTGACAAAAGTGACTTTGTAGCCAAGGGAAATAAACATGCGCCGAAGAACATCAAAGACGACGACCGGTCTGAGATTTCCGATATGGGGGTCGCTGTAGACGGTCGGACCGCAAACATAAATGGAAACCTCGCGTGGTTTTAAGGGCACGAAAGTTTCAATGCGATCAGTTAATGAATTAAAAATTCTGACTTCCATATTCACACTCTAAAAAATTATTATAGCACAAACAAAAAATACTTTTGTTTATGGTTGGCGAAATAATAACACTTGCCTTATGCAAAGACAATCTTTTTTAAATCGGAAATACTTTGAGCGACAAAAGTGGCTTCTTTGAAGAGTTTATTCGAGTAATCGCCATAGCCCCAGGTGACGAGGCAGACATCAAGATTCGAGTTATGTCCGGTCGCAACATCGACATCGCTGTCGCCGATGAAGAGGGCTTCATTGGGTGCGATATGATAAGTTGTCAGAAGATGATTGACAAGATAAGGATCGGGTTTTTCTGGTTTGCCCTCTTCGTGACCATAGACAGCGTCAAAGATATCCTCGCCGAAAAACCGAGCGACAATCGCTTTGGCAAGGTGGTCGGGTTTGTTGCTGGCGACGAATAATTTAACACCGGCATTTTTTAGCTCCCGAAGAAGAAAAATCACACCCTCATAAGGTGTCGCTTGCCGGCCCTGGTGAATCTTGTAATTATGCGAAAAAACTTTGAGAAGTTGATTAAAATCTTCCTCGGTATGAGGCCGATTTTGAAAGACGCGGGCGATGATGTTCCGGGCCCCCATTCCAATCAGCTTCTTGGTTCCGTCATCGTCATAAGAAAAATTGTAGCCGCAAGTTTTTAGGGAAACATTTAGGGCTGTGGTAATGTCGCTGATGGAATGAAGAATCGTTCCGTCGAGATCAAAAAGGAGAGCTTTATACATACTATTTTTATAAAAAGAGGCCGAATATGTGATTTTCGGCCTCGATTTGCAATCTTTTATTTCCCCGGGAAGCGCACTCTGTCAGCCACGTATGAGGTGTGCAGGAGATGGTGAGCTTTGTGTCCGCAGGGTTCGCCGAGATAGTTCTTGTAGAGACGGAGAATATCCTTGTTATTGTGCGATTGACGAACGACTTGTTTTTCGTCTTCGCTATAGAGGACGCTGGCTCGCTTCTTCATGTATGTCTCAAGAATGTTATCATCTTCATTGGGCAGAAATACTGGCTTGACGAATGGCTGTCCGCCACCATTGATACATCCGCCCGGGCAACCCATAATTTCAATAAAATGGTATGGCGAAGTTCCGTTGCGAATCTGGTCGAGAAGCGGTTTGGCGTTCTTCATGCCATGACTGACCGCCACGCGCACTTTTGTGCCGTTGATATCGAGCTCGGCTTCTTTAATATTTTCCAGTCCGCGGACTTCACTAAAAGCCACGATATCGGCTTCTTTACCGGTCAATTCGTGATAGGCGGTTCTCAGGGCAGCTTCCATGACGCCGCCCGTGACGCCAAAGATGACGCCGGCGCCGCTGTATTCGCCGATTAAATCATCGTCGAATTGCTCTTCTGGTAATTTCTGCCAGTTAATGCCGGCTCGTTTGATAATCTTTGCCAATTCACGAGTGGTCAAGACAGCATCGACATCCGGCAGGTTTTGCACGGCGGCGTTTTGCGGTCTCGTCTTCTCATATTTCTTTGCTGTGCAAGGCATGATTGAAACGACGAAGATATCCTTAGGATCAAGTCCGTGAGTTTCGGCAAAATACGATTTGATGATAGCCCCGCCCATCTCGTGCGGCGATTTGCATGTCGAGATGTGAGGGATGATATCCGGATAGAAGTATTCCATGTAGTTAATCCAACCTGGTGAACAGGAGGTGATTTGGGGAAGTTTGCCGCCCGTTTTCATCCTAATGAGTAATTCAGTGGCTTCTTCGATAATTGTTAGGTCAGCCGAGAAGTTTACATCAAAGACGCGGTAAAAGCCGAGGCGATGCAAGGCGGCGACCATCTTGCCGGTTCCGGGCGTGCCGATTTTTTCGCCGAATTCTTCGGCGATAGCGGCTCTGACAGCCGGAGCGGTTTGGACGATGACGTATTTGTGTGTCGTAAAAGCTTTGTCGACGGCATTAATTTCGCTGTTTTCTGACAGGGCTCCGGTCGGGCAAACATTGATACACTGACCGCATTGAATGCATGGTGAGTGCATGAAACTGCGGTTATCAGCCGGAGAAACGATGGTTTTGAAACCGCGGAATTCCTGGCCGAGAATACCGATGCCCTGCGCTTCTTTACAACGGACGATGCAGCGGCCGCAAATGACGCATTTGGATGTGTCGCGGACGATGCCCGGAGCGAGGCGATCTAAGGTTGTTCTCGTTAGTTCGCCGGTATAGGCATTATCGCGAGCACCGGTAACGGTGGCGACATGGAGTAGTTCACATTGACCGTTTTTGGAGCACTGCTGGCAATTCTTGCTGTGGTTGCTCAAAAGCAGTTCGACCGATGAACGGCGCGCTTTGGCGGCGCGGGGAGAGGAGATGCTGATTTCCATCCCTTCGTTGACCGGATAAGCGCACGAAGCGACTAAACCGCGGGCGCCTTTAACTTCGACGAGGCAGACGCGGCAGCTCGCCAGAGAACACTTGCCATCATTGAAGGCACAAAGTGAGGGGATATCGAAACCGCACTTTTTGGCGGCTTTTAAAATCGTCAAGCCTTCTTCGACTTGAAAGGATTTGCCCTCAATTTTGATATTTACTAATTTTGCCATGACTATTTCTCCTTTAGCGCTTGATGATGGAATCAAACGGGCAGACCGAATAGCACATGCCGCATTTAATACACTTTAAGGGGTCGATAAGGAATGGAGTCTTGCCCAAGGTACCACTGATGCATTGCACCGGACAAACCCGTGCGCACTTACCGCACTTTTTACATTTTTCGGGGATGATATAATATTCCATTAATTTCTTGCAGACATGGGCCGGACATTTTTTGTCGACGACATGAGCGAGATACTCATCGCGGAAGTTGGCCATCGTCGAAAGGACGGGATTGGCCGCCGTCTGACCTAGACCGCACAAAGAATTTTCCTTGACGGCATGAGCCAATTCGGTCAGTTCATCGAGATCTTCAAGCGAGGCGCGGCCTTCGGTGATTTTTTCCAGGTATTCAAGCATACGCTTGGTGCCGATACGGCACGGCGTGCACTT
>DCUC01000072.1:0-126 GCA_002329705.1 Caryophanales bacterium UBA1424
GGCGGTGGAGCCGGAGTTTTCCCCGCTTCTTATTTATAAGACATTAGCGTACGCTCTGATGTATGATATCAAACCTTTTGTCGTCATCAGCAAAATCGACCGATTGGACAATCTCTTGGAGATGAG
>DCUC01000072.1:185-1539 GCA_002329705.1 Caryophanales bacterium UBA1424
CCGGACAAGTAACCCTGGCAATTGGCCAGACCGGCGTCGGAAAATCATCGCTCATCAATTTGCTCGATGTCAATTTTAAGCGGGCGATCGGCGATTATTCAAAAGCCCTGGGACGCGGCAAACACAAGACGAAAGAAGTTATTTTTCTGCCTTTNNTCCGATGGTTTTATCGTTGATTCACCGGGTTTTTCGTCTTTAGAACTCGATTTATATAAAGAAGATCTCGCGACCTTTTTTCCTGGTTTCTCGCAGGCGGTCGGCAAGTGTTTTTACCGCGATTGCATGCACATTAACGAGAAGGGTTGCGAGGTAAAAAAGATGATCGCTCTCGGGACATTGAGTCAAGAAGCGTATTTGATTTATCAAAAACTGCTCGATGAATTACAATATAAAAACAGGAGGTTTCAAAAATGAAAAACTATGTGGCACCCAGCCTTTTAGCTGCNNGTTGTCCGAAGAAATAAAACTCGCCGAGGAAAGCGGTGCCGAATATTTGCATTTTGATGTGATGGATGGCAAATTCGTTCCCAACGTCTCATTCGGACTCGAAGAATTAGAAAAAATCAGCAAGCTTCATAAAATGGTCAACGATGTCCACATCATGATAGAAAATCCCGATGAAGAAGCCATTAAATACGCTAAAGCCGGAGCGGATATCGTCACCTTTCACATCGAGGCCTTGCCGTGCATGGGTTGCCTGGCTAAGACAATCAAAGCTCTTCACGATTACGGAACAAAAGTCGGCATCTCTATTAAGCCGGGGACAAAAGTTAACGCTCTCGACCCATTTCTGCAAGATATCGACCTCGTTTTGATTATGTCGGTTGAACCTGGCAAGGGCGGCCAGCCCTTTATGAAAAGCGCCTTGCGCAAAATCAAGTATTTGCGGCGGATGATCGACCGTCACCATTATGATGTTCTCATCGAAGTCGACGGCGGCATCAATGATGTGACCGGGGCTTTGGCCCGTGAGGCCGGCGCGGATATTCTCGTCGCCGGAACGTATTTGTTCGGACATGAAGATTTTAAAGAAAGAGTTAATAAACTGAGATAGTTATGGGACTGTGGATTGCCACTTTTGTCGTTTTGCTCTTTGCTTTTTTAGGCATCCTGATTTTNNGGCTTTTCCAATTATCAGGAAACCTTTAAAACGAAGTTTTCTATCCTTAACATGTTTCCCTATGAACTCTCCTATCACAATCAGGGGATGATGATTGTCTTTTACCGCTTCTTTCTATATCTTTATGCGGCTTTTTCAATTGCGCCGGCTCTTTTAATGATCAGCAAATACTATCATTTTCCCGGTTACGTCTCTTATCTTATTATGATTGGCATCCTCTTTGTGATTTCGGCC
>DCUC01000072.1:1631-2192 GCA_002329705.1 Caryophanales bacterium UBA1424
TCGGCATCCTGGAAGCCATGCTCGGTTTTGCGACCTTGCTAATCATGCTCAACCCGCGCCTTCGCAATTGGGCGAACATGAATGCGAAGACCGAAGAAGACGGCACCGTCGTGATTGTCAGACCGCGCTTTTTCATCTTAGCTTTTAGCGAGTGGCTCGTCATCTTTATCAATCTGGCGGCGCAGACGCTTTTGTTGATCGCCTATTTATAGCAAAGAAAAANNAAAAAGCCCCGATTTGGGGCTTACTTTTTTAACTGATGAAAGGTTATTTTCCCGATTTCATCAAACTGCGATGAGCGCGGGCGGACATGCGAACAGTTTGCACTTTGCCGTCGATTTCGACTTGGTATGGTTGCATGTTGACATTCCAGCGCCGGCGCGTGGCACGAAGGCTGTGGGAACGATTGTTGCCGCTTAGCGGACCTTTACCTAGGACGGGACATACTCTTGACATAACTGGGACCTCATTTTCTTAAAACGCACGTTTGAGTTTAACATAAGTTAATAATGGATGCAAACACTTTTACTGCGCGATGTAGTATCATTTAAAGCCTGACAT
>DCUC01000072.1:2216-4425 GCA_002329705.1 Caryophanales bacterium UBA1424
TTGCGACGTCCTGACTTATCATAAAAGAGCAGAGTGCGGTGTTTTTTCGACCACTTTTCATCGATATATGTCATATCCGAAAAGTAGTATTCGAAAATCTTATTCATCTTATGGTGGGTTATTTTCTTTTTATCGACATAGTAGAAAGTTTGAGTCAGTGAGAGGACATAAAAAAATATCGTGACCGCGAGAAGAATAGGCGTGTAGACGTAAAATAGGGTGAGATTAACGATTTTTGGAGGCCAGACCGTGACATCGAGAAAATTGAAGGTTGACATGAAGAGAATTTGCAAAAAAAGGTAGACGCCGGCGAACAAAAATGTCAAACGAAACGATGATATTTTCAGCTTGCGGTTATTCACGATAATCATTATAACAAATCGCCCTCGGGATTAAAACGAGACTACATATATATGAATATATGTGATAAAATTATAAAAGATTTGATAGGGCATCATGATGATGCTTAATCGACATAATCGCGAGGTAAAAAGATGAACAAAAGAATCGTGGCGATGATTCTTGCGGGCGGCAAAGGCACNNAAATACCGGATTATCGATTTTCCTTTATCCAATTGCGCCAACTCGGGTATCGATACCGTCGGAGTGCTGACGCAATATGAGTCGGTGGCCCTCGATACTTATATCGGAAACGGTGAAAAATGGGGTTTGAACGGCGTTCGCTCCTTGACGACAACCCTTCATCCCCGCCAGACCGAAGAGGGATTGAGCTGGTATCGCGGCACGGCTGATGCCATTTATGCCAATTTAGATTTTCTCGATTCCGTCAGCCCGCAATATGTTTTAATCTTATCGGGCGATCATATATATTCGACGACATATAACCAAATGCTTAAGCAGCATATCGAGCGCGGCGCCGACTGCACGATATCCGTCATCGAGGTCGATCCTAAAGAAGCCTCGCGTTTCGGTATTCTCGTCACCGATGAAAAAGGGGCGATTGTCAAATTCCANNGAAAAGCCGAAAAATCCCATCTCCAATCTCGCTTCGATGGGAGTCTACATATTTACCTATTCGGTCTTGCGGCGCATGCTCGTCGGCGATGCCCGCAAAAAGGATTCATCGCACGATTTTGGCAAAGACATCATTCCGACCATGCTCGCCAAAAAGATGAAATTGTTTGCCTATGTTTTTAAGGGATACTGGAAAGACGTCGGAACGATTTCGAGTCTCCACGAAGCCAATATGGACTTGCTGCTTTCTAGCAAAGGTCAAAATATTTATACGATCAAAGGCGGTAATACCATCTTCTCGGAAGACACGCATTCCCATCCGCAATATATCGGTCGCAAAGCGCGTGTCAAAGACTGCCTCATAAATCAGGGAGCTGTCATCCTCGGCGATGTCGAGCGCTCGGTCATCTCTAACGAAGTCGTTGTCGCCGAAGGCGCTGTCGTCAAAAACTCGGTGCTGATGCCGGGGGCCCGCATTCGTGCCGGCGCTAAAGTTTTTAGTGCCATCGTCGGTCCCGAAGCCATCGTTTCCCACGGCGAAGTCGTCAATGAAAAACAAGAAGATATCGTTTTGATCACCACGCGGAGGAAAAATAATGGCAAGTAAAGTTCTCGGTCTTCTCGACCTCCACAATTCTCCCGACCTCGGTCCATTGACAAGTTCCCGGGTTCTTGCTTCAACATCGTTTTTAGGCCGCTTTGCCTTCATGGATTTTGCTCTTTCCAACTTCTCAAACTCAGGTATTGATGAGGTTGGCATCTTAGTCAAATCCCATCTGCGCAGCGTCCTGAAGCACATGGGTTCGATGCAGTCGTGGAACATCAACACGAAAATCGGCCGCCAGACCATCATGTTCAACGAGCGCGGCAACATGAACCGCAAAAAAAATACCGACATCAACAATTTTTTGGTCAATGACTGGGTTTTACACGAAAGCAAAGCCAAATACATCATCATTCAGCCCGCACACGTCATTTGCAAAATTGATTTTGAACCGATTTTAAAAGAGCATATCGCCCGCGATGAAAAGGTGACTATTATCTACAANNCACATCACCAATGCCCATAAATCTTTTGCGACCCATAATTTAGTCAATGTCAAAAATGGCTATGTGCGCTCCTTCAAACGCAATCGGCAGCTGGAAAAAGATGCCTGCGTCTCGATGGAAACATACATCATCAACCGCGATGTTCTCCTTAATCTGGTATCTGAGGCGCTTAAAACCAACCCGA
>DCUC01000002.1:0-6558 GCA_002329705.1 Caryophanales bacterium UBA1424
CGTATCGGCACTGGTGCCGCTTGAGGTGTCACTACTCGTATCGCTGTCTGTTTCCGAACTGGAGTTGTTGTTCGGAACGCAGGAAGCGAGAACTAGCATGAGCAATGGCAAAAGTATTAATTTCTTTTTCATGTTGATAAATCCCCCTTGCTGAAAAAAAATATAAAAAAATTATACCTTAATAAGAATTAATTACAACCAGTTATTTATAAATAAAAAGTAAACAGTTTAATCGTTATTGCGGGCGTATTTAATCGGGCGCGGAATCGGCTGGCGTTTGTGTTCGCTGATACGATGGAGATATTGAATGCGCTCTGCGACTTTTTGATCGACTTTTCGGCCTAACAGATAATCATCTAATTCCGCATAAGTAACACCTAATTCACCTTCATCGGTCTGACCGCTGAATAAACCGGCGGTCGGCGTCCGCTTCAGAATGCTTTCGGGCACTCCGAGGATTTTCGAAGCTAGATAAACTTCGCCTTTGGTCAGTTCGGCAATCGGCGCCAAATCGGCAGCGCCATCTCCGTATTTCGTAAAATATCCGACATGAATCTCGTCGGCGTTATCCGTTCCTAAAACGAGGGCGCCACGGCTTTGCGCATAGGCATAAAGCGTCACCATCCTCAATCTTACTTTCGTATTGTGAAGGGCGAGCTTTGCAGCTTCGTCATCAGCGAAAGCAAAATTCTTAATCAAAGTATGATATGGTTCACTTAAATCGATAACGCGGTGCGGAATGTCAAATTTTTGACAAAGTTCAAGGCCGTCTTGTAAGTCTGACGGATGTGAATCAATCGGCATCAGGAGGGCAAAAAGTTTATCTCTGCCCACCGCTTTTGTCGTCAAAGCGGCGACGAGGGCTGAGTCAATTCCGCCCGAGACTCCCAAAACATAGCCCTTCGCGCGGGCGTTAATAAGATATTGTTGAAGAAACTTCTCAATCTCGCCAAGGTATTGTCTGAACTCCATAACGCACCTCCGTCATTCAATATAATCGAATTCAAAGTCGCACAATACGACCGTATCACCATCTCTGGCACCGACTTTTTGCAGGCGTTCTTCAACTCCTATTTTGCGCAGATATGTCATTAATTTAAGAAGGCCTTCGTCAGTCGTCAGATTAATTAAATGATATGTCCTTTCGACTTTTTCGCCAATAATTCGGTAGACACCCTCTTTTTCGAGGACGATTTCGAAATCGCCGGCACCGTCTTTATAAGCATCATAGACGCGAATTGTCTCGATAGCTCCTTCTTGAGAAACGATTGGAAAGAGCGGCGTCTGCTTAACTAGTTCGCTAGCGGCATACATCAATTCTTGAAGCCCTTCATGGGTCAAGGCGCTGATACCGTAAATTTTGGTTTTCAGTTTTTTTTCAAGAGCCAGAAGGCGCTCTTCGGCCCCGTCTTCATCCATTTTTGCGCCGCAGATAATCGTCGGCCGCTTGGTGAGATTATAGCCGTATTTTTCCAATTCGACATTAATTGCTTGATAATCATCATAAGGATCGCGGATGCCTGACATCTCGATCATGTGGATGATGACGCGGCATCTCTCGATGTGGCGAAGGAAAGTCAGGCCTAAGCCCCGACCCTGATGAGCCCCTTCGATGAGACCCGGCAGATCCGCCATGACAAAAGAAGTGCTGCTATCGACGCTGACAACGCCGAGATTCGGAGTGATCGTCGTGAATGGATAATCGGCAATTTCGGGATTAGCATTGGTCACAACACTTAAAAGTGTTGATTTGCCGACATTCGGAAAGCCGACCAAGCCGACATCAGCTAAAAGTTTAAGTTCGAGAATTATGTCTTTTTCTTCGCCGGGCACGCCGTTTTCCGCAATGCGCGGCACGCGGTTCCGCGAACTTTTGAAGGCGGCATTGCCGCGTCCGCCGCGACCGCCTTTGGCCACGACGAATTCAGCGCCTTCTTCATTTAAGTCAAAGAGGAAATTGTGGCCATCGGCTTCATAGACAATCGTTCCAATGGGAACTTCGACATATACGTCTTTCGCACCGCGGCCATACTGATTTTTGATGCCGCCCTTGGCGCCGTCTTCGCCGCGAATAATCTTTTTCCGATAGAGGCCAAAAAGGGTATTGACCGAACTCGATGCTTTTAAAATGATTGAAGCACCGCGTCCGCCATTGCCGCCGCTCGGCCCGCCTTTCGGCATGTATTTTTCATGCAAAAACGCAATCAGGCCATCGCCGCCTTTGCCAGATTTTACAGTTAGTTTTACGCGGTCGATAAACATATATTATTTGCTCGCAAAGAGGTAGTTGCTCTTGTTCTTCTTGATGATTCGCACATCTTTGAAAAAGCGAATACTGCTTTTAAAAGTGCTGACTTTACTGTCCTCATCGTTTTCCCAGATGACGGGAATCTCTTTTATTTTGAGATTATTAAGGCGCGCCATATAGAGGTATTCAACATCAAAAGCAAAACCATTGATGATTTGCCTGTCGGCCATCTCTTTAGCATAATCGGCTCTGATTAATTTAAAACCGCATTGCGTATCTTTAAATGAGAATTTAAAAGTCGTGTTGACGATGATGCGGCAGCTCCTGCCGACAAAACGGCGCACCAGGCCTTGTTTCTTGGCCAAAACACTTTCTTTTAGATGACGTGATCCGATGTACATGTCGGCATTATCTTGATCGGCGTAAATTAGATCGAGAGCTTTTAAGTCAGTCGATAAATCGGCGTCCATAAAAAGAANNGTATTATCTTTGGATCCATCGTTGACGAGGATGATTTCAAAATTGATGCGCCGCTCATGCAAAAAAGGTAATACTTTATCCTCGAGATTGCGGCGTATTTTTTTGCCTTCGTTGTAACAAGGCACGATAATCGAAAGCTTTTTAATTTCCATACATATATTAAAACACAACGGGATTAAAAAAGACCACATTTTTGTGGTCTTATTAGTTATTTGACTTCGTAGACGCTGATGCGTTTGCGCGATTTGCCGACGCGCTCGAATTTGACGATGCCGTCGACCGTGGCAAAGACGGTATCATCTCCGCCGCGCATGGCGTTGACGCCGGGATAGACTTTCGTGCCTCTTTGCCGATATAAGATGGAACCGGCTGTGGCAAATTCGCCATCTGATTTTTTAGCGCCTAAACGCTTGGAATGAGAGTCGCGGCCGTTTTTGGTTGAACCGACGCCCTTTTTCGAAGCAAAGAACTGCAGGTTTAATGTATAAATCATTGCTTTAATTTTCCTTTCTGTAGAATTTTGACATACTTGGGATAGTCACGAGCGATTGTTTCAAGCTGGGTGAGAATCGTTGTTAGAACAACTTCATCTGCACTTTCAACTTCACCGCTTCGAGTAATTAAGACATAACCCTCTTGAACTTCGATGTTCAGATTTTGCTGGGTGTTGCGAAGGGCATTTAGGCCTCCGAAGGTCACCGCCGAAACAGCGCTGCACACCAAGTCCTGGCCCGGTTCTGCGCTTTGCGCATGACCTTTGATTTCCAAGCTGGCAATCTGGCTATTTTTTACTTCGCAAGTGACTTTGATCATAATTAACCGTTGATGGCTTCGATGACTAAACAAGTGTAGGGCTGACGATGGCCGATTGTCTTGCGCTCGTTGTGTTTGTTACGGTATTTAAACACTCTGAGTTTTTTGCTGAGACCTTGTTTGACAACTTTGGCGACAACGCTGGCGTCTTTGACGTAAGGGCTGCCGACTTTGGCTTGCTTATCGCCGATGAGCAAGACCTTATCGAAGGTGTAGTTTACGTCGACCGCGACGTCTAGTTTTTCGACATAGATTTTCTGGCCAACTTCAACCTTGACTTGCTTACCGCCGGTTTCAATAATTGCGTACATTGGTTACCTCCTCTTTTGATATTCACTAATGACTCGCTATGGAGGTCAACCATCGAAGATTTGTTAGGAACCTTTTCTAAGCGGTTGTAGCTTGTGAGGCGACAACGAGAATATTATAAACACATTGCAAAAGAGAGACAACCTTTTTTAACTAATGTTAAGAAAAGTTATTTCGATGGGGGTTATCAGCCCCTCATTTTATGAGATTGTGCTCGGCAAAAGAAAAATATGAACGGTCGCTGATGATGATGTGATCGACGAGTTTTATCTTTAACCGGGCCGCCTCGCTCGCGAGCATCTTAGTCGAGATTAAATCATCATCGCTCGGCTGAGTTTCGCCGCTGGGGTGATTGTGGACGACGATAAAGGCAAAGCATTTATTGGCGAGGAGTTCAGAAAGAATCTCGCCTATGGCGATAGGAAAATATTCGGCCGTCCCTTTATACATGATTTTTTCGCCGGTTATCATCCTTCTTCGCGATAGAAAAAGAAGGGCGAATTGCTCCTGAGTTTCCCGCGCAAATTCAAGTTTGTATTTTTCAAATATCGCCTTCGGATGAATTGGTTCGCTGACGCACTCAAGCCGCGTCTTTTCGACGCGCTTCAAGAGTTCAAAGACAGCCGCGAGGCGAAGGGCGGAGATTTTTTTCATACCGCGAATTTTTTCAATTCTTTCCAGTGAGCAATTTTCGATATGGTGAATGCCCTTTGCCTCGGCGATTAAATGCGCGGCGATATCAAGGGCGCTTTGATCGCGTACTCCGCTGCCGATGACGAGGGCGAGAATTTCGATGTTTGAAAGGCTTGCTATTCCGTATCGGAGGGCTTTTTCGCGCGGTCGCTCCGCCTCGGGCAAATCCTTAATGCGCACAAAAAACTATTTCCACTCGAATTTAAAACCACCGGGCAAAGTCGTCGAACCTTTGTCGGACATAAATAGCCGATAGACGACGACCGCGACGATGGCTATCGCAGCGATTGCCATCACCGCCGAAAGCGTAATCGCCTCGCCGGTAACGTGCTGTTCCATCTCTTCAAGACTCATGATTTGCAGATTCATAAAATGACCTCCTACCGATATATAGGAGGCCATTGAGCAAAAGTGCCGATTTTAATTAATTATTTTAAGTCAGCAATCTTTTTCATGACGGCACCGAGCAGGTCTTTATTCTTCAAATACTTTTCTTTTTCGAGCCGGATTTTATCAGATGGTGCTTTGCTGAGAAAGCGTTCGTTGGCAAGCATTGCTTCCGAACGGCTGATTTCAAAGCGCAAGCGCTCTTCTTCTTTAGCGAGTTTTGCTAGCAGTTCAGATTTATCAACCGCCTCTTCTATCAGCAAATCAAAACTCGAGTAGAAGAATGCAACATCGCCTTTTAAGGCATTAATCTCGGGCTCGATGACAAGTTGTTTGGCGAAGGCAAAACGCGCTAAATATCGCGAAAAATTGGCAAATGGCTCTTTATTTGCCCGAATTTTTATACTCAGTGGATGATTGGGAGGCAAGTTTCTTTCAACTTTAAAGTTGCGAATATCCTGAATAGACTGATACAAATCGTCAACGGCTTCGTGATGTTTGCGCACCCCCTTAATTCTCTCCATTTGCGGATAGGGCTCGAGCATCACCGACTCGCGATGGGCGGGTAAGGCCAAGTAGAGCTCCTCGGCGACAAACGGCGTGTAAGGCGCCATCATGACGACTATATCTTTAAGGACCTTATAGAGGACTTGCTTCGTCGATGAACTCAGCGCCTGATCGTTTAATCCGAGCGCGACTTTGGTCATCTCCAAATACCGCGAGCAAAAATCAGCATAGACATAGCTATAGAGATGTTTAAGAGCCATCGAAAACTGGTATTTATCCATATTTCGCGTAACCGCGGCAATCGTTTTTTCGTGTTTTTGAAGAATGTGGAGTTCAAGAGGGGCGAGATCTTGAAAGTTAATTTTTACCGGCGCGAAATCATCTCCGAGCAAAGCCAAAACATAGCGGGCCGAATTCCAGATTTTGTTTAAGAAATTGCTGCCGGCAACAACTTTTTCTTCGATGTAGCGGGTATCTTGACCGGGAGCTGTGCTGCTCATCAGGAAATAGCGTAAGGCGTCGACGCCGTGCTGATCGATGACCTCAAGCGGATCGATGCCGTTGCCGAGCGATTTGGACATCTTGCGACCTTTGGCATCGCGAATCAAGCCGTGGATGACGCATTTTTCAAATGGCGATTTGCCGGTAAATTCGAGACCCTGGAAAATCATGCGGCTGACCCAGAAGAAGATGATGTCATAAGCCGTGACCATGACCGAGTTGGGATAGTAGCGTTTATAATCATCGGTGAGATTTGGCCAGCCGAGCGTGGCAAACGGCCAGAGGGCTGACGAAAACCATGTATCGAGAACGTCTTCATCCTGACGATAGTTTTCAACATCTGGCGGCGTATCAACCGAACATACTTCCGCTCCCGTTACTTTGTGATAATAGACGGGAATCCGGTGACCCCACCACAACTGCCGGGAGATGCACCAGTCTTCGGCATTTTCCATCCAGTTGCGGAAAATCTTCTGAAATCTCTTCGGGATGAAATCGACTTCGCTATCTTGAAGGGCGCGATCGGCAAGCGGTCGCATTTTGATGAACCACTGCTTGCTAAGATATGGTTCGACGACGCTATCGGTGCGCTCGCTGTGACCGACGGAATGAGTGATTTT
>DCUC01000002.1:6643-6779 GCA_002329705.1 Caryophanales bacterium UBA1424
GCGGCGGTCATCGGCAGGATTAATCACTTGTTTTCCAATCAAGTGGGCGTAGCGCCCATCGTGAGGGTTGACAAAAACGGCGACATCGCCAAACATCGTCTCGGGGCGCGTTGTCGCGATGATTAAAAATTCGTCG
>DCUC01000009.1:0-12091 GCA_002329705.1 Caryophanales bacterium UBA1424
CCTGATGGGCGCGACGCTTTATGACACGAGCACCTTAGGATTTATCCTAAAAACAATCGGGACGAATCTTGGTCTCAACGGTATTTTCCTTGGCTTAGGCAGTTATCTCTTCTCCAGAAAAGACCTGAAATAAATATCTTATTTGTCGCGTTTTAAAACCATCTTAAAGTGGGGGATGTTCGCGTCTAAATAGACGTCTCCCACTTTTTTAAAGCCCAGCTTCTCATAAAAGCCGAGGGCCTGAACCTGCGCTCCTAAAGTAAAAATCAGGGGATTGGTCTTGGCCAAGAGCATTTCGATCAGAAAAGAGAGGGCTTTCTTGGTATAGCCAAAGCCCCGGTATTGTTTTAGTGTGCAGATGCGCGAGAGATGGACGAGTCGCTCTTCGTCAAATGTATAGCGAATCGCTCCGATCGGCGTTTGATCTTTATAGATTAAAAGATGTTCCTGACCCTCGTCGCTTCCGTCGAACTCGTCTTGCGGCGGAACACTTTGCTCGATTAAAAAGACATCGGTGCGGATCTTGGCCATAATCAGGGCATCTTCCTTGCTCAGAACTGGTTTCAGCGATAAATCGCTACCTTCAATCTTATAAAAGATCTCTTTGCCCCATAAGTCTTCTTGCTCGTAGTTATAAAGCATCGTTAAGAAGTTCTCTTTGGCGTCGGGATATTTTTTGTATATTCCAGCCAACAGATTCTTGACATCCTCGCGAGTGGTGAAGCCATCGCTCGGGCATGGGCTCTTCATGACCGGAAACTTTTCTTCGCGCGCTGTTTTCTCGATCTCACTTTCACGGCATAAGATGAGTGGCCGGATGAAATCGATATCAGCTTTTTGTAGGTGCATCTTCGGCACAAAAGTAGCGATTCTTCCGCCGTAGAGCTCATTCATGAATAAGGTTTCAATCGCATCTTCGGCATGATGGGCAAAAGCGACTTTCTTCGCCCCCAGCCCTTTGGCGACTTTATTGATGGCGGCCTTCTTCATCCGCGAGCAGATCGAACAGGGGAGATGTCCGCCTTCTTTGGTGTGTTTGGCAAGGATGGGATAGACGGTACTGGCATCGGCGATGACTAGTTCCATACCTAGTGTTCTAACATACTCCTGAATGGCGGACGGATCAAAACTAGCAAAGCCGAGATCGAGCATGACGGGTATGATTTCAAAGTCGCACTGGGCGAATTTACGATATAGATTCAACGCGTATAAAAGGACAAGCGAATCCTTGCCTCCGGAGACGCCGACGACAATCTTATCGCCCTGATTGATCAGCGAAAAACGCAGGTCGGCATTACGGATGGAAGCTAAGACTTTTCTAATCGCGCGCATTTGTTATACCCAAGATATCAAGTTAGATTATAATGTTTACCATGGAAAGTGTGAATCAAAAAAGCGGAATCCTTTTGCTCGATAAAGTAATCGGGCCGACCTCTCGGCAAGTAGTAAACGGCGTCACTTCCCTTTTACGCACCAAAAAAATCGGCCACGTCGGCACGCTTGATCCGTTTGCTTCCGGACTTTTGATTCTGACCGTCAACCAGGCGACCAAAATCGGCGCCTATCTCGAGGCTCTCGATAAGACATATATCGCGCATTTAAAACTCGGGATTCAGACCGACACGGGTGATTTAACGGGCGAGATGATTGCCACTCAAAAAGTACCGAATAACCTTGATTTTGCAAAAATTAGCGACGTTTTACATTCTTTTTTAGGAAAAAGACTGCAAATTCCCCCGATGTACAGCGCCCTCAAACGCGAGGGAAAACCGCTTTACAAATACGCTCGCGAAGGTCTCGAAATCGAACGACAGCCACGCGAGATTGAAATCTTTGATATCAAGTTATTGAGCTTTGATAATGATGTTATCGAATTCTCGGCGCGAGTCAGCAAAGGCACATACATCCGAACTCTTGGCGAAGAAATAGCGGTGGCCCTCAATACGCTCGGGCATCTTATTTCCCTGCGCCGGACGGCGATCGGAAACTTTCAAATTAAGGATGCCATGTCGCTTGAAAACACCTCATTTGCGAGGCTCATTTCAATTCGCGAGGCTCTCGCTCATCTTCCTGTGTTTGAGGTCGATGAGACGAGCGTAAAAGACATCATGAATGGCAAGCCAGTCAAACTCCCAGAAATCGGCCAGATAGTCCTTTTGGTGAGCGGCGAAAAAGCGGTGGCCTTATACGAAAAGCGCGCTGATGGTTTATACTATTCTCGACGGGGATTATTTTAGATGAAAACGATTTTGCTCGAGCTTGAAAATCTTCCGCGCTTTGCCTCGCCGATCAGCATCTGCCTCGGTAATTTTGACGGCGTCCACATCGGCCATCAGCAAGTGATTAAAAAAGCTGTTCTCGACAGCGGTACGGAAGTCGCGGTCCTGACTTTTGATGCTCCTCTTGGAAGCGTCATCGACGGAAGAAAAGCTAAGCAGGTTTTGACCTCGGTAAGCGACCGCTTTCAAATTATTCACCGCCTCGGCGCGGACTATCTTTTCGTCCTTCATCTCGACGAAAAATTGCTTAGCATGTCAGCCGAGGATTTTATCGTCCAAGTCTTGAAGAAACTCAATGTCGCAAAGGTTTTTGCCGGCGAGGATTATCGCTTCGGCCACGAGCAAGCCGGCGACATCGAATTGCTCAGCAAACACTTCTCCGTCACGAGCCTTCCCCTTTTTGATGTCGAACACCATAAAGTATCGACGAGTCAAATCATCGCTTTCCTCAAGCAGGGCAAGATTAATAAAGCCAATGAACTCTTGGGCCGCCACTATCAGATGCACGGCACGATCAGCGAAGGACTGCACAATGGCAAGACGATCGGCTTTCCGACCGCGAATTTAAAATTAAGCGCCCCTTATGTCATTCCTAAATTCGGCGTCTACAAAACGATTTGCTATATCGATGGCTTTCCTCATCTCTCGCTTACTAATGTGGGATTACATCCGACGATTCAGCAGCTCGACATGCCTTCAATCGAAGTCCATATTCCTAATTATGAAGGGGAAGATTACGGCAAGACGATGTACTTGGAATTCATCGCTTTCTTAAGGCCCGAGCAGCGCTTTACCACGCTTGACGAATTAAAGGCACAAATTTCCCGTGATATCGTCTCGATTAAGCCCTAGAAGAAATAATAATTGCATTCCGTTTTCAATAACTATATATTTATATAAGCGACTTGGTCGATGCCTGGCGAGTCTCCGACGCCAAGCGCTGATCAAGCTAAGTACCAAGAAGGAGGAAATAGACATGGCTCTATCCAAAGAAAGAGTGGCTGAACTGATTAAGGAATACGGCAAAAACGCCAACGATTCCGGTTCACCCGCCGTCCAGATTGCCCTCTTGACCGAGCAGATTACAAATCTGACCGCTCATCTCAAGGCCAATAAAAAGGACCATCACTCGCGCCGCGGCTTATTGATCGCCGTCGGCAAGCGCAGAAGTCTGCTCGATTATCTAAATCGCACGGACCGCGATGCCTACATCAAGCTCATCGCCAGCCTCGGCATTCGCAAATAAGCACAGATGATGATAAACCGCGAATTATATCGCGGTTTTTCTTTGTTAATTCATATTACTTTCTAATATGATGTGTTATAATTACTAACTGTTAAATGAAATGAGGAAATAGAATTCATGAAAAGAACATTCGAATTGCAATTCGAAGGAAGAAAACTCGCCGTAGAAGTCGGCGAACTAGCCAAGCAGGCTGACGGCGCCGTGCTCGTCCGCTACGGCGAAACGGTCGTCTTATCGACAGCCGTCGCCAGCAAAGAACCAAAAGATAGCGACTTCTTCCCGCTGACGATTGGTTATGAAGAAAAACAGTATGCCGTCGGCAAGATTCCCGGCTCCTTTTTAAGAAGAGAAGGCCGCCCCAGCGAACACGCCACGTTGACGGCCCGCTTGATCGACCGCCCGATTCGCCCGATGTTTGCCGAGGGCTTCCGCAACGAAGTCCAAGTCGTCAACACCGTCTTGAGCGTCGATTTAGACAACACTCCGGAAATGTCGGCGATGCTCGGTTCATCGCTGGCCTTATCGATCAGCAACATTCCGTTTGATGGCCCGATCGCCGGCGTCCAGGTCGGACGCGTCGATGGTAAGTTCATCATCAATCCAAATACCGAAGAGAGTGAAAAATCCGACATCCATCTCTCCGTCGCCGGCACCAAAGAAGCCATCAACATGGTCGAATCCGGCGCCGCCGAAGTGAGCGAAGAAGATATGCTCGAAGCCTTGATGTTCGGCCACCAAGCCATCGTCAAGCTGTGCGAGTTCCAAGAGAAGATAATAGCTGAAGTCGGCGTCGCCAAGCGCGAAATCGTCCTATACCATGTCAGCGAAGAAATTGAAAAGGATATTAAAGACCGCGCCGAGAAGCGCCTGGTCAAAGCGATATCGATTTTTGATAAACTCGAACGGCAAAACGCCATCGACGATATTCAAAAAGAAATTATCAGCGATTACGAAAACCGCAAGTATGACAGTGAAAAAGTTGCCAAGACGACCGTCTCGATGGTTAAAGAAGTGCTTGAAACCATCGTCGCCAACGAAGTCAGGCGTTTGATCACCGAAGATAAAGTCCGCCCCGATGGCCGCAAAGTCGACGAAATCCGTCCCCTCAGCGCTCAGGTCGACCTCCTGCCCCGCACGCATGGTTCCGGTCTATTTACCAGAGGCCAAACCCAAGTTCTCTCCGTCACGACGCTCGGCTCGTTAAAAGATGAGCAGATCATCGATAATTTGACGGCTGAAGACACGAGAAGGTTTATGCACCATTACAACTTCCCGCCGTATTCCGTCGGCGAAGTCGGCCGCATGGGCAATCCCGGCCGCCGCGAAATCGGCCACGGCGCCTTAGGCGAAAGAGCCCTCTCCTATGTCATTCCGAACGAAGAAGAATTCCCCTACAGCATCCGCGTCGTCAGCGAAGTCCTCGAATCCAACGGTTCCTCCTCGCAGGCCAGCATCTGTGCCGGCTGTATGTCGTTGATGGCCGCCGGCGTCCCGATTAAGGCCATGGTCAGCGGCATCGCGATGGGTTTAGTCACCTCGGGTCCCTTAGACGGCAAACACCCCTATACGATTTTGACCGATATTCAAGGTCTCGAAGATCACTTCGGCGACATGGACTTTAAAGTGGCCGGTACCGCCAAAGGCATTACCGCTTTGCAGATGGATATCAAAATCCGCGGCATCACCCGCGATGTTTTAAAAGAGGCTTTAGCCGAAGCTCATAAAGCGCGCGCTGTCGTGCGTGAGGCGATGGAACAAGCCATCACCGAACCGCGTCCGGAAGTCGGCAAATACGCCCCCAAACTCGACAAGATGAGAATCGACATCGATAAGATCCGCGATGTCATCGGCACCGGCGGCAAAGTCATCAACGATATCATCGCAAAATGCGATGACGTCAAGATTGACATCGACGATGACGGTTTCGTCGTGATTTATCACATGAACCGCGAATCGATCAATAAAGCCAAGCAGATGATCGAAGATATCGTCCGCGTCGCCAAGATCGGCGAAGTGTTTGA
The DNA here is from genome assembly GCA_002329705.1 of Caryophanales bacterium UBA1424. Taxonomy (GTDB): domain Bacteria; phylum Bacillota_I; class Bacilli_A; order RFN20; family CAG-826; genus UBA1424. Next base: position 5,547 of record DCUC01000009.1, read on the forward strand.
AGGCACCGTCACCCGCGTTGAGGATTATGGCGCATTCGTCAACCTTTTCGGCAATGTCGACGGCTTATGCCATGTCTCCCGCCTCGGCTGGAGCTATGTCGCCAATGCCAGCGATGTCGTCAAGGTCGGACAAAAACTTAAAGTCGTCGTCAGCGAAATCGATGATCACGGCAAAGTTAAAGTTTCGCATCGCGAGTTTACCGAAAAACCGGAAAACTATGTCGAGCGGCCGGAGCGTCCAGCCTTTAATAAGGGACCCAAAAAACCATTCCGCAGATAACAAGGCTCTAAAGTCTTGCCTATATAGAGGTCAATAGATGATAGATGTAATTATAATTGGAGCAGGTGTCGTCGGCGCTTTAACATCCCGCGAACTTGCCAAGTATTCACTTAAAGTCCTCGTCCTGGACAAAGAAAACGACGTCGGCAACGAAACGACGATGGCTAATTCTGCCATCGTCCATTCCGGCTATGATCCGCTTCCCGGAACGCTCAAAGCCCGTTTTAATGTCGCCGGCAACGCCATGTTTGACGATTTAGCCGACGAACTCGACTTTCACTTCGGCCGCGTCGGAAGTCTGACAATCGCCCTGAGCGAGGAACAGATTCCNNGCCATGGAGCCGCATCTCAATCCGGAAGTCAAGGGCGCTCTTTTTGCCGAGACGTGCGGCATCGTCGATCCTTTTAACATGACCGCTCACGCCATGGAGAATGCCGTCGATAACGGCGTCGAGCTCCATTTAAACGAAGCGGTGACAGCCATTGAGGAAAACGCCGCTGATCAAACCTTTATCGTCACGACAAGTAAAAATTCTTATCATTGTAAGGTCGTTATCAACTGCGCCGGCGTCTATGCTGACCAGATGGCCGCGATGGTGGGCCAACCCGATTTTTCCATTCGGCCCCGTAAGGGCGAGTATTTAATTCTCGACCACTACACCGCGGAATTGGTCAATTCGACGATCTTTCCCCTCCCGAGTGAAAAGGGCAAAGGCGTCCTCGTCTCGCCGACGACAAGCGGCAACTACATCATCGGACCGAGCAGCGAGTTCGTCGACGAAAAGGATGATTTGGCGACTGATAAACCGACGATTGACAAAGTCAAAAAATCAGCTTTGGATCTCGTTCCTTCCATTCCTTTTAACGAAACGATCCGCGCCTTTTCCGGCTTAAGAGCCTCATCGAGCCGCGGCGATTTTATCGTCGAGGAGATGAAAGGACATGAGCATTTCATCAATGTCGCCGGCATCGACTCGCCGGGTCTTGCCTCCTCGCCGGCCATCGCCAAATATGTCGTCGAAGAATTAGTTGCCAAACACTTGCCGTTAAACAAAAATCCAAACTTCAATCCGCGAATTAAACCATATATTAATCTCAAGGCCTTATCCTTTGAAGAGAAGAATGAACTGATAAGAGAAAATCCGCGCCTTGGTCAAATCATCTGCAACTGCGAGAAAATCTCGCTCGGCGAACTCGATGACCTGATGTCGCGTTCGATTCCGCCGCGCACAATCAAGGCCGTCAAAAAGCGGACGAGAGCAGGTTTTGGCAAATGCCAAGGCGGCTTCTGCCAGCCGGCCATCGTCAAATACTTAGCTGACTTTTATAAAGTTGACTTAACCGATGTTCTCTATGATAAGGGCGGTTCGAATATCATCAGATGTTCGACCAAGGAGTGCAAGCTATGATCGCGCGCGATTTAGTAATCATCGGCGGCGGTTCGGCCGGCATGGCGGCGGCCATCGCGGCTTACGACGAAGGTTTGACCGATATCTTAATCGTCGAAAAAGGCCGTCAGCTCGGCGGTATTTTAAATCAGTGCATTCATCACGGATTCGGAATCGAGGAGTTCAAAGAACAGCTGACCGGCCCCGAATTCATGAGCCGCCTGGCCGTCGAAGTTAAAAAAAGAAATATTGATGTGCGCTTTCAATCGAATGTCTTAGATCTGACGAAAAGCAAAGTCGTCACCTATTCAAATGCCGCCGAAGGAATTGTTAAAGTTCAGGCCAAAGCCGTCATCATGGCGACGGGCTGCTATGAGCGCAGCGCCGGCGCGATTCAGATTCCCGGCGAACGTCCGAGCGGCATCATCACGGCCGGAACCGCCCAACTTTATCTAAATGAGATGGGGGCTTTGGTCGGCAAGCGCGTCTTCATCCTCGGCAGCGGCGACATCGGCCTTATCATGGCCCGCCGGCTGACCCTTGAAGGAGCCACCGTCCTCGGCGTCAGCGAAATCATGCCTTACAGCAACGGCTTGAACCATAACATGGTCCAGTGCCTGCACGATTTTGACATCCCCTTATATCTTTCGCATACCGTCACCAAGACGTATGGCAAAAGTCGCCTTGAAAAGATCGAAATTTCACAAGTCGATGAAAAATTCAATCCGCTTCCAGGCACCGAAAAAGAGTTTGAAGTCGATACTTTACTCCTGTCTATCGGTCTGATTCCTAGCAACGATCTCTTAAAGAAACTCGGCTTACCGGTCTCAAAATCGCGGGGCGCCATCGTCGATGAGCATTATATGACTGATATACCCGGTATTTTTAGTACCGGCAACGTCCTTCACGTCCACGATTTAGCCGACTATGTCGCCGCCGAATCGCGCTCCTGCGGAAAAGGCGCGGCCGCCTACGTTCAAGGTAAATGGAATTTGGATTCCCCGTCTTTTAATGTGATTCCGGGTAAAAATTTATTATATGTCGTTCCCCATCGGGTGCGTTTGGCAAACCTCGACGAGCATCTGACGATTAAATTTCGCGTCAGCAAACCGCTTCAGAATCAGGTTCTTACCTTTACCTTTAACGGCGAAGTCATCAAGAAGATCATCAAGCCGTTTATCATTCCCAGCGAAATGCAAAAAGTGCGCCTGCCCAAGGAACTTTTTAACGCTCAGGACGGCGAACTCGTCATCTCTTCGGAGGATCGTCCATGAAAGAATTAATTTGTATTCTNNAACTTTTGTCCGCGCGGCATCCTGTACGCCAAGACGGAGATGACCAATCCGACGCGCATCATCACCTCGACGGTCAAAATCAAAGCCAAAAACGCCGTGCGCCTCAGCGTCAAGACTGCGCAAGCCATTCCCAAAGGCAAAATGTTTGATTGTATGCGCGAACTTGATAAAGTAATGGTAGAAGCACCAATTCGTATTGGTGATGTCATCGTTTATAATATTTGCGAAACCGGCGTCGATGTTGTCGCCACCAAAGATATCGAGGAGTAACATATGAAAGTTTTAATCGCAAGCGACATTCACGGCTCGATGTTTTACGCTGAAGAGCTCAAGCGGGTCATCGAAAGCGAAGCACCCGACATCATCTGTCTCTTAGGTGATTTTCTCTACTCGGGTCCGCGCAATCCCGTCCGCGAGGATTATAATCCCAAAGCGGTGGTCGAGATTCTCAATAGCTACGCCGATAAGATTATCGCCGTGCGCGGCAACTGCGATTCCGACATCGATGCCGAAGTCTTGACGTTTCCGCTTCCCAGGCACAATGAAGTCGTCATCAATAACCGCCGCCTCGTCTTAACCCACGGCGACGATATGGATTTAGCAAAGTTAAATCTTAAGAAGGGCGATATCTTGCTCTACGGCCATTTTCACCGGCCGCAGATGGCGTTTTCCGACGGCGTTTTAGCTCTCAATCCGGGTTCGTTAACCTTTCCCAAGGACGACTACCCGCACACCTACATGGTGCTCGATGAAAAAGAAGTGCAGCTCCGCGATTTATCGGGGCGCACCTTAGAAGTTAAAAGTATATAGGATAAAAATAATGGAAGATAAAATCAGAGTATTTGCGTTAGGTGGACTTGACGAAGACGGCAAAAATTTGCAAGTCGTCGAGATTAACAGTGACATTTTCGTCATCGAATGCGGCATTCGCTTTCCCGACAAGACGACGCCGGGAATCGACTATGTCATCCCCGACTACGACTATCTAAAGAAGAATAAAGAACGCGTCAGAGCCTACATTTTAACGCACGGCCACGATGATGAAATCGGAGCTTTGCCTTACATTCATAAAGAAGTGCCCGCTCCGATTTACGGAAGCGATGTGACTTTAGTCATGGTCCGCTCCTTTTTTGAGCACATCCGCTTTGATGCCTCGCGCCTTGATTTAAGGGTCGTCAAACCGACGAGCGATGTCGTCATCGCCGGCCGCATGTTTCACTTTTTCCACACCGCCCACAACATCGCCGAATCGATGGGTGTGGCAATTGAAACGTCCCTCGGCAATGTCGTTTTCACCGGGGATTACGTCGTGGAGAATAATGCTTCGGAAAACTATCTTCACGACATGAACGCCATCGCCCGCATCGCCGAAAAAGAGACGGTTCTTTTAATGACCGAATCAAGCTACGCCGACCGCCTCGGCTACACGGCTCCCAAGTATAAAATCACCCCGCTTTTGTCATCGTTTATCGAAGAGGTCAAAGGCCGCCTGTTCATCGCCCTTTTCTCCCGCAACATCTATAATATAGATGAAATAATTAATCTCGCCGTCAAAACGCGCAAGAAAATCGCCTTTTACGACAGCGAGACGGCCGATATTTTTAAAGACATGCAGAAGGTTAATCAGCTGATTATTCCCAAGTATAATTTCGTCAGCATCGAAGATATCAATCGCGTCCGCGCTAGCGAGACAATTGTCCTCATGTGCGGCTTCGGCGATCGCCTTTTTAAGAAGATCGCAACGCTGGCTAATGGCCTTCAGGAAGACCGGCGCATCGTCTTATCGGCCGAGGACACTTTTGTCGTCGCCGCCCCGGCCAGCCCCAACGTCGAAGCAATTGCCACTTCGGCGATCGACGACCTCTATCGAAGCGGCGTTAAAGTCCGCGCTTTAAGCAAAAAAGAGATCGTCAAAATGCACGCCTCGGAAGAGGATATCAAGATGGTCGTCGCCACCCTTAAACCGAAATATTACCTGCCCGTCAAAGGCAGTTACCGCCACCTCCTTTCCAACGCTCAACTCGTCCTGGGCATGGGCTTGAAGCTTTCGCATCAAAACGTCTTCGTTCTCGATAACGGCATGGTCTTAGAAATCACCAGAGAACGGGCCCGCATCCTCCCCGAAAGCGTCAAAGTCGGCGATTTATTAATCGACGGCAAGGGCATCGGCGATGTCGAAGGCGGCGTCATCAACGAGCGTCAGCAGTTAAGCGATGACGGAGTCGTCGTCCTCGGCGTCACCATCTCCAAGAGCCGGCGCGAAGTCGTGGCTGGCCCCGATGTGCAAATGCGCGGTTTCGTCTTTTTAAAAGACGCCGATTCAATTTTAAAGGAAGTTACCAAGATTTTCTTGACGGCTGTTACCGACGGGCTAAAGCGCCCCAATTACCGCCTTTTGGACATTCAGAACAGCGCCAGCGAGGCGATTATCCGCTACATCAGAAGAGCCAACGGCAAAAATCCGATGGTCCTCCCCTTAATCATCGAAATTGACTAGTTTAAGCATAAATGCTTGTTTTGCCCAATAAATTCTTTAATTCTTTTTGACGCGCAAGTATAATAACTTGTATAAAACTCATGAAAAAATCCCGTGAGATTCAACCCATAAACAAAGAATCGATGCTCGGCGTCATCGGCCTGATGATCGCCCTCATCGCCGTCATCGCTATCCTTTCACCCCTCCCCGAGGCGACGCGCTGGATCACGATCGGTTCGGCCTATGCCTTTGGTCAAATCGGCTTCTGGGTTTTTTACCTCGCCTTGTTCGTCTTCGGCATCTATCTGATGTTCAAGCGCAAGCTGATGAAGATCCGCTTTGATATCACGATGATCGGCATCATCGTTTTCCTAATCGCTTTTTTAACTTTTTTCACAATCGTTTTTGTCGAGGAGACGCTCGACATGAAACTCGATACCTTCTATGCCGTTTTTCAGGCGAATATCCAGTCAGTCATCCTCAATCCCGGCAGCATGCCCTACAGTGTGGAAACCGGCGGCGGTTTTCTCGGGTTTCTTTTAACCGCCCTTTTTAATTACGCCACCCACATCGGCGCGATCATCCTCAGCGTCGCCTTTCTAATGACCGGCGTAGGCTTGATTTTAAACCGCCAAGTCAAAAAACTTTATCTTAAGATAAAAGAAGCGCGGTTAAAAGCCCGCGCCAAAAAAGCCTACTTTCAGAGCGTCAAAAACGCTAAGCCGGAAAAATTCGATGACATCGAGTTTAAAGAAGCGCCAAAACCCACATCTGTCGAACCCGTCAAGGAAGTAGTTTCGGTTCCGGTCAGACAAGAGCGCCCCTTTTACAATACGCCGCGAGCGATTCCGCAACCCGAACCAATCAGGGAAGTTAAGCAGGAAGCGCCAAAGTTTGAACCGCGCGTCGACAGCAAGCCCGCCGTTCAACCTTCGGCCGCCCAGGCCTTACCTCCTTATCGCCCCGGAAACGGCGATGTCGCCTTTCAAGTCAAATCCTTCAGCGCCAGTCAGGGCCTTCGCAAAGCGAAGTTCTTCCTTGACGGCGACGCTCCTGCCCACGAGCCGACTCCGGCTTACGAACCGGCCGTCAAACCATCCGCCGTC
>DCUC01000009.1:12208-30808 GCA_002329705.1 Caryophanales bacterium UBA1424
GAATCAGAAGAAGACTTGCTGAAGAATGAAGAATCGACCGCCGCGCGCACCGAACTCATCAACACCATCTTTGAAGATCTCAACATCGGCGCCAAGGTCGTCGGCCATACGATCGGGCCGTCCGTCACCCGCTATGATATTCAGATGGACCGCAATGTCTCGGTCTCCTCGATGGCGCGATATATTAATGATATATCGATTCGTCTGGGGGGCGTCGCCACGCGCTTTGAAGCCCTCGTCATCGGCAAGGCGACTTCCGGTCTGGAAATTCCCAATGAATACCGGACTAATGTCGGCTTAAAAGAAGCCCTCGAGAAGATGCCGACCGGTGGTCGCTTTAACCGCGATATCCCCTTTGGCAAGAATATTTCCGGCGAACTGATCTACGCAAATCTCGGCGACTTGCCCCACATGCTGGTGGCCGGCAGCACCGGAAGCGGCAAATCGATTTTCGTCCATACCCTTCTGATGTCCCTCATCATGCGCAACCGCCCCGATGAACTTAAATTGCTGGTCGTTGACCCCAAGCGCGTCGAGCTATCCAATTATGCCGATATTCCTCATTTAATCTGCCCGATCATCACCGACAGCCGCAAGGCCAAAGTCGCCTTCAATAAACTGGTCGACGAGATGGAAAGGCGCTATAGCGTTTTTCAAGAAGCCCGCGTCAGCAAGATTTCGCAATATAATGATTCCGCCAAAAGCAAAGGTTTACCCTTAATGCCCTATATCGTCGTCGTCGTCGATGAATACGCCGACTTAAGCGATACATGCCGCGACATTCATGAGCCGGTCGTCCGCATCGCCCAGAAAGCGCGCGCCGCCGGGNNATGCACCTCATCATCTCGACGCAGCGGCCGACCGCCGATGTCGTCAATCCCCGCATCAAGACGAATCTTCCGGCCCACGTGGCGTTAATGATGTCAAACTTCACCGATTCGACGACAATTATCGGTGAGTCAGGTGCCGAAAAATTGCTCGGTAACGGCGACATGCTCGTCGAATGCGCCATCATTTCAAGGACGAGCAAACCGCGCCTTCAGGGCTGTTTTGTCGATTTAGTCGAAATTAATCGCGTCGCCGAATTCATTAAAGCTCAGTGGCCGGCCGAATACGATCCTTCCTTCCTCGATTTAGAAGAGAAGGTCGAAGAATTTAAAGCCCCGAGCGGCGAAGATCTACTCGCCAACAAAGCCACCCGCGAGATGGCGGAAGAAGAACTATATGCCCAGCTCGTCGAAGACATCATGCTTCGCGAATACACTTCGATCAGCTACATCACCCGCACTTATGGCGTCGGTTTTCCCAAGGCCGGGCGGCTCTTTGCCCGCTTGCAGCGCGATGGTATCGTCGCCACCGAAAACGACGCTTCCAAAGGTTGTAAAGTTTTAATTCATGATGCTAATTTCAATGCCCCGAGCATTAATCCCGGTTCCACGGAACTGGTCGTCGAGGAGGACAAATAGATGGGAATAGGTATCGATATCGTCGATATGCGGCGCATTAAAGACGCCGAGCGCTTTGCCGAAGGCATCCTGAGCGTCAGAGAGTTGGCCTTAATGGCCGCTAAGCCCGATAAGCTCTCGTTTGTCGCCGGCCGTTTTGCCGCCAAAGAGGCGTTTATGAAGGCGTTAGGGCAAGGTCTGGATCAGATCCCCCTAAAGGCCATCGAAGTCCTCTATCGGGGCCCTAACATGGCGCCGTACGTCCTTTTTAACAATGTCGAATATGATGTTTCCATCGCTCACGATGGCGATTACGCCATCGCCACGGCTTCCATATGATGAAGCGCATCGTCAAAGCCCGCCTCATAACACCGACCCAACTCAAGGTCGATGTTTTTCCACTCTCCGATCTTGAACATGTCGTTTTTGATCTGTTTGTCAACGGCGAAAAAGTTTTGACTTTAGCTAATAAGCAACACATTAAAAACATCCACGAGCACTACTTTATTATCGATTTACATTATGAAGTCGTCCTCGGCAATGATTATAAACTCTACTGCCAAGAGCTCGGGTTTTTAAATATCGATATTTCCTTTCTGGCCCAGGCCGACGATTTTGATGACAAATACGCCTATGACGGCGATGATTTAGGGGCGTCTTATAGCCCGAGTGCGACCAGCTTTGCCGTATGGGCGCCCTTGGCCTCCAAGGTGCGCTTAAAATACAGCCATAACCGCAAGTGGTGCTATGTCGACATGGAGCGGACCGAGCGCGGCGTCTATCGCGCGGCGGTCAAAGGAAATCTCGACGGCACACCCTACTTATATGAAATCACCAATGGCGGCGAAGCTGTCGAGGTGAGCGACCCGTACGCCAAGCTTTCGCTGCAAAACAACCGCGCCTCGGTCGTCAACAATCCCAAAAAGTATCAGATGGCGATGAACGAGGAATATCTTACACCGTTTAACAAATACACCGAAGCCATCGTCTATGAAGCCCATGTCCGCGATATGACGATCGATGAAAACAGCGATATCGTCCATAAGGGAACTTTCAAAGGTCTCGCGGAGAAAAATCGCACGACGAGCGGTGGTCATCCCGCCGGTTTTGATTATATCAAAATGCTCGGCATCACCCATTTGCAGCTTTTGCCGATTTTTGATTATGCGACGGTCGACGAAGAAAATCCCGATACGACTTATAACTGGGGTTATGACCCAGCGCAGTATTTTGTCCCGGAAGGAAGTTACGCTTCTAAACCGAGCGATCCTTACTCGCGGATTATCGACTTAAAGAAGATGGTCGCCGCTTATCATAAAGAAGGCATCCGCATCGTTATGGATACCGTCTTTAATCACGTCTATCATCATCAGACTTCAGTCTTTGAACGCGTCGTGCCCAATTATTTTTTCCGGCGCGAAAAAAACGGCGAAATCGCCCAGCGTTCCTTCTGCGGAAATGATGTGGCCAGCGAGCGGGCCATGGCTCGCAAATTGATTGTCGACGCCTGCGTTTACTATGTAAAAGAATTCGGTGTCGATGGTTTCCGCTTTGACATCATGGGTCTAGTTGACCTCGAGACGATGCAGATTGTCCGCGACCGCGTCAAAGCCATTAAACCCGACTTCATCATCTACGGCGAAGGCTGGCAGATGGGCGACGAGAGCACGCAGGATTTTTTGATGGCCTCGTTTACGAACGCCATGGATATGAAAGACATCGGTTTCTTCAATGACTGGTATCGCGACATCGCCCGCGGCAAGACGAGCGACCACGATCAGACGCCGCGCGGCTACCTCCTTAATTCGGACGGTCATCGCGATGGCTTTAAATATTGTTATCTCGGCTCATCTTTTGAAAAATATATCAGCCGTCGCTTCATCGATCCTCAGCAGTCGATCAACTATGTCGAATGCCACGATAACGGGACGATTTTCGACAAGCTCGAAGTCGCCATGCCCGAGGAGGGAATTGAAGCCCGCCTCGATCGCCTCAAGATGATTAACGCGGCGGTCGTCGCCTCTTTCGGCATCCCCTTTATTCACATGGGGCAGGAGATCGGCCTCAGCAAAAAGAACTGGCAGAACACCTACAAGGCCGGCGACGATCTAAACAAGATGAATTACGCCGTTTTGGATGAGCGTTTCCACCTCGCTTTACACCTTCGCGACGCCATCAAATTGCGGCGAAAGCTTTCTTTTCTTCAAGAGAGCGATTTAGCCAAAATAGAACAAACCGTGACTTTTGAAGATCTCGACCATAACGCCTTGAAGGTTTCTTATGATTTAGGGGCTTATGAAAGCGAATTCAAGGACTTCCTCGTCTTTATCAATCCGAGTGCTGAAACGATCTATTACGACCTCGATGAGTACTACCAAATCCTCTTTGCCAGCGGCGGAAATGTCCTTGCAAGCAACACCTTCGTCAAGCATGTGATGCTGAGAGGACGATCGTTTCTTATTTTAATTTTAAAATAAATGTTGAGAAAATTATGTGCGGATCGCCCCTTAAAATAGAGGCGGAGGTACATAGTTATATGATATCAGATGTCTTTCTCACCGGCCGTCTCAGCGAACCCGTAAGCGCGACGGTCCGCCTCGTCGAAATCGAGCGGATGATTCCCGAACAAGGCAAATTCGTCATCGACAAGATTCCCGTCCTTTACTGGAGCAAAGAACCGCGTTCACGCTTCATGAAGCTGACGACCGGAAGCCTCGTCGTCATTCGCGGCCGCATTCAAATCGAGGGGGCAATCGGGCTTGTGATCGTTGCTGAACAACTTGCAATTTTAGGACAAAATCGCTTAAATGAATTAAGGGGCTAAAAGAATGCTTAAATACGTGCGTTTAATCTTAGTGTGCGGACCGCGCATCGTGTGGTCGTATTTTGCATGGATGATCAAGTACGCACGGCATCCGGAGCGCTATCCCTTGGAAAAGCGCTACGAGCGCATTCGCCACCTCGTCTTGTTCGTCTTTAAACACTTTCATCTCGACGTGCACATCGAGGGCGAAGAAAATCTTATTAATTTGCAAGAGCCTTTTGTCGTGTACGCGAATCACTATTCCTATTTTGATCCTCTTTTACTGATTGCCATCTCCGAGCGGCCTTTGACTTTCGTCTCCAAAAAGGAAGCCAGCAAATATCCTTTCATCGGCAAAGTCGTCAAGGCTTTAGAAGGTATCTCGATCGACCGCGGCGATTTGCGTTCGCAGCTCACGATGATCGATCACGCCGTCAAGATGATCGAAAGCGGCCGCAATATGGCCATCTTTCCCGAAGGGACGAGAAATCGCAATCCCGAGATGGTGCTCGGCGAATTTAAACCTGGAGCTTTTAAACTTTCCTATCGGACCGGGGCCGCGATTCTTTCATGCGCGATTTATGGAACTTCCCGGCCGCTCAGTTCAAAGAGCAAATTAAAAGTATATCCGATTTGGATTCGCTTCTTTAAGCCTTTAAAAAAGGATGAATTCCTGCAGTACAGCACAACCTATCTAGCGCCTAAAATCCAGGATGAGATTCAAAGCGAAATCTTTGATTCGATGATGAANNCTACCTTCTTCTTAAACCTTTGGGATAAAGGTTTTTAAGTTTGCCGTCGACGGCGCGGACAAAGCCGGCATTTAGACCCTGATAAGATACGAGGTGATAACCCGGTGACTTTTCGATATTTAGCATCTCGCCGGCGAGGTATTCACGAAATGAAACATCATCGAGGACAAGGCTTTGCGTAGCGCCAAGAAAACGAGCCAGGTGGTGGTTTGGTTGGGGGTGTTTGCTTATCTCGTCAAAGCAGCGGACGCCATAGCGGAGGACATTTAAACCTTTGACGTCAAAGGGAAGAGAAAGAGAATATAGCGAATCATCAATCTCGAGGTTGTGGCGCTTTTCTAAACCGTATTGACGCACTAAGGCGAGGTATTTTCCGCGATAAGGGTTATTTCTTTGCTGGCTGGCCCTCAGTTGGCCCGGCTTTTTAATAAGGGCCAGAAAATGACCTTCGCCGGTAAAAAGAGATGGTAAAAAATAGACGGGGCCATCGAGGTGACGGCTGCTGTAGAGGCCTTGTTTGCCCGTGATCGATGCGAGATAGGCGTCGCTATTAGATAATAAGCAGGTGATGACATCCTCGTTTTCTTCTTTGCTAAAAGAGCATGTCGAATAGGCGATTGTTCCGCCTGGTTTAAGCATCAGATAGGCTATATGAAGGAGTTCTATCTGCTTCTTCTGACAAGCCATAACTTTGTTATACGACCAGTCTTTGAGCATCTTCTCGTCTTTGCGAAACATTCCCGACCCGCTGCACGGAGCGTCGAGAATGATTTTGTCAAAGGCCGCAAGATAAGACTGATAGATGGTTTGAAAGTCGTTGTTGGTCACAACTACATTCCCGAGGCCGAGGCGTTCGACATTGCTCGACAAGATGAGGGCGCGGCTGTGCGAGATATCGTTTGCCAGAATGATTCCGCCTTCGCCGAGAAGAAGGCTCGCCTGCATCGTTTTGCCGCCCGGGGCAGCGCACAGATCAAGGAGCGAATCTCCGGCCTTGATGTCGAGAAAGGAAACGACGCTCATGGCTGAGGGCTCCTGAAGATAATAGGCTCCTAAATCGTGCCAGAACAGCTTGCCGAAATCATATGTTTTCTGATCATATAAAAAACCGTTGCTGACCAGAGGATGATGGGATAGAAGTGGAAAGCGTGAATAAAATTCACGAATGTCTATTTTGTTCGTGTTGAGAAGCAAGCCGCGCGTTCGCTCATCGCTTAAGGAGCGCCGAATCTGAGCGGCGGTTTCCGGAGGGAAATTAGTGGCCAAATGCGTCCAAAAATCCATGTTTTCAGTTTAACAAGGGCGCCGGTAAAAAGATATTAAAACATATCTTTGTCATGTTATACTTAATAGCGAGGTAAAAACATATGAGAATGGTTGATATTATAGTGAAAAAAAGGGATGGCAAAATATTGACGAAAGAAGAAATTTCTTTTTTTGTTAAAGGCTATGTAAATGGTTCGATTCCCGATTATCAGGTGAGCGCTCTGGCGATGGCGATTCTCTTTCGCGGCATGACCAAAGAAGAGATCACCGTCTTGACCGACTTGATGATGCACAGCGGCGATATCATCGACCTCAGTTCGATCAAAGGCGTCAAAGCCGATAAACATTCGACCGGCGGCGTCGGCGATAAAACGAGTCTGGTCTTAGGACCAATGGTTGCGGCCTGTGGCGTGAAAGTCGCCAAGATGAGCGGCCGTGGCCTCGGCCATACGGGTGGCACCCTCGATAAGATGGAAGCCATTCCCGGCATGAAAATCGCCATTCCTGAAGAGCAATTTATGCGCCAGGTCAACGAAGTCGGACTAGCCATTGTCGGCCAGACCGGACACCTCGTCCCGGCCGATAAGAAATTATATTCGCTTCGCGATGTCACCGGCACGGTCGAATCGATTCCGTTAATCGCCTCCTCGGTCATGTCGAAAAAACTCGCCAGCGGCAGCGACACGATTCTCCTCGATGTCAAATTCGGCAGCGGTGCTTTCATGAAAGATTTGCAAAGCGCCCGCGAATTAGCCCGGACGATGGTCGACATCGGCGACGGACTCAATCGCGATACGCGTGCCATTTTAACGGATATGGAGCAACCTCTCGGCCTCGCCGTCGGCAATGCCCTCGAAGTCAAAGAGGCGATTGCGACCTTACATGGCAAAGGGCCGCACGACCTAGTCGAATTATGCCTGGAAGCCGGCGCCATCATGCTCGAGCAAGCTAAGGTTGTCAAAGACTTGAAGACGGGCCGTCAAATGCTGGAAAAAGCGATTGCCGACGGTTCGGCTTTTAATAAATTAAAAGAGATGGTCAGAGCCCAGGGCGGCGATGTCTCGTTTATCGAAAACCCCGAAAAGTTTCCCCTCGCGCGACATATCGTTGAAATACGCGCCGAAGAAGAAGGTTATGTGCGGCGCATTGAAGCTCTTGAAATCGGCGAATCCGCCATGCGTTTAGGCGCCGGGCGCGAAACTTATGATGATGTCATCGACATGTCAGCCGGAATCGTCTTAGCTAAAAAAGTCGGCGATTTTGTTAAGGCAGGCGATGTTTTATGCGTCGTCCATACAAACAAAAATGACTTCGCTGCGATCTTAGAAGATATCCGCCAGGCTTTTAAACTATCGAAAGAAAAATTAGCCCCGCTACCTATAGTTCACGACTATATTAGATAAACGCTATGCGCATCGTCTTACAAAATGTCAAAGAGAGCCACCTTTCGATTGCCAATCGCCTTTTTTGCTCGATTGGTCCGGGCTATGTTCTGCTCGTCGGCTTTTGCGAAGGTGATGATGAGCACCTCGCCATTAAGATGGCCGAAAGAATTTTGAAGATGCGCGTTTTTCAAGACGAAAAAGGCAAGACTAATCTATCGATTATCGATATCGAAGGTTCTATTTTAGCCGTTCCTCAATTTACTTTGTATGCCGATTTAAGCGGCGGGCGCCGGCCTTCCTTTACAAAAGCTCTCGAGCCGAGGGCGGCCAAAGGCCTCTTCGACACTTTTGTCAAAGCGCTGAAGGATTCTTATCCCGATGTCGGCCAGGGCGTTTTTGGCGCTGACATGCAGGTCAATCTGACAAATGACGGACCGTTTACTTTAATTCTTGATTCCCGGGATTTGTTTCCATTATGAAAACGCGCGTCATGCTCGGCCTTTCCGGCGGCGTCGATTCAGCGGTGGCCGCCTACTTGCTCAAAGAGCAAGGATACGAAGTCGTCGCCTGCTTCATGCGCAACTGGGACGCGCTGGCCAATAACGACTACCTCGGCAATCCGACGGTTAATGATCAGCAGTGCCCGCAGGAGAGAGACTATGATGATGCTGCAAGCGTCGCCAAGGCGCTCGACATTCCTCTTTTGCGCATCGATTTTGTCAAAGAGTATTGGAATGACGTCTTTACTTACTTTTTAGAAGAATACCGGGCCGGGCGCACTCCTAATCCTGATGTCTTCTGCAATAAATTCATTAAGTTTGATGCGTTTTATAAGTTCGCTCTTGAAAACGACTGCTCATCGATTGCGATGGGTCATTACGCCAGGCGCGTCGAAAAGGATGGACACTATTTCCTATCTAAGGCCAAGGACCTCAATAAAGATCAAACCTATTTTCTTTCGCAGCTCAGCGAAGCGCAGATAAAAGCCTGTCTTTTTCCCTTGGGCGAGCTGAGCAAAGAAGAAGTGCGCCGCATCGCCGCAAAACTCGGCCTTTCGGTCGCTTTCAAAAAGGATTCGACCGGTATCTGCTTTATCGGCGAACGCCATTTTAAGGAGTTTTTACACAATTATCTTCCGGCCCAAAAAGGCGATATCGTTGATATATCAACGCGACAAATTATCGGATCGCATTCCGGGGCCATGTATTACACGATCGGCCAGCATCGCGGACTCGGCATCGGCGGCATTTCTAATCAGGAATCTGAAGGGTGGTTCGTCGTCAGCAAAGATGTCGAAAAGAACATCGTTTATGTCGCGAGTGGAAGTCAAAGCCAGTATTTATATTCTGATTACTGCTTAGTTACTAAACTCAATCTCTTTCCGCATTACGATATCGATGGCAAGAAACTAAAGGCTAAATTTCGCTATCGCTCGCAAGATGCTGATGTCGCTATTCAAAGAATTGATGATGATACTTTAAAAGTCGTTTTTGCCAGCAAACAAAAAGCCATCGCGACAGGACAGGCAGCTGTCTTTTACGATGGCTCGTTAATGGTCGGCGGCGGTCTGATCAGCGAAGTTTACGCTGGCGATATCCGCATCGATAAATAAAATTATTTATTTAGTATGACGGTGTCGGGTAAAACATCCCCGGTTTTCTCGCTGAATTTTTTAATTAATTCCTCAACGGTCAGCTGGGCTTTTTCTTCATCGCGAGCATCGAAGATGATCTTGCCATCCGCCATCATGATCAAGCGATTGCCGTAGCGGATGGCATCGCGCATGTTGTGGGTGACCATAATGGTCGTCAGGTGCGCTTTTTTGACGATGTCGTCGGTGATCTGCATGACGATTTTGGCCGTCTCGGGATCGAGGGCGGCGGTGTGTTCGTCAAGGAGGAGGAGGCGCGGGCTGTTCATCGTCGCCATCGTCAGGGTAATCGACTGACGCTGCCCGCCGGAGAGATTTTTCATTCTTTCACCAAGGCGCGTTTCAAGGCCGAGACCAAGCGGTTCAAGCATATTTCGAAAAGCTTCGCGCTGCTTCTTTTTTAGACCCCAGGCCAAGCCGGTGTTCTTGCCGCGGTGATTAGCCAAAAACATATTTTCTTCGACCATCATGTCGCCGATCGTCCCCAGCATCGGATCTTGAAAGACGCGGCCGATGAAGCGCGAGCGGCGGTGATTTTTTAAGGTGACGATATTTTCGTTATCGAGGAGAATCTGGCCTTCATCTGGTTCTATAGAACCAGCGATAAGATTGAGTAAAGTCGATTTGCCCGATCCGTTCGAGCCGATGATGGTGATAAAATCACCTTCTTCGATGCGGAGACTTAAGTGATCGATGGCGTGTTTCTTGTTGGTTTCTTGCCCATCGAGGACGAAGGTTTTGTCAAGGTTGATGATGTCAAGCATTGGCATTCCTCCTCGCCTTCATTTTCTTTTTCAAATTCGCATAGTTCTTCTTAAAAAGCGGAATGCAGAGAATGAGGATGAAAAGGATGGCTTGAACGAGCTTAAGATAGCCGTTGTCGTTAAGAACGCGCATGGCCAGGTTGATGACGAGCTGATAGGCGAACGAACCGACGAAGACGCCGAGCAAAGAGACGGCGAAATTCGTCTTCTTAAAGAGCATGATCGCTTCGCCGAGGAGGATGCTCGCTAAAGCGATGACGATCGTCCCCTGACCAAATGTCGAGTTTGAAGTGAGCATGAACTGCGAGAAGAGCGAACCGCTCATCGCCACGATGGCGTTGCTGATGACGAGGCCGAGGATGACGCGGCTGTCGGTGTTGATGCCCTGAGCCCGGCTCATGACTTTGTTTTTGCCGGTGGCCCGGACGGTGATGCCTAGTTCGGTGCCAAAAAACCAGTATAGTAAACCAATGATTACGGCGATGACAAGCACGCTTGCTAAGATGTAACCCCACTCGCCGAGAAAGCCGCGAAAGAAGGTGAAGATCGTATTCATCCGCATAACCGTCACCGAACCGACAAAATCGCCGGGTCGGCTATAGCTTTCAAAGGAATTGGTGATGCCGTTAATCAGCTGAGCTAAAGGAATGCACATGACCATCGTGATGATTCCCGAAAGAAGGGAAGGGATTTTCAGCTTGGTGTGCAGGACGCCGGTCAAAAGACCCATGATTCCGCCGGCGATGAAAGCGATGAGGACGGCCACGACGGGCGGTACGCCAAGAACGATCATGAGGACGGTGATGGCTCCGCCGAGGGGAAAGACGCCTTCGGCGCCTAAATCGGCGATGTCTAAAACGCGATAGGCAATATAGACACCGATGCCTAATAAGGCATAGATGAGGCCTAAGTTCAGCGAGTTAGTGAAAATGTTGTAGAAGATATTCATTTACCTGTTAATTATCGATGACTTCGTCAGCTTCCGCAAGCAGTTCTGCGGGAAAAGTTAAGCCGATTCCTTCGGCATTATCGACATGAAGGATAAGTGGCATGTCTTCGACGCGGCGAACGGGAAGTTCGGAAATGCTCTTGCCGCTTAAGAATTCGACAGCCATCACGCCGGTGATGCGGCCGAGATCAAAGTAGTTGATGCTCAAAGTGGCGACGGCTCCGAGTTCAAGGCAGGCTTCTTCGCCGGCGATGATCGGAAGATTAGCGGCATCGGCTTTGGCTTTGACGGTCGAGTAGGCCGAGACGAGAGTTGAGTCGGTCGGCGTGTACAGCCCATCAATTCCGGCTTCGATCAAAGTATCCATCGCGGCGGCGACCTGGTCGGTTGTCGTGAAGGTTTCAAAGACAAAATCGAGACCGAATTCGTCGGCGGCAGCGGCGGCAAGATCTTTCTGAATGACGGAATTGGTTTCAGTCGAGCAGTAGATCATGCCGATCTTGTCGATGCCGAGACCGAGTTTCGTAAACAGTTCAACTTGCTCGCGGACCGGATTCATGTCACTCGTGCCGGTGACGTTGTTGTCGGGTGCTTCATCATCGCTCATCAAGCCCGAGAAGACGGGATCGGTGACGGCGGTGAAAAAGATCGGGACATCATTGCCTTTGATGGCGCGGGCCGATAAGAGTCCGCTGGCGGCCGGCGTGGCGATGCCCAAGACGAGATCGCTCTCGCCGACGAGAGTGAGGCTCGAAGAAGCGACGAGGCTGCCATCCGCATTGGCGTCCTTAAGCGTTAACTTATAGTTAATTCCGGCATCATCAAGCGCTTTAATAAAACCTTCTTCCGCGGAATTAAGCGGGGCGATATTGATAAACTTGAGGATTCCGATTTGCACGACATCGCCATCGCAGGCGGTGACGGCGACCATCGATGTAGCCGCGAGGGCGGCGAGTAGTAGGCGTTTCACTTTCATTTTTTTCTCTCCTTTATGAAATAAAACTCAGGTGGCAGGCACCTGAGCTTATGGTTTTATACTCTGTCAGGTGTCCACGATTGCTCGTTTTCCACCTTCTATTATCACCGATAATACTTAACGGGATTGGAAAACGATTCCTAAGTAATAATAGTAATAATAGGAAAAATAGGACTTCTGGAGCGTTAAATTGTGATTTGCGGTTTTCATAAATTTTGCGTCAGGGCCCTTTTTATGACTTGAATTATATAAGCATTGGCATTAATTGAAAAGAGAAAACGCAAATATTTTTCGCCTAAATCATTTGAAGTGTTGCTTAAATATGCTATATTTACTACATTCAATAGAGGAACTAAGCTAAAAGCGTGCCACTCCTCTGAAGCGACTAATCCCCGCCGTCGGCTGCGTTAAAGCCTAATTAAGTGCATTATCAGTAATGAATAAGGATGGTACCGCGAGCGAATCGTTCCTTAGGGACGATTTTTATTTGTTTTAGAGGAACAAACGATGAAAAAACTTACCGGCCACGAAATACGCAAAATCTGGATTAATTTTTTTGAAGAGCGCGGACACAAGTTCGAAAAAGGGGCATCGCTCATCCCTTATAAAGATCCGACGCTGCTCTGGATCAACTCCGGCGTCGCCGGTCTCAAGAAATATTTTGACGGCAGCGAAATCCCCCCCTCACGGCGCATCGTCAACGTCCAGAAATCAATCAGAACAAATGATATCGAAAACGTCGGCTATACGGCTCGCCATCACACTTTTTTTGAAATGCTCGGCAATTTCTCGATCGGCGATTACTTCCGTCAGGAAATGCTTCCGTGGGCATACGAGATCCTCACTTCGGACAAATATTTTGGCATGCCCAAAGACAAACTCTATTTCACTTATTTGCCGACCGATTCAGCCACGCGCGAGTTGTGGCTCAAGTGCGGTGTCGCAAGCGATCATTTAATTCCTCTTTCCGGTAACTTTTGGCAAATCGGCGAAGGTCCGTGCGGACCAAACACCGAAGTCTTTTTTGACCGCGGTGAGACTTACGATGTCGAAAAGAAAGGCATCGCCCTATTGGCAAACGACCTTGAAAACGATCGCTACATCGAAATCTGGGGCATCGTCTTTTCGCAGTTTAACGCCGTCGATGGCCTCAAGCGCGAAGATTACAAAGAATTGCCGAGCAAAAACATTGATACCGGCGCCGGTTTAGAGCGCATCGCCTGCGTCTTGCAAGAGACGCCGACCAACTTTGAAACCGACCTCTTTTTTCCACTGATTAAAAAGGCGGAAGAGTTGGCGAGCGAGCCTTATCGCGGCGTTAATTTGACCGCTTACCGCGTCATCGCCGACCACATCCGGACGGTTGTCTTTGCCCTCTCTGACGGCGAACCCTTTTCAAACGAGGGTCGCGGTTATGTACTGCGCCGCGTCTTAAGACGCGCGATGCGCTTCGGCCGCAAGATCGGCATCGACAAGCCTTTCCTTTATACATTAGTGAAGACTGTTGTCGAGATGATGAAAGATTTTTATCCGGAACTAGCTAAACGCCAAGATTATGTCGAAAGAAGCGTTAAAGCCGAGGAAGAAAAATTCCTAAAAACGCTCAAGGGCGGCGAAGTCATGCTTCGCGACATGCTCATCGGTAAAAAGGTCTTAAGCGGCGAGGATGCTTTTCGCCTTTACGACACATTTGGTTTCCCCGTCGAGTTGACGATTGAAATCGCCCAGGAAAGCGGCGTCAAAGTCGATTTAGAAGGTTTTAAAGAGGAAATGAATAAGCAAAAAGAACGGGCCCGGCAGGCCAGAAGCGATGCCGGAAGCATGGGACAGCAGCATTCCGATCTCTTAAAATTTGTCGCGCCCAGCATATTCAGTTATGCCGAAGGTGATATTCAAGCCAAGGTTATCGGCCTTTTTGCAAACGGCGGAGCGGTTCAGGACTTAGTCGGAGAAGGCGAAGTCGTTTTCGATGTCACCAATTTTTACGCCGAAAGCGGTGGTCAGATCGGCGATTCGGGCCGCATTTACGGCCCAGATCTCGAAGCGCGCGTTCTCAACACTCGCAAAGCCCCTAATAAACAACATCTTCATGAGGTCAACATTAGTTTCGGCACACTCCATATCGGCGATGTTCTGACTCTTGAAATCGACCATGCCCGGCGTCACTTAACGATGCGCAATCACTCGGCGACGCACCTCTTGCACAGCGTGCTCGCGGGCGTACTCGGCGATCACATCACCCAGCAAGGGTCATTCGTCTCCGATGAATACTTAAGATTTGACTTTTCACACTATGCCAAAATCAGTGATGAACAGCTTTTACTCATTGAAAAACAAGTTAATGAACTGATTGCTTCCTCGCTTAATTCAAATGTCCGCATCTTGCCCCTCAAAGAGGCGGAAAAGACGGGAGCTAAAGCCTTCTTCAGCGAAAAATACGGCGATGAAGTCCGCGTTGTCGCTTTTGGCGATGTCTCGCAAGAGTTATGCGGCGGCACCCATGTTCACAACACCGAGGAAATCGGACTCTTCGTCATCGAGTCGGAAGAATCAATCGCTTCCGGCGTGCGTCGCATTCAGGCGCGCACGTCGCTCGGCGCCTATCATCTTTTAAAACGGCGCGAAGTTTTACTGCACAAAGCGCAGAACCTCGTCGGAGCTTCTTCAATCCACGAAGTGAGCGACCGCCTCAAAGCAATGCTTAATTACGAACAAGAACTTAAAGAAGAAAATATTCGTTTAACCGATAAAATCGTGGCCGTGACCGCCGATTCGCTTCGGCACAGTATCTCCGTGTACGGAGGTTATCATGTCGTCTTTAAACACTTAACAGGATTAAAGCGCGAAGTGCTTGTCAAAATCGGCGACAATCTTAAAGCTCATTATCAGGATTATGTCCTCGTCTTGGCGGGCGGAGAAAGCGATAATGTCGCCCTCGTCGCCTTTGTCGGAGGCCAAGCCCTGAAAGACGGCGTCAAGGCCGGCGACATCATTCGCGAAATGAGTAAGCAGATCGGCGGCTCAGGCGGCGGAAGAGCGGAAATGGCCCAGGGGCAAGGGAAGAATTTAGCGGCTTTATCCAAAGCATTTGATAAAATCAAAGAAAGTTTGAAATGAAGAAGATAATCGCCCTTGATCTCGGCACGAAAACGCTCGGCATCGCCATCACCGATGGCCTTTTAATCGCCGCCCACGGCTATGAGAACTACACCTTTGAAGACGGCAACTATAAAAAGGCCCGCCAGCACGTCTTAGATATCTTAGATAAAGAAGGTGTCGATGAGTTGGCAATCGGCCTCCCGCTTCATATGTCGGGTGCCGCTTCGGCTCGCTCGGAATCAGCCCTCCGCTTTCGCGATGACCTCTTAAGCGAACGGCCCGACCTCAAAATCGCGATGGTCGACGAGCGGATGACGAGCGTCATCGCCAACAAGCGCCTCTTAGAGGCCGACTTATCAAGAAATAAACGCAAGGCCGTCATCGACAAGATGTCGGCGGTCGTCATACTCGAATCATACTTACAAATGAGGGATCAACCATGGATGAACAAGACAAAAAACTCGTAATTCAAGACGAGGACGGAAAGCGCTACGAACGCGAGATTCTCTTCACTTACGAAAACGCGGAAAACCATAAGAAGTACGTCTTCTTTTTCGACCCCAAAGCCAAGGATGAAGAAGTTCAGGTTTTGCGCTACGCCGACGACGGCACGCTCGAAGAGGTCGAAAGCGACGAAGAATACGAGCAATTAGAGGAAGTCTTTAATTCTTATCAGGCCGACGAAGAAGAAAAATAGTTGTATTATTTTTATTATTCTATTTATATAGAAAAGCAGCGTAATTTTTATTGTAGCAATCTCGGGATGATGTTGTTATAATCTAATTCGCTGACAAAGAGGTAGCACATATGGTAGACAACAAACTCATTTTAACAAAAGATGGCGTCAAGAAGCTCAAAGAAGAACTCCGCCACTTAATCGACGTCGAGCGCCCGGAAGTCATCGAACAATTAACCTTTGCTCGCTCGCAAGGCGATCTGAGCGAAAATGCCGATTACGATGCCGCTCGCGGCCGCCAGGCCGAAATCGAAGGACGCATTAAGCAAATCGAAGATATTTTAGCGACCGCCAAAGTTATCGAAGATAAGCCCAAAAATACGAAATGCGTGACGATCGGTTCGAAAGTCCACATTCGCGATTTGGGACTTAACGCCGAAAAGGCATATACGATCGTCGGGACCGTCGAAGCCGATCCGTTTGCCGGACGCATTTCCAACGATTCGCTATTGGGAAGCGCCTTGATCGGCAAGCAAGTCGGCGATATGGTGACGGTGAAGACGACCAAGCCTTACGAAGTCGAAATCCTGCGCATCGATAACGCCTAAATAAGACAAAACTCTAAACGAAGCGGAAGGAAACTTCCGTTTTTTTATTGTTTGGAAGTTATTGCTTTCTTCTTGCTTATAAATCGGTAGGAGGAAATTTATGATTAAAATCATCATCGGCGTCATCGTTGCCGCCATCATCTTAATCGTCATCTTGCAAAGCATCGATCCCGATGTCGGAGGAGGCACGACGAACACCGCCGAAGTCTATGAGATGCTGACCGTCTCCGTCTCCGGTGAAGTCGTCAAACCGGGGACTTATATCTTAGAACTCGATACGGACCTGGCCGATTTGATCGACGCGGCTTCGGGCGTGACGAGCAACGCCGACGAATTGGCGTTTGACCTAACTTATTTATTAGAGAACAATCAGTCCTTTTACATCGCTCCCAAATACGACATGAGCGATGTGTGCGCAATCGAGCCGATTAACAAAGTTAATATCAACACCGACAGCAAGGAAACACTCATGAGTGTCAACGGTTTTGGCTCGGCCATTTCCGATGCTGTCATCGCCTATCGCGCCGACCACCAGTTCAAGCGCATAGAAGATATCAAAAATGTCTCCGGCATCGGCAACGCGACATTTGAAAAAATTAAAAACTACATCACGATCCGCTCGGCATGATCGCCTTTCTGATCCTTTCTTGTCTCGTCCTGGGATTATGGCTTTTCCGGATGCCGTGGCCCGCTTCGCTTATTCTTCTTCTCATCGGTGTCGGCTTTGCTTTTTATCGCTTTAAAGGACGAGGCTTGCTCATCTTTGTCCTCGCGACGATGGGCGGCTGGGCCATTACTAATCTCGATCGCATTGAACCGCCGAACCAAGAGACCTATCGGGGGTTTGTCGTCTCCAGCAAAGAAAATTACTTCCTTATTCAAAGTGGCGCTCACAAGTTTTACGTTCAGGAGGACGATAATCATCGCGAACTCGGCGACTACCTAGAAATTGATGGCTATCTTAAGTCGTTATCGTTTCCCGCCTATGAAAGCCGCTTTGATTTTCAGGGTTATTTAAATGACAAGGGTGTCTTCCATGAGTTGAGGGTTTTAAAAACCGAGGTTCTTTTTACTAATCCCTTGCGCCTGAATGCCCGCAAGGATGCCTTTTTAAATAACTTTGATGATACGAGTGCCGATGCGATTGACGCCCTGCTTTTTTCGCGGAAAAATTACGAAGCCGCAATGATTCAAAACGCCGAGGCGATGAACATCCTTTTTCTCTTTTCCATGTGCGGTATCTATCTGCGCTTGGCAATGTCGATATGCGAATACTTTCTGAAGCTGAAATTGACCGACAAGGCCGCGCGGATAACAACCTTAATTCTCCTCCTTCCGCTTTTTCTTTTAGGTCTTGAGAAAATGTCGACTCAGCGCTTGTTTTTAAGTTATGGAGGGCGAATTATCAACGACTATTTTCTTAAGAAAAAAGTATCATATCTCACCCTTTTGTCCACCTTGGCCCTGGGGTTTCTTGCCCTCGACTTTCACGCAGCTTTTTCCTTGGCTTTTCTCCTCGGTTTCGGCCTTTCCGCGCTAATCGTTTTTTTGCGATCGGCAATGCATCGCTTCAAGCGCAAATACCGGCGGCTGATGACGGGGCTTTTCATCTTCCTTTTCTTAGTTCCGATTCACCTTTCGATGAGCGCCGAACTCCACTTTCTGCAAATTCTTTTTCAATACATTGCTCTCCCGCTCAACGCTTTCTTCTTTTTTGCCGCCGCCACCTCTTTTTACACATGGCCGATGCGCCATCTCCTGCCTTTTTTGGCGCGACTAATGACCTCGGTTTATGCCTTTCTCAGGAAAGTCGACATCGTCATGATTGTCGGCGAACCGCCTCTATTTTTGTATTTTGTTTATTACGGACTCTATTTTTATATCCCCTATCTTTTGGAAAGCCATCGGCAAAGCGACGCGAAAAAAGTTGCCGTGGCTCTGTCTTCTTGCCTCGTCTTAGCCGCTCTTCCGATTCATAACTATCTCGGTGAAGCCATCCATTTTATCAATGTCGGCCAGGGCGACGCGATTCTCGTCCAAACGCGCGGCAAAAATGTCCTCATCGACACCGGCGGAAACAAGTCGTTCGACATGGCAATAGAAGTCCTCATCCCTTTCTTTAAAAAGAAAAGAGTTTATCAAATCGATTATTTAATCACGACTCATGACGATTTTGACCATTGCGGCGCGGCACCGTCTTTGCTTGAAAACTTCCGCGTCGAACAT
>DCUC01000001.1:0-7785 GCA_002329705.1 Caryophanales bacterium UBA1424
ACCAAACTGGCTTTGATGCGCGCTGGCGAAATCATCAAAGAGCCCAAGAAACCTAAAAAAATAACTCCCCCTCCGGCATCTTAAAAAAGCGCCGTTTTAGCAAATGCGCTGTAAAGGGTTCATCTACCGGCGATTTTTTACTTCTTTAAGTATTTGTTTGAGGGTGTGATATATGCCCTCATTATCATTGTCTTTTACGCTGACGCGGTGAGCGTTTTTAATGATGTCGGGACCGCCGTTTTTCATGGCGACGCTGATGCCGGAGACGGCGAACATATCAATATCGTTTTCGGCATCTCCAAAGGCGATGATGTCTTCTTTTGGAATTCCGTAGTAGTTTGCAATTTGAGTTAGAGCCGATCCTTTAGAAACCGTTTTATAAAAGATTTCAAAATAGGAAAGACCGAACCAGAAGCGGACATCAAGCTGCGGAAATTGGCCGACGATGCGACGAATCGATTGTTCATCGAGATTATCTTTATTCGTCTGCAAAATCATCGTCATCGGATTGACATCGAGGGTTTCTTCGAGGTCGCCATAATGCATGTTCATACCTTCATACCAGAAGAATTTGGCGAGGTAGAGATCCTCGCTATAAATCCAGATGTCGGTATCGTTTTCGCACATGATGTTTTTGACAAAAGGTTTCAGCTTATTAAACAACTCTTTAACAACTTCTTTGGGAAATTCAAATTCGACGCGCGGGAAAGCATCATCCAAAGGATGAAACACAAAGGCGCCGTTATAACAGACAAGCGGTGAATTGAGTTTTAATTCATCGTAATAGCGGTAAAGGGCCCGCGATGGGCGGCCGCTGGCCAGGACGACGAGATGGCCTCGGGCGCTGAGCTTACGTAAAAGCCGCTTCGTCCGCGGCGTGATAACTTTGTCGGTGTTAAGTAACGTGCCGTCCATATCGACGGCAATCAGGAGCGGTCTTTTATTTAACATCGAGCAAACCTATGGCGTTTTTAACTCTTTTTAAAGTAGCTTCGGCGATGATTCGCGCCCGGGAGGCGCCATCTTTTAAGACTTTCTCAATTTCATCGCCTTGAATAATTTGCTCGTATCTTTCTTTAAAAGGCGACAATTCTTCGATGACGGCGTCGGCGACTGCCTTTTTAAAATCGCCGTAGCGATAGCCGGAGAAATATTTTTCGGCTTCAGCGATGGAAATATCCTTTGTGGCCGCATAAATCGTCAAAAGATTGGAGATGCCGGGTTTATTATCGAGATCATAGATGACCTCACTTCCGGAATCGGTTACGGAAGCCATGATTTTTTTGCGAATCGTCGCCAGATCGTCTTTTAAGAAAATGTCACCTTTTGAATCTGATTTTGACATCTTGCGCATCGGATCGCTGAGCGACATGATGCGAGCTCCGACTTTGTTGACTTGCGCTTTGGGCATGACGAGAATGTCGCCGTACCGCTTATTAAAGCGATTGACGAGATCGCGCGCCAATTCGACATGTTGAATTTGGTCATCGCCGACGGGGACGATGGCGGCATCGTAAAGGAGGATATCGGCGGCCATTAAGACGGGGTAGGCAAAGAGTCCTAGACCGATGGCGTTGTTGTTCATTTTATACGACAAATCCTTATATTGGGTCATGCGTGAAAGTTCGCCCATATAAAGATAATTCTGAAAGATGGTATTGAGTTCGCTGTGCGCGCTGACATGGCTTTGCAAAAAGATGGTCGCCCGCTTGGGATCAAGGCCGCTGGCCAGATAAAAAGCAACTAAATCGCGAGTGTTGGTGCGCAGAGTTTCCGGTTCGATCGGAAGAGTCAGGGCATGAAGGTCGGCGATGAAGACGAAAACTTCGCCCGCATCCTGAAACTTTTTAAAGTGCTTTAGGGCGCCAAGATAGTTGCCGAGCGTCAGTTGTCCTGTCGGTTTAATGCCACTTAAAACGCGGTTCATGTCTTTTCCTCCGTTTAAGTCTTTACTATTATATGTGCGAATCCGCATAGTGTCAATTTAGCCAATACGGCTATCATCCCAAAAAAATATCTACTCGAATGGTCTTTTATGATAGAATGACAGTTAGAAATTATGATAAAAATATACACATCCCCCAGCTGCTCCAGCTGCCGCAAAGTCAAAAAATGGTTCGAAGAACAACAAATACCCTTTGAAGAGAGGAATATTTTTAATGCCGCCCTCGATCCAGTCGAATTAAAAGAAATCTTATTCAAATCGGAAAATGGGACCGAAGATATCATTTCGGAACGCAGTAAAATCGTCAAAGAGAAGAAAGTCAACGTTGAAGATATGACGATTTCCGAGATGATCAGCTTTATTCGTGAAAACCCTTCCGTTTTAAAGCGTCCAATTGTCGTTAACGATCGCCGTATCCAAGTCGGCTATAACGAAGAAGAAATCCGTTCCTTCATTCCGCAGGCTCGCCGCATTTTTGAAAAGCATTGCAATGCCGATGAATGCCCCGATTTCAACGCTTGCCCACACGCCCGCGATTGCGTCATTGACAAGAAATGATTTTTTTAATCGAAAATCTCTTTAATAAATTTTTAAAAGATAACGCCTTATGGATCGCGCTTTGTTTTGCGGTTGTAATCATCGTTACCCTCCTCACTATTTTTTTATCCGGAAAAAGAAGCGGTATTAAAAGCGGAAATAAATCTTTTGCCAGCGAGGATTTTTTAGCGGCGCTGGGAGGTCGTGAAAACATCATTTCCCTATATGCGAAAGGTTCGCGTTTGAGCCTTGTCTTAAAAGAAAATAATCTCCTTGTCGAAGAAGATTTAAGAAAAAATGGCGTTATGTCGATAATAAAAATGTCGAGCAAGATTACATTAGTTGTCAACGGTTCGGCAGAAGAATTAGCTAAAGTGATAAAATAGTTTAAAAACAGTGCTTGGCGATGTCTTCGCTGGGAAAACCCATGACGTTATCATAGCTTCCGACGATGCGCTCGACGAGAGCAAAATCATCTTGAATCCCGTAGGCGCCGGCCTTGTCTAATGGCGAGCCGGTTTTTATGTAGCGGCGAATCAAATCATCATCCAGGGCGCGGAAATAGACCTCGGTTCTGACGGTCCGGTTAATCTCGCGATTTCTATTGATGAAAGTATAACCGCTTAAAACGATATGCCTTTTACCAGATAGTTTTTTAAGCATTTGAAAAGCTTCTTTTTCGTCGCGCGGTTTGCCGAGGATTTCACCATCGATTATGACGACCGTATCGCAAGCTAAAACATTATCCTCGGGATGGCTCTGAAAAATGCGATACGCCTTCAAACGCGCGACATCGAGAGGATGTTCGTGCGGATGCTGACGGCTTTCATCTTCGTTGATATCGGGGTTAATAATGACAAAATCACTGCAAATTTTGCTTAAAAGGTCTTTTCTACGGGGAGATTTGGAAGCGAGTATCAGCATCTTAATTGAGATTCATGATGACCGGAATAATCATCGGATTGCGTTCGGTCTGGGCAAACAGGTATTTGCTTAAAGTGTTGCGAATGGTATTTTTGATCTCATTAAAAGTCACCTTATTTGCCATGACTTTTTGAAGTTCATCGGTGATGATTTTTTCTCCTCCGGCAATCAGCTTCGAATGGTTGGCTAAAACAAAGCCGCGCGTGTGAATAACTGGCGGGACGATGAGGCGATTAGCTTTTGAATCAATGCTAATTAAGACGGCGACCATACCATCGTCTTTTAAAATTTCGCGGTCGTGAATGACGGCGGTGCTCAGGCCGTTGATATCACGTCCGTCGATGTAGAGAGCATCAGCCGGCACGCGCGGTCCGACAGTGACGCGATGCCTTCTTAAAACAATCGTGTCGCCATTCGCCATCACAAATGTGTTGTTGCGGTCCATACCTAAATCGACGGCGATGTCGGTATGGAGTTTAAGCATGCGGTACTCACCGTGAATCGGCATGAAATAGCGCGGATTAATCATCTTGAGCATCAAGCGGAGTTCCTGCTTGGCGGGGTGGCCCGAAGAGTGAATATTTAAAAGAATAGAATTGGTTAAGACATTCGCGCCGCGGCGGACGAGCTGATTGACGATGCGGTCGATTAAGACGCCGTTTCCGGGAATGACCGATGAGGAGAAGACGACGGTATCCCCAGGGCTGATGCGAAGCGATTTGTGTTCGCCGTTTGCGATTCGCGCCAAAGCCGCCATTGGTTCGCCTTGTGAACCAGTGCATAAAATGCATAGTTCGCTCGGCTTGTAATTATTGATGTTGTCAAGGTCGACGATATTGCCATCGCTGATCTTGATATAGCCCATGTCGCGTGATGCCGTGACGGCATTCTCCATGCTGCGCCCGACGATTGCGATTTTGCGATTGTGTCGAATCGCGGCTTCGATGAGCTGCTGAATGCGCGAGATATTGCTTGAGAAAGTCGAGACGATCAGACGGCCGTCGGCTTTTCCGAAAATCTCGTTGATGCCGGCGATGATGCTCGTCTCGCTCGGCGTGTAGCCTTCGATTTCGGCATTGGTGGAGTCGCTTAATAAAAGGTCGACTCCTTCAGAGCCGATGCGGGCGATCTTATCGAGTTCGATATCTGGTCCGACAGGGGTTAAGTCGATTTTAAAATCGCCGGTATGGACAATGCGCCCATCGGGAGAATCAATGCAGATGCCATAGGCATCGGGAATTGAGTGGGTGACGCGGAAAAAGGTGACGACAAAATCGTCGATGTGGAATGCGGCGTCGCTATCGTATTCGACGATGCGGACGGGTTCTTTGATACGCATGTCTTCTAGTTTATGTCTGATCAGAGCAGCGGCCAATTTAGGCGCATAGATAACGGGTATGTGCACGGTTCGGATTAAAAAGGGAATCCCGCCGATATGGTCTTCATGACCGTGAGTTATGAAGAGGGCGCGAATTTTTCCGCGATTGTTTTTAAGGTGGGTGTAGTCGGGGATGACATAGTCGACGCCGGGCATCTCCGCGCCGGGAAACATGACGCCGGAGTCGATGATAATAATCGTGGACTCGCTTTCGACGGCATACATATTTTTACCGACTTCGCCGAGTCCGCCCAAAGCATAAACTGATATGCCACTTGAAATAGAATGATACATATTAAATCTCCTAAATAGATGTAAAAATTAAGCAATTATAAATAGCGTTTTCAAAATTAAGCAAAGTTATTATATAAAAGCATGAAAATTAATTCAACTGATTTCCACCGCACCCTCGATAACTTGAAAGGGATTATTTTTATTGATGCGGTCGTAATATAAAATGCCGTCGAGATGATCGATTTCATGCTGTAAAACTATCGCATCGTATCCGCGGGCGGTAATTTCGATGTCCGCGTCAGTCAAGACATCGAAAGCCCTGACTTTTATCTTATTATCGCGCGGAACATAGCCTTCATGTTTTTCGTCGACGGAAAGACAGCCCTCACCGGCGAGCAAGTAGCATTTTTTAATGCTGTTTTCGACGATGCGGGGATTGACGAGAGCATATTGAATTTCTTTGCCTTCGCTATCGTGGTAATAGATGGTGGTCATCCGCTTATTGACGCCGACCTGCGGAGCGGCAAGACCGACGCCTTCGCGAATGGATGGATGCTTTTCGCGAAAAGCCGGGTCCTGAGTTTTTTTAAGATATGAAAACATGCGAAGAATCAAGTCGCGGTCTTTCTTTGTCAAAGGCATTTCGACCGGTTTTGATTTGCTGCGTAGGGAAAGGGATGAATCTTTAACTATTTTAAACATAATCTTTACTTTTAAAGATTGTACCATGATTAATCGCGATTTGCTATTATGATACTTATGAATGCAATACTCCTTACCAAAATCAATCATTTAAAAGATGCTCTCGCAAGCGATGAGCGGATTTTGGCGCTTGGCCGCGCTGAAAAAGCGATGGAAGAAGACGAAGAAGTAATGCGCCTTGCCTATCAAAAAGATCAGGCCGAAACAGCCTTTAATGATGCACTACGCCATTTTGGCGAATCATCAACTGAAGTTAAATCCGCCCAGAAAAATCTTTTTGCCGCTAAGAGCATATTAGAAATCCATCCCCTTGTCCGCGCCTATTTGCTCGCCTATCGCGAGGTTCGCATATTATACGAAGAAATTAATGAGAAACTATTTGCGCCTTTTCGCGAACATATTTGTGAGGTCCATCAATGATACGCATCATCGGTGGCAAGCATCGCTCCCGCCTCATTGAAACCCCACCGAGCGAAATTGTTCTTCCCACCAAGAATATGGTTCGCGAAGCCCTTTTTTCAATCCTGGGCAGAAAAGTCAGCAATGCCATCGTTTTAGATTTATTTGCCGGCAGCGGCGCCCTCGGCCTCGAAGCCCTTTCGCGCGGAGCGAATAAAGTATACTTTTCGGATCATCATAGTGAACCGATAAAAATCATCGGCAAAAATGTTGAGTCGCTCAAAGAAAAAGATAATGTCGAAGTCCATCTTTGCGACTATAGCGAGATGATTGACTACCTTGAGAGAAATAGTGTTTTGCTCGATATCGTCTTTGTCGATCCGCCCTATGCCTCGGGGTACTATGAGGCGGTAATCACCCGTTTGCAAAATTCGAAAATCGTGCAAAAAGGGACCGTGATTGCCATTGAAAGCAAAGATGAAATTGCCACATCGCTCTATCAGGGATTTCAAAGCCGTCATTACCGCTACGGACAGACGCACCTCTTGATTATCAGCAAATAAAAAACCGCCAGTTGGCGGTTGTTTTATACTAATAAATGTAAGCCTTATTCTTTTCCTTCGAACTTATTGGCGTGATCCCAGCAGTCGCGGAGCAACTCAGCTTTCTGGAGTTTGGTGTCGCCGGTGACGCCGAACATCACTTCGCTGACGCCGCCGTAATCATCGGAGAAATCAATCAGAAGAATGGTTGGAGTTAAAAAGTTTTCCGGATCAGCGGCTTCAAGGGTATCGAGGTCGCTTTCCGAGCTGTGACCATTGAGGTGATAATATGAGTCTCTTCCGACGAGAGCGGCATCACTAAAAAATTCGCCATTGCCTTCACGGTTGAGAAATTGCTGAAAAGCTGATTCGCGCGAAGTGGTTTCATCGGTTTCTTCATCGGTGAAGATGGAAACGAGTTTAAAAGGCAAATCATCACTGCTTGGGGCGAGGGTGCTCTTCCATCTCTTCTCGAGTTCTTCAAAAGCTTCTTTGCTTTCGCTGCAAGCCGAACAATCTTCTGAGACAAAAACTAAGAAGAATTTTTCGCCGACGCTGCTTTTCGCATCGCCATCTTGAATGTCGGCAATCAGCTTGTCGGCTTCGCTTGTCTCGCCACCGGCGAGAGAGCGCTGAAATTTCTGATAGTATTTTTCACTTGATTTCGCGTCTTCAGCCAGACCTTCGATCCAGCTGGTGATTGAGGGTATGGAAAAGATGACGGCAAAGATAGCACCTACAATAAGTAGAGGCTGAACCCACGCGGTATCTTTAATCCAACGGCCGATGCGGACGAAGAATGCACCGATTGCCTTTAATATATTCATTGACGACTCCTCCTATATCCGAGCATATAGCACGATAATCATAACACTATATAAATATAGAATCAACTTCCTTTTTTTAAAAGCGAAATAACTGAATCGCTTGAAATAAATGTATATCTTTATAGGCTTTTGCTACAATAATCAAAGGATAAATCTAACGATGGCAAAAAAACATACTTTGGCGGGTCGCTTTCATTCCTTCTTGCTCGATCATATCTGGCTCAAATATGTGGTCGAGTATGCCGTCGCATTATTTATGTGTGCTCTTTCCGCGGCTGTTTTCGCGGTCGGATTGGT
>DCUC01000001.1:7876-14382 GCA_002329705.1 Caryophanales bacterium UBA1424
TTTCGCAAAATTGGCGTGCGATTTGCCGTATTAACAATGATTAATGTTGCGCTTGTGTCGCTATTTGCCAGCACTTTTCGCCTCATACCTTTTCTGAATGATTTAGGCGCCTTTGTCGACCTTCACGGCGGCATGCTCAGCCGCGCTTTATTTGCCGGCATCTGCACGGGCCTTAGTAGTGCGATTGCCTTTAAATATGAATTATCGGCGGGGGGAGCGGATGTCATCGCCTATTATGTCTCTCTTAAAAAATCGACACCGACCGGCAAATACACGATGATGATCAATACCGCCATCATCCTGGTCTACGGCCTTTTAATGGCTATTTCGCCAAGCCTTGTCAGCTCCGAAAACGATGCCTGGATCATGGCTGCCTCGGGCGTGCTCTTCTCCATTGTCTATCTTTTCACCTCGATGCTGGTCATTGATTTTATCAATGTTCGCAATAAAAAAGTCCAGATTCAAATCGTGACTAAAAAGGATAATTTGCATACCATGCTACTCGCTAATGTCCCCCATGGCGCGACGATTATTAAAGGCACCGGCGCCTTCTCGGGAGAAGCGCGGTTTATCATTAATATGGTCGTCTCGAGTTATGAGACGAAAAAAGTCGTCAAGTTGATTCGTCAAATCGATCCCGAAAGCTTCATCAATGTCAGCAATTTGCAGCAGGTTTACGGCCGCTTTTACATCCGTCCGGTCAAATAAAAAAAGACGGGCGGAGCCGTCATCGGTTTTTGCTGGCGGAGGAAAAGGGATTTGAACCCTTGCAAGACTTGCATCTTCTATCGGTTTTCGAAACCGACCCCTTCAGCCGCTTGGGTATTCCTCCAACGTTAAATAATTATAGCATGTTTATAACTTGTCGCCACAGGAGAATGCGACTTTTTAGTTGGTGGCAATAAGCCCTGGCAATCTATGATTGGATACCGCTATTTTCCATAACTCGCATTGTATCGCGCTCTTATTCGTGTATAATGATAGGCGAGGTTTCATCAAGTGCCGAATTTTAATGTTGAAAACACCCCACAGCTAATTCTTTTCATCGTCATGGCGAGCCTTATTTTCGTCATTTTAATCATCTTTTTGAGTTTTTTTATAAGCGCTCACGGCGATAAAAAATACCGCCGGGAAATTAAAGAGCAAGCCAACACGGTCCGCGTTTATATCATCGATGTCAAGAACAATGTCGTCCGCTTTTTTAACCGCTCGAACATCCGCGAGCAAAGGACGATTTCCGTCACCGATTTTTATAACCAGTTTCCCAATTTCGAACGCGAAAAACTCATCGAGTGGATCGCCGCCTTGATCGACGGCAGCAAAAACGCCGCTGATTACTTTGAAATCGACGTCTTTACCAGCAAGAACAAAAAGCACTATTTATCGATGCTTCAAGTCCAGGAAGTCGATCGCGGAAAGGAACTAATTCATCTTGAGAGTTATCTCCTTCGCTATTTGCCGCCGAAGGTCAGCGAAGGCAAGGTCATGACCGC
Organism: Caryophanales bacterium UBA1424; assembly: GCA_002329705.1. Classification (GTDB taxonomy): domain Bacteria; phylum Bacillota_I; class Bacilli_A; order RFN20; family CAG-826; genus UBA1424. The sequence goes on from DCUC01000001.1 coordinate 9,370, forward strand.
CAGTTCAATGGAAGAAATCGCGCGAGTGTTATTGGATAATTCGCCTTTTCGGGGCGTCGTTGTCGATTTTAATTTCTTCTATAAAAGATCTTCGACGCAAAATAAAGCCGGATCTTTTGACCGCCTGATTTTCACACATATTAAAGAGGCCATCTCCAATCACTTTACTCAAAATCGTTATTATCTTGAGCCTTCACAACACGAGATCGTCGTTTTTGACACCCGCCTTTCCTCACATTCGAGCATCATGCTCTTTGTCCATTCACTCGTCAATGACATTAATCGCTTCTTAAGCTTAAACAGTCTAATTGAACAAATCGGCATCTCCGTTGGCATCGTCGAGCATAAATTCTTTCCAAACGACGCCGAAAAAATGCTCCGTCAGGCGATGGTGGTCGCGGCCTATGGCCAAGAGGATAATGAACTCATCACCTGGTATGAGCAGGGGATGCGCGGCGATGACACGATCGAGCAATCGAATCGCACCGAAGTCGAAAACATCATCCGCAACAAGAAACTCAAGTTTCTATATCGCCCAATCCTCGATGCCGAGAAGATGAAAGTCTTAGGCTATCAATCGTTCGTCCAGCCCTTTGACACCTTTTTTGATTCAATCGGAGAACTAAAAGAATACGCCACGCGCACCGAGGATGATAAAGAACTTTTCGGTACTATTTCCCGCAATGTCATCTCCCGTTTTATCAACGAGAAAAGCGGCGATTATCTCCGTCTCTTCTTTGATGTTCTCTGGCAGGAAAAACCGTATATATTAAAAACATTTGGCCACATCAACCGCATCAAGGAAACCCATATCGTCCTCGTCTTCTCTGAGACCGACATCAACAATCAGACTGATGATGACGAAATCATGATTAGCGAGTTGAGGACTTATAAAGTAAAAGGTTACGAAATCGCCTTAAAACTCGCGGATAAAGATCTGCTATTAAATTCGACCGTCTATGATATGTTTGATTTTTTCATCCTTGACGAAAAGATGACACACGATATTAACACCAACAGCCGCCGCCGTCTGCAGATGCGTTCGCTGGTTGAAAAACTGTTAAAATACAACAAGCCGATAATCGCCACCGATCTCCAAAACTGGAACGCGGTGGAATTGGTCATCAAATCGGGCATTCACTATGTCGCCAGCGAGACGATTTCGCCAAGCGACGAGATGATCTTGCCGATTTCGCAAAAAAACCTCAATAAGATTAAAGCCATGGCTTCATAAGGAGAACTCAGCATGGAAACAAATAAAAACGAAGCGATCACGAGTCGCGATGTCGATTTCGCCAAATGGTACACCGACGTCTGCCGCAAGGCCGAATTAATGGATTATTCCTCGGTTAAGGGTTTTATTATCTACCGACCTTACGGTTACGCTATCTGGGAGCAAATTCAGAATTATCTAAATAGTAGATTTAAAGGCATCGGCGTGCAAAACGTCTACATGCCCCTCGTCATCCCCGAATCTTTGTTTAACAAAGAAAAAGAACACGTCGAGGGTTTTGCCCCCGAGACATTAATCGCGACCATCGGCGGAAAAAGTAAAATTGATGACCCCCTGATTATCCGCCCGACAAGCGAGGTTTTATTTTGCGAGCACTACGCTAAAATCATTTCCTCGCATCGCGATTTGCCTAAGCTCTATAACCAGTGGTGCAGCGTCGTCCGCTGGGAAAAAACGACGCGGCCATTTTTACGGGGCAGCGAATTTTTATGGCAGGAAGGCCACACCATCTTCGCTACCGAAGAGGAGGCCCGCCAGAATGCTCTTGATATTTTAGATATCTATGATGATATGGGAAGCGAGCTTCTCGCCATTCCCTTCGTCAAAGGCTTAAAGACCGACAAGGAACGCTTCGCCGGCGCTCTCGAAACATATTCAATCGAGGCTTTAATGCACGATGGAAAGGCCCTTCAAAGCGGAACGACTCACTATTTCGGAACGGGTTTTGCCAAGGCCTTTGGCATCACCTTTCAGGGCAAAGACAATGTCTTGCGCAATCCGCACCAGGCCAGCTGGGGCGTTTCCACGCGCTTACTCGGCTCGATTATTATGGTGCACGGCGACGATAACGGTTTAGTGTTACCTCCGTTTGTGGCGCCCATTCAAGTCGTCATCATTCCGATTCAGCAAAACAAAGAAGGAATTTTAGATAAAGCCAACGAAATAAAAGAACGCCTTGAAAAAGCCGGGTATCGGGTCAGCCTCGATGACAGCGACCGGACACCGGGCTGGAAATACGCCGAACACGAGATGAAGGGTGTACCTCTTCGCCTCGAACTCGGACCGCGCGATCTCGAGAAGGATCAAGTCGTCATTGCTCGGCGCGTGGATGGTCGCAAATCTTTTGTCAAAAATGAAGACATTGAAAGCGAGGTTGCTCGTCTTTTAAGAGAAACGCATGAAGAGATGTACCGCAAAGCCCAAGAATTTCTTAAGAGCCATATTGTTGAGGTTAAAAGTGTTCAGGAGCTTAAGAATGTCGTCGATGTTGGCGGTTACGCCAAGATGATGTGGTGCGGTGAGCGGGCCTGCGAAGATAAGATTAAAGAATTGACGACGGCGACGGCGCGCTGTATGCCGCACGGCGACCATGATCATTTCGCTGATGAATGCGCTGTTTGTGGCAAAAAAGCCGAGAAAGTCGTCTACTTCGCCAAAGCCTATTAAATTGTTTGAAGTTTTTGGCGCCATTATGCTATATTTAATGGCGTTCGTGGAGTAATACCCAAGTGGTGAAGGGGCTTCCCTGCTAAGGAAGTAGATCGGGCAACTGGTGCGAGGGTTCGACTCCCTCTTACTCCGCCACGTTTAAGCAATGAGATTGATACAATGTGTCATTCTCTTTTTTTATTTGATTAAATCGATACTTTTTTGCTATCTAAAGTCGGAAAGTCAAGATCCATCACAGTATGTAGAGGTCATGTAGTGCGACCCAGAAATTGGACCTATTCTAATTGACAATTACAAAAGGCAATATTGTTATTGATTATATGCTAGATTTTCTTACTGTGATGTATGGCTTTGAAGTGCCATTATGCGACGTTAATTGTAATTAAACGTCTGAATACTTTATGGTATAATCCATAATATGATTGAAATAAAGTCGGCATTTATCTCTTCTCAAGAAGGACGTAATGATAAGGTGGATTTAGTTTTCAACAAAGGTATAAACCTTATCGAATATGGACAAAAATACATCTTTGATTTTCTCTCTCTTCAATATCAATCACTCGAAGAGGGACAATTTTTCATCGACGGCAAATGCTTCTTCCCCCGCGAGGACAATAATGAACGATTAATCATTTTAATGATTAAGAGCAAAGTTTTTGTCCTGACGACCTGCTTTGTTTTTCAAAAGAGCGACAAAGAAACATTTAAGGAGATACAGAAACAACTCGCTTCGCTAAGGGATTTGCCCTTGGGAACCGACGAAGAAAAAAAGAACAAAATCAGACGGATGATGGAAATCGTCTCCGCCTTTAAGGCGGCCTACATCACAATCGACCAAAATGATGATGTCAACGCCACTCACGAAAAAATTATCACTCATGAAATCAAGCAATATGCGAAAGATAACACCTTTCTCGTTTTAAAGAGCAAGCCCGTTGAGGCCAAAGCGATTGCAGAACCCAAAAAGATAATTGAAGAAGAAATATCGATTGACGAAGAGGATGTCTGCCACATTGACTTGAGCAGCGGATCAATCAAACGAGTTGAAGAAAAACCGCTTACGAAAATCATGAAGGACAAAACGCTTCTCCTCAAAGTCTTCAAGGTCAACCGCATTTCTTATTTAATCGCGGTGGTCGCCATCTTATTCAGCATTCTTTTCATCGCCATCGCTCCCCATTATTTCGTGACCGGGGACATTTTTATGGGCGTATTTTTAATTATCTCCTGCCCACTTTTTCTATACATTGCCTACATGATTGTCTTATCTGGTTTTGATTTCATGGACAATCCATTGAAAAACACGAAGACGAGGAGGCTAATCACCTTGGTGTATGCCGAGATTATCGCGTTCCTATCGATTCTCTTGGCTGTCGGTGCCTTTTTCTTGCTTGGCATGAATAACTTTTTGATCGATTTGGCCACCTATCATTTCGTCTATTCCATCGGTGCGATCGCCATTGCCGTCATCCATCTCGCCATTCCATTTTTCGCTGAGCCACTTCGCAAATTTAATAAGCTCATTAAGAACTTGCTTAAAAAGAATACGAAATAAAAAAATTCCCCGCATTTCGAGGAACTTTTCGCTTTAGTTTTTTAGGGCCGCGGAACATAAGCGGCGACTATTTTGGCAATTTCTTGCGGAGTCTGTTTGCCGTCAGATAGAAGCCAGTGGTAATAGATATTAAACAGCCCGCCAGCGAAGTAAATAAAGCGAATTCGCTCTTCTTCGGTGTGCGCGGTTTTGATAAGTTTTAAATCAAATTGTTCCTTGACATAGTCAAAAAGACGGGTTTCGAGCAGTATTTTCGAAAGCTCGCGATTATTAAAAAGATAGGTAAAAACCGAAGTCAGATATTCTTCAAAGGGCATCTTGTAGAAATCGGTATTTGTCTCTTTGATGAAATCCTCTGTTATCACATCGAAATGATATCTAAGTATGTCGGCTTTGGTCTTGAAGTTCCGGTAGTAAGCCATGCGTGAAAAACCACCCTCTTCGACGATATCCTGAATCGAAATATCATCGAATCTTTGCCCCTTCTTCATCAATTTGAGGAGCGATTCAACGAGTCGTTTTTTTGTGTAACTGCTGCGAGGTACCATGTTATAAAGCCCTTTCTTTATCACTTTTAAGTATAGTTTATCGGTTATCAAATAACACCTTATATAATAACCGGCACTGTTGCAATTGTAATGCACCAATTAATAAAATATTTAATCAAAAGGCTGAATTTATGAGTAGATATTGAAAACAATAAGACCAATCTTTCTTCGATTTAATCGCACTATATCGCAATTTCTGCTTATTTATTCTCACCGTAAAATTAGTT
>DCUC01000001.1:14400-26711 GCA_002329705.1 Caryophanales bacterium UBA1424
AAACTATATTTAGTTGAGGACTTATTATGAAATTATTCGGTTTAGTCGTCTTCTCTTTCTTAATCGCGGGCACGGCAGGCGCCAAAATTGACACGAATCGTTCTGCCCTTCTTGGGGAGGATCCTCCTGCATTAAGCGACTATTTAGACAATTTTGGCCACACTTACACTCGCGTGACGGCTATCAACTGGACTTCCGATGCTTATAATGCCATCGTCACCAGCGGACTCAATACCTATCCTTTTACTTCGACACGGACAACCCTGTTTATTGAAAACGGACTTTATATGTATGATGATGTTGAGGCCGTCAACAGCGGTTATTACACAAAAAATTCTGAATCCGATGTCATGTATCACTTTGCGCTAGAAGCCGGTAAAGACGCACGAAACAATGCCGATGCCGCTTTTTCTGACGATAGTTATAGCGGTGGAGTTGATGTCGATGAATACTATGTCGGAATGCATACCATCAACAGCAACCTCGACACTTTCACGGCCTTATTTACTCACGAAAGCACTAATGAAGGCGTCATTACTTGGTCTTCGACAAGCCTTTCAGAGACGGCGATGACATTAAAAAATCTTGGTAATGTCGATGAGGCTTATACTCTGGAAAAAGCGATGATGTATTTGACGGCACCCTGTTACACGAATCCGGTTATCGGAGAGGGTGAACAACCGTATTTCACCTTTAACGAAGTAAAAATCATTTACAATTCGGCCGGAGAACTCATCTTCAAGCTGTACGCCAACGAGACCGCTCAGCTAAACGAGGGCAGCGGCTTATTCGCAACGGCGACGATTTCAAATCCGGGCACGACCATCGCGGCTCTTGACAGCCACATTAATCCATCCGTTTAAAACGATTTCACTGATGAGCCGTCTTTTATGGGGCGGCTTTTTTATAAGACGTGGGGCAGGCATGATTTATCAAGAGGTATTGAAACGCATTAATGCAGTTCAGAAGCTGCGCACCAAAGACATCGATGATATCGCCAAAGATTATCTAACTCGCGGCGTTGATGTCGATGACCTTTTTCCTCACATCGATGAAAACGGCGCTCTTTTTCGCATCTATCTAGTGGTATCGCTCAAACGCATTCAAAAATATGAAGATCAGATCGCTTTTATCGAGGATTTGTTTCCGCACCTTCGCGATTGGTGGCATGTCGATATTTTGCCGCAACTGCTGAAAAGGGCTCCGTCTTTTGACTATGTTTATGGTTTATCCGCAAAATATGTGCAATCCGATTTGCTGTTTGTGCGACGTTGGGGATACGTCATCTTTTTGACCGGCTTTCAAAAAGACCCCTCCCTTACAAAGAACATACTTAATCTCATGCATAATGATGCAGCCTATTATGTCCAGATGGCCGAAGCCTGGCTAATCGCCGATTTAGCTATCTATAACCCTGAGGAAATATTGCGCTTTATCGCCTCAAGAAAACTGAATTACGGAATCATCGGAAAAGCCATTCAAAAGATGTGCGACTCTTTTCGAATTAGCGACGAAATAAAAAGGCGCGCCAGAGAGCTGCGCGCCTTATATAAATAGCATTATCAAGAAAGAATATCCGGAATGTGGACTTTTTCTTGCCGGATTATTTTCCAGCGCCCCATTTTAAAGTAGATAAGACAGGCGATTAAAGAAAATATGCTGGCGATCGGGTAGGCAAACGCCAAGACCGTGACTTGCGTTTCCAGGGCAAAGACGAAAACGAGAGCCAAAGGGAGGCGGATTAAGACCGTCGAAAGAACGTTTTGCATCATGGAAAAGGTCGTATGTCCCGATCCCATGAACAAGGCGTTTAGAACATAGATAAAAATGCAGATAAAGGCATCGATGGCAATGATGCGGATAAAGGAAGTGGCGTAGTTAATAATACTGGCGTCAGAAGTAAACAAGGCGGCTAACTGAGGGGCAAAGATTTCGCAGATGATGACAGCAACGCTCACGAGTACGCCATGCATGAGCAGGCCGGCTTTGGCATATTGTTTAGTGCGCTCAAGTTGATTGGCGCCTAAGTTTTGGGCCGTCGTCGCCGTCAGCGCGGCGCTAAAAGCGTTTAATGGAACAAAACAGAAGAAGGTGATTTTTTCACCGATTCCAAATCCTGAACCCGCCTCTGGTCCATAGAGATTAATAAGAGCCATGATAACAGTAAAAGACAACAGGACGACGCCATCTTGAAGAGCGAGGGGAAGACCGGTGCGCAGAGTCATTTTGGAGCACTTTCCGCTAAAGCGAATGTCGCTTTTTGATAGTGGAATCGGGAAGTTTCGAACGCGAAGATAGATAAGCGCTGCGCTAAACGAACAAACCTGCGAGATGATGGAAGCTAGAGCCGCACCGGTCGCCCGCATCTCAAGCAAGCCGACAAACACTAAGTCAAGAGCAATATTGACGGAAGCGGCCAGGACGAGAAAAAGAAATGGCGAACGCGAATTTCCAAAAGCGCGAAGCTGCGAGGCGATGATGTTAAAACCCATGATAAAAGGAATCCCGATAGCCGTAATTATCAAATAATTAAACCCATCAACTCGGGCCTGACCCTCGAGATTAAGCCACGACACGATAACGCCCGACAAGGAGGCCATGATGGCGGCGATAACGATTCCGATAACTCCAAATAAGACAAACATATTGCCGATAAGTTTTTTGACTTGCTCGTGCTTTTTGGCCCCGAGGTATTGTCCGATTAAAATGCCGCCCCCTGTCGTTAGGGCCGCAATCGTGTATGTGATGACATTCATAACCGATATGCCTCCGGCGACGGCATCGATGGCGAAAGTGTCAGTGTAATTTGAAATGATGAGCAAGTCGACAAGCCCAAACACCGAGGTCTGAAGCCACATTAAAAGAAGAGGCGTCACAAAGCGGAGCAAGGAGGGATAGATTTTTTCGTTAAGCAAATCGACTTTGTTAGCCATAGGGGTCGCAAAAAGTATATCATAAGCAAACTGAAGGTATGATAAAATTAGCGATGATATTTATCAGCAAGTGCCCTTTAGTAAAACTTATGTTCAAATTGTCATATCGGCAATGTTGTATGTAACAATCCAGTATGTAATGAATTGAGGAGAGATATGAGAAAAGGTGTGTGTCCAAACTGTCAGAAGCCAGTCGATTATGATGAAGGTCAGACAGTTCAAACTTGTCCAAGCTGCCAGAAAGATTATCTAACTAGCCAGGCCAGCAAACTATATGGCCTTTTGTATTCGCAACACGCTTCAAACGGCAACATCGCTTTAAACACATCGATGAATTTTGATAAAGCCTTAGGAGAATATGAAAAGCTTCTCGCCCTTGATGAGGAGAGCATCGATGCGGTTTTCGGCATTGCTCTCGCCAAGATCAGCTTAGCAAAATTAGGTGAAGACATCATACCCGAGCTCATCGCTTTTCTCGATGAAAAAATTACTAAAATCATTGCAAAAGGCAATTATTTACCGGAAATTGCACGGTATTTGCTGACTTTAGGATTTCGTTACGATCGCTATTTCGAGCGCGCATCGGAAGTTTTGAAGATAAATAATCAGTATCTTGATGAAGCCGCGAAGGCACGTTTTCAGGTCGTTTTAAAACAAGCCATAACTCTATGGGAATTTATTATTGCTAATCTTGAAAAGACGGAATCTTCTGATGATTTATCAAGTGCTCAGGAAAGACTTACTAGTCTGAGAGAGGCAGATAGCGGAATTGACGCTTATCAAGTCATCTCTAAAGGCGCGGTTAAATATGAAGAAATCAAAGAAAATGCCGTCTTTGAAAATCGCGTCGCGCTTTTTAAAGTGCGCATTGTTTTTATGATTGCGCAGATGGTATTTGTGGTCGGGGCGATCATCGGCTTTTCAATAATGATGTCAAACTATGCGACAAACCCGATTCCCGGATTGATTGTATTTGGTGTCTTCGCCGTCTTGTTTTTAATTTCTAATATCGGTGGCCGGATTGTAAAAAATAAGTTGTCTAAATAAATTTTTCATCCGCTAAATAAGCGAGCAATTGTTCAACCGCTTTCGCACGATGCGAATAGCGGTTTTTTTCATCCTCGCCAATCGCGGCGAAACAGGCATTGGCTTCATCGGAAAAGAAGATGGGGTCGTAGCCAAAACCGCTATCCCCCTCAGGGCGCATAAGAATTCTCCCCAAACACTCTCCGCGAAATAAATTCAACCTTCCATGATAATTTGCGAGGGCAATTACGCAGACGAATCTGGCCTGACGATTATCGGATTTTTCAAGGCTTTTTAATATTGCCCGATTGGCTTCTGATTGGCTTTTATGCTGGGCCGCAAAGCGCGCCGAATTAAGGCCCGGAGACCCTCCAAGGGCGCTTATTTCCAAACCGGAATCGTCAGCAATGACTAAAAATTTAGTCAGTTGTGCAATATTCTCCGCTTTGATCGCCGCGTTTTCTTCATAAGATGTGCCGGTCTCCTCGATATCGCTTTTTATCGCGACATCACTTAATGAGAGAACCTCAATTGGCATATTTGCAAATAGGGAGCGATACTCTTTGATCTTATGTGAATTATTGGTGGCAAGGACGATTTTCATGCCTTTAAATATAGCATATAATTTACTGAGTGGGCGAATGCTTGTGAAATGTAATCGGCCACTTGTGATAGGATAATTTTATGAAAATCGCATCGGCAACGAAACGAATTCGCGTCAAGGGAATGTTCAGTTCGTGCGTTCTCGTTTTGCTTGTAGTTGGCTGCGCTCAGAATCTCGAAGGCAAGTTTGATAGTTTAACGATTATCGAAGGCTATAAAAATATTATTTTGATGATTGGCGACGGAATGGGCGAAAACCACATCAAAGTCACCGAGGCTTATAATCAGAAGGAAACGGCGATAACGGACAAAGCCATCATTAAAGGCTATATGACGACCGCTTCCTCATCGTCTTCAGTCACCGACAGCGCCGCTTCGGCAACTGCCATGTCCACAGGTCAGAAAGTACCGAACAAAGCCATCGCTTATAAAAACGGAACGAAACTCACGACGATGTCCGAATTTGCCAAAGCATATCAAAAAGGCGTCGGCATCATCGCGACCGAGACCGTGACGGGAGCGACACCGGCAGCCTTTTCAAGCCACAATCGCCAGCGGAGTAACACCGACGAAATCGCCCTTGAACAATTTCAAAGCGATATCGATTTATTTATCGGCGCCGGGAAATCTTATTTTGATCAGCAGGTCGGTTTGATGAGTCAAAATCAGCTTAGTTACTATTCCGACTTTTTCACCTTTCAAGATGATCTCGATTCAGCGAGTATTTCACATAGCAACTTTGCTTCGAGGTTCTTGGCAGCTTTTGATACAATTTCGACGACGATTACCACACCTCAATCACCGACTTTATCCGATATTGTTGATGTCTCCTTAAACTATCTCTCAAGTCGATATGCGGAAGAAGGTTTTTTTGCTTTAATCGAGGGAAGTCACATCGATAAAAGAGCGCATGACGGCGATATTTTTGGCATGATCGAGCAGCTAAACGGGTTTGATCGGGCGGTCGGTGAAGCGGTGGACTGGGCAAGGGAGCACGGCGACACTTTTGTGATGGTGACGGCCGATCACGAAACGGGTGGTCTTAAATACGACGGCGAAGTTAAAAGTGAAATTAATGATGGGATGTTTTCAAGCGGCGGACACACATCCGTAAATGTTCCCTTCTATCTATACAATAATGATAATTTGTCCTTCATATCCGCCGATGACGTTATTGATAACACCGATGTCGCCAAGCTCTTGCGCGCCATGATTCGCGCCCAGAAATAATAAATAAAAGAAATTTCATAAAAAAAACGTCAGATCACTTGTCTATATAGGTGTCGAGCGATTTATTAGCAAGGAGATCAATTATGAAAACGCGCAGTAAATTGTTGAGCTTGTTGTTTCTCTCTTTTGTGCCGCTTGCCCTTCTTTCAGGATGCGATGGACCTTCGACAGATGGCCTTTTGTATAATACAAAGATACATGCGGTCGGCTCCAAGGCAAAGATGAGTTCGCTTTTAAAAGAAGCTGAGCAAGAAAATGCCAAAGCGTATTCCGGCTCCGGCTTTTTTAATACAGACGACGGGCCCGTCGCTGAAGATAGCGGCTCCGGCTCTCGCGATTATGTCGACACCAACGAACAAGTGGAAGGCGTTCGCGAAGGCGATATCGTCAAGACCGATGGCTACGATATCTATTATGCGCCACGCTATCATAACGTCATCCGCGTCGTAGCGGTTGAAGATGATTATGATGTTACCCTAGCGCGGACAATTGAACTGGGCAACACTTATGTCGAATCGCTTTATTTACTTGATAAATATCTAGTTGTCATAGGTTATACCTATGAAGAAGATTTAGGATATGGTGATGAAGAAGTGATGTATTATCGCTGGTGGTCGCCGACAGGAACGGTTATGGTCATCGACCGGTCGACTTTTGATGTCGTCTATCAGCTGATTACCGATAGTTTTTTCATGGATCACCGCATGATTGAAAACAGCGTCTTTCTCGTCAGCCACAAGTATTTGTATTACGGCGAAACCGAATACGAATACCGGCCGATTTATAAAGAGACGAGAGACGGCATCACCGAAGTCGAATATCTCGATTATGATTCAATGTATTATTTTGACGATTCTCCGACTTACGGAATGAATGTTCTTACCGGGATAAAAATTACCGACGAACCAGACGATATTTTCTATACTTCCAATGCTTACTTAGGCGCCTCCGCCAGCTATAAAAAGATGTATGTGAGCGCGACCGACATGTACCTTGTAGAATCGGTTTATCACTATGATGATAATTCGTATTGGACAACCTCGGTCATCAGCCAGTATGTCCTCGATATCGATAATGCTAACAGCTCTTATGTCGCGGCGGCAATCGTGGCCGGTATTTCGCTTAATCAATTTTCAATTGATGTCTATGATGGCTTTCTAAGGGTGGCGACCACGGAGCGGGAAGCGAGCTGGGCGTTCTTAGAATTCTTCGGCTGGTCGAGCGAGAACAAGATTACCAATCATCTCTTTATTCTTAAAGTCGTCGCCGAAAGCGAATCATTTGAACTCATCGGTCATATGAGTGAAGGCCTCGGCAAACCGAATGAAGAAATCAAATCGGTTCGCTTTGAAGGCGAGACCGCATATATCGTCACTTTCTTGCTTACCGATCCTCTTTATATTATTGACCTATCAAAGCCGTCTGAGCCGACAATCGCCGGTCAGATTGTTCAGGAAGGTTTTGACACTTATCAGCACGAGTGGGGAGCCGGAAACCTGATTGGTATCGGTTATGACGCCGATCAATTTGGCTCAATTACCGGCATGAAAATCAGCGCCTACAACGTCACTTCCGGCGAAGAAGAGACGCTGCAAACATTTGCAATCTTCTCATATGGTTACTCGGATAATTCAAGCTGGTCATATGGCTATTCAGAAGCTCTTTATAATCATAAATCTCTATTGCTCAGCGTGGAAAAAGGTTACCTCGGTTTTGCGGTCGAAGCCATGGAATACGGCTATACCGATGGCGCCGAAAGGGATTGGTACTATCATTACCACAGCTACTACTATCTCTTTAAAATCGATTTCTCAAAAGAGAACCCGATCGCTGATCCGATTATCATCCAGCATCCGACTTCCGATGACTATTATCTCGGCGTCGATCGCGGCGTGATGATCGATGATTATGTTTATACTCTTTCAGACTACGGAGTTATCACATATTCACTCGCGGCTGACGCGATAGTCGAACCGCCTCTTATCTTCTAACTAATAAGCAATAATAACGAACAAGCGGGTAATCCCGCTTTTCTTTTATTCGTCAACATGCTTTTGTTTACTCATAAAAGAACATGATTTCTTCTGTTTTATTGATGTAATCAAGGTAAACATCTATACTTTTGGTAGATGGATTCGATTAATGATAGCGAGGTGCAAAAGGAACCATGTTAACGGATATCGCGATTTGGAGAGCACAGCAAAATCTTGAACCGAAGCTCAAAGACGAACTCAGCCGTTTAAACGAAAAAGGACTCTTTGAAGCTTTTGGCGACGATGTCTCCTTTGGTACGGGCGGCATTCGCGGCATCATGGGCGTCGGCACGAATCGCCTTAATATCTACACAATCCGCAAAGCCTCATTGGGTTTTGCCAATTACATTAAAGAAAATCTGACGACTCGACCCTATAGTCTGCACAATGTTGTCGTGGCTTATGACACGCGGAATAATTCGCGATTATTCGCCGAGGAGACGGCGCGTGTTCTCGCCAGCCAAAATATTCATGTCTGGCTGTTTGAACAATTCCGTCCGACCCCTGAATTGTCCTTTGCCGTTCGCTATCTCAGAGCCGATGGCGGCATCGTCATTACCGCCAGCCATAATCCGCCGGAATATAACGGCTACAAAGTTTATGACGAAAATGGTTGTCAGCTCGTGCCGCATAAAGCCGATAAAGTCGGGGCGGCCATCGAAAAAATTAAAGATATTTTTGCGTTGAAAGTCGATTCTCTCCAGGACTATCTTGCTCGCGGCGCTATCACAACTTTGGAAAAATACTTCGATGATAAATATTTGACTGCCGTCCGCTTTGTCTCGTGTCAGAAAGTCGATCAAGACGAACTTAAAATCGTCTATACTCCGCTGCACGGTACCGGTTCCGCCTTTGGCGCCCAGCTCCTTCGCGAAAATGGATATAACGTCTACTCCGTCGATGCACAGATGGTTCCTGATGGTAATTTTTCAACCCTTAAGTCACCCAATCCTGAAGATCCGCACGCTTTTGCTCTTGCCGTCGAACTCGGCCACAAAGTTGGCGCGCAACTTCTCTTAGCCACCGATCCTGATGCCGATCGCGTCGGAAGCGGAATCTTAATCGGCGACAAATATCATTTTTTGAATGGCAACGAAATGGCGGCTATCATGTTTGATTACTTAATCAAATACGGTGTTCGCATTCGCCAGCCTGTCTTTATCTCGACGATCGTGACGAGTGACTTAGTCTTCGAGATGGCCAAGAGAAATAACATTGAGACAATCAGAACCCTAACCGGATTCAAATTTATTTGCGAACAGATTGAATACATCAAGCAGGACCGCAAAGATTTCTTCTTCGGCTGCGAAGAGTCGTATGGTTATCTAATCAGCGATCTGGTCCGTGATAAGGACGCCTTTCAAGCTTGCCTGATGATTGCTGAAATCACCGCTTTTTATCAAAACCGCGATAAGAATTTGCTGATGGTGCTCAACGACATCTATCGAGAGTACGGATTTTATAAAGAAAAACTTTTAAACATTAAATCTCCGGGTATTGACGGAATAAAAAACATCGCAGCATTTATGGACGAGATGCGCCGTGCCAAGTTCAAAAAGTTGGGCGGAGAGAAAATTCTCATAACCGAAGACTATTTTTCATCTCGAGCCACATATTGTGACGGCCGTGTAGACAATATCAATCTGCCCTCGTCAGATGTTTTAAAATACGTCTTTGAAAATGGCTGGATCGTCTTTCGGCCATCTGGTACGGAGCCGAAATTAAAAGTTTATATCGCGGTCCATAGCGATAGTGATGCCGGCGCCAAAGACTTGCTTGAAAAGACTCAGTCCGACGTCGAAAAACTCTTAAGCGAAAAAGGATTTTTACAATGAATAAAGACAAACCATCAGTGCAAGTGATTAAGCTTAAGCCCGTTCACCTCGAGAAAATATGGGGCGGCACATGGCTTAAAGAAGAATTCAAATTCAAGACAAAAAGCAAAAATATCGGCGAAAGCTGGCTTATTTCGGCGCATCCCGGCGGCGATTGCCGAATTGCGAATAGCGTTTATAAAGGAAAGACTCTGAGTGAGTTATATTCTTTGCGGCGCGATTTATTCGCCGATGACCCTCATGAAAAATTTCCCCTGCTCGTCAAGTTAATCGACGCTCGCGAGGATTTGAGCGTTCAAGTGCATCCCAATGATGATTATGCTTTGCATAACGAGAATGATGTCGGAAAATCCGAAGCATGGATAATTTTAAATGCTCAGCCGCAAACAAGAATTCAAATCGGCCATCGTGCTAGGAGCCGCGAAGAACTCGAAAAACTCGTTAAAGCGGGAGAATGGAATAAACTGCTAGCTTACCGCAAATGCTCAAAAGGCGAGATCATCAACATCCCTAGCGGAACGATTCACGCCATCTGCGCCGGCACGGCGCTCATCGAAATTCAGCAATCTTCCGATCTCACTTACCGTTTATTTGATTACGATCGCGTCGATAAAGACGGCCGTAAACGCGATCTCCACCTTCAAAAATCGCTTGCGGTGATCGATGTGCCGCACCGCTTTGCAAAACGCATCTTTATGCCGAGAAGAAAAGATTATGAAGCGCTGGCACCGATATTAAAAACCCCTTATTTTCGAATCGGTTCAATGCGAGTTTTCGATTCGTTATTCTTCTATAATTTGCAGCATAAATATTATCTGATAGCCGTCCTTGAAGGCCGCGGAAAAATCGGGAAATTATCCGCTCATAAAGGCGATAGTTTCATCCTGACTTCCGACGCGGTTAAAACGAAATTCCAAGGACAACTTAATCTCATTATTTCGACACTTTAATTAGTTTATTTTTTGGCGGGTAAATATTATTTTTATCGTCTTGCTCTTCGCCTTTTTACAAAAACAGTTTATGCAGAGTGTGGCCGGTACTGGCATCAAGGGGTAAACACATGAGTCAAATTAACCTTCAAAAATTGATTGACGAACACCGTCAAAAACCTAGCGTCATCATGACCAAACGCCTTCGCTTTCACGGCTTTCCGGGATTTGATATCTATAACATTTCACATGCTTTTACCTTTAAAGGTAAAACGTATATCGCCGGTCGCGTAGAAAAGCGCGATAGCGAAATCTCGACGAGCGTCATATTTGAACAAATTGGTCCATATGATTATCAAATGACGAAGTGGCAGATAAGCAACCTTCAGGATCCGTTTGTCGAACTTATCGATGGGCAGGTTCTCCTGGGCGGTACGGAAATTTACCCCGATGAAAAAGGCCTCATCACCTCGTGGCGAACCGTCTTCTATCACGGACCCGATTTTGATCACCTGCGCAAAATTATCCTCGCTCCCGTAAAGATGAAAGACGTGCGCATCGCCAAAGGCCGGCAATATTATGTGATGAGCCGTCCGCAGGGCGGAGTTGCCGCCTATGGCAAAATCGGTTTTCAAGCCGCGGACAGACTAGAAGACATAACGACCGAATTAATCGAAAAATCACCGCTTATCAAAGATTTATTTGACGATAAAGTATGGGGCGGCGCCAATCAGATTCTCATCTTGAGAAATGGCTTGCTGGGTGTCTTGGGACATGTCGCTATCATGAGCGAAGGGAATGTAAGGCATTACTATGGTATGACATTTGCTTTTGATCCGGCTACCGGTAAGCGGACGGAGATGAAAATTATCACCGAAAAGCGAGATTTTGGGGTAAGCGAATACAAGCGTGAGGATTTAATTGATGTCATCTTTGTCGGCGGTATTGTTCGTCACAACGACAAAACCGCCAGTCTCTACACCGGTCTTTCGGACGCCGAAGGCCATGTCGCCCTGATTGAAGATCCTTTTTTGGAATACGAAAAACTCGAAGGAATATACGAATGATGAAAAAAGAATTGGCCGGCCTTGTTTGCCTTTCTCGCACTTCTAACTTCTTTTAACGCGGGCTGCAGCGACGAGCCGTCCATTTTAAGCATCAATCCCGATAATCAGCAATATCAAGGATCTGCCGATATCATCGGTTATGATATTGGTACCTCAACAAGTTTAATCATAATTGTTGTGACTGCCGCCATGGTCATTTCGGCCGGAGCTTTCTTAATCGTTTCTCGCCGCCGCAAAGAGACGATGTAATGACGCGTTAATCAAACCCATCAACAAGCCGCTTAAGTGCGGCTTTTTAATATATGAAAAAGCACTCGACTGAGTGCTTATTTTGCGACTGGAGCAGGCGACGGGAATCGAACCCGCGTAATTAGCTTGGAAGGCTAATGTTCTACCATTGAACTACGCCTGCAAAAAAGAAAATGGCTAACTAGCAATGGCGCTTTCACGCGAATGATATATTAGCACATTTACTTTCTTGATTAAAGAGAGAATTGTCTCGTTAGCCGATGAAGCGGATTAAGGCCGCTTTCGGAACGAAACCGACCTGTTTGCGGGCGATTTGACCGTTTTCAAAAAGGATCATCGTCGGAATGCTGAAGATGCTGTATTGACCGGCGATCGCTTCTTGCTGATCGACGTTGACTTTGGCGAT
>DCUC01000001.1:26716-32880 GCA_002329705.1 Caryophanales bacterium UBA1424
TCGGCGTAGAAATCGACGAGGACTTTCTTTTCTTTTAAGACTTCATCAAACTGCTGTTGGTTTTCAATGTGTTTTAACATAATTTATCAATTCCTTTCGTGAATTTGTTATATACCAAATATTAAGGCAAAAATGACGGCAATTAAAGCAATATGCGCCGGAAAGAAGGCATAGCTTGCATAGCGAAACCATTTTTTGTCGTATCCGCGCTTGCCGTTATAAAGAATGATGATTAACCCGGCTATAAGCGACCATGTCTGGATATCGGCATAGTATAAATCTAAAGAAGGTGATAAATATGTCAAAAACCAGATTAAGACATTGAGGAAGAAGAGGGCGATGGCCATGATGATGTTGACGAGACTTCGGTATTGGGGAACCTTGAGCAGTTCTTTGGTCTCGGCGACATATTCATCTTTGCTGTTCGCGCTGAACATCACCTTTTTGCCGAGATCATAGGCATAGTAAAACGCTAGGCTCATCAGGAAGCCAAAGAGCGAATAGCCCATCCTTAGGTAAGCCGGGAACCAGAAGATCACCAGATTTAGCGAACTCCTCTCCAATATGTCGACGGTCGTCGAAAGGATGACGAACGCAAGCGGCAGAAGAGCGAGGTATTTCTTCCAATTCCGCTTGGTTAATAAGTAGATGAATGTTCCGCTGATGACTAAGTCGATGAAAGGATTGACGCCGACATCGGGATCGATAAAGTAGTAGAGGACAATCTGAACAGCTAAAACTAAGCTGAGCAAGAGGCCAAGCCTCAACAAGTAACGGCCAACGCTCTTGGAATGGATTAAGCCTTCGACGAGCAGGAGGATAAATAAAGGAAAAGAGAGGCGGCCGATACAGCGGAAGATAAAGCCGACGATATACAAGGCATCGCTTTGCGATGTGACATATTGCCACATGAAGACGCCGATATGATCGAGAGCCATCGTCGCAAAGGCGATGATCTTTATCCAGAAGCTCGATAACTTCTGGGCTTTTTCTAATTTGGAATCCATGGGTTCTCCTAGCCTTGAAAGGCGGTCAGCAAGAAGCTGATCAGGTTGTTCGTGATATGGGCATAGGTCGAGACGGCGAATCCTTCTTTTTCATATGCGATTGTAAGGATTGTGCCGGCGATAATGTAGGACGGAAGATTGATTAACTCGTTAACGATCGTCTCAGCGTTAAATGACACGTGGATAAGACCGAAGATAAGCATCGTCACGACATAGGCTAGGGGGCGGTTCAAGCGGTGGAGCAAAGAGAATAAACCCAGGCGGTAAGTCATTTCCTCGACGAGCGGACCGAGAATGACAAAAGCGACAAACGACATGATTGGATAAGAAGTCATCATCGTGACGATGGCCGTCTCGTTTTGATTGTCGCTCATCTCGACGCCGGCCAGGATGACAATTAAATTATAAATGATGACGGAGGCCATGACGGCGCCGCCATAGGCAAGTCCGACGACGATTGCTCTGAGGCGCTTGAAAGTTTTTAAAATAGTCAATAAATCTTTCCAAAGCAAACCCAAAATACCGACGAAAAGCGTCGAATAAGTAATTAAATTAAGCATGATTCCGACGTGATGAGAGGAAAGAAAAGTTTCGCGCTGAATAGCGCCAAAAATATAATTATTGGCATACAGCACAAAAAATGCCGAAACGATGAGGCTGACGACATTGAGACCGCCCCAGCCGATCAGAAAAAGGAAAATTTGTTTGATCCAGTGAACACGGATGACATTTGGGAAACGCGTGGTCAAGACAGGACCATCGCTTTGCTGGCCGCAGCGCGGGCATTCGTCCAAAGACCCGTCGTGCAGATGCTGACAGACGGGACATTTTCGATAATTGCGGGGATTTTTCTTGTTTTTGAACATTATGAGGAGTTTATGGTGTTTAAGCAAAATATGTAAATAACTTTAATGAAGTTATGCAATAATAATATAATAAAAGCAAGGTGGGTGCACAAACAATATGGATGCAACTACAATTGAACTCGTCGTTAATATAATTAAATGGGGCAGTCTCGGACTCTTGATCCTGCTCGTCGTCATTTTGTTTTTTGCCGGATTAATCGGCTGGAAACGCGGCATCTTTAATGCTGGCTTTCGCCTCCTTTTTATCGGCACGCTGATCATCATCGCTCTGACGACAGTTCGCCCGATGGTCGATTTCATCGGCGGGCGCGATATGGGTCCGCTTCTCAGGCTGTTTGGCATGGACGGCGTGACGATTACGATGGGGTCGGGTTCGACCACCATTCAAGTCACGAGCATCTTCGGCACCCTAAGCGACCTTTTAATTGCGCTTGGCGAAGCCAACGGAATCACTGTTTCTGCTGAGCAGGTCGAACCCGTCATTCACGGGCTCGTCTATTTGATTCTTTCGACGTTTGTCGTCATTATGGACGGCATTCTCATCTCGTCTTTGGGCAATCTCGGCGCGACCATCCTGTGGCACGCTTTATTTAAACATCTTATCAGCAAGCGCATTCGCAAGGCCGTGCGCGTCAAAGGCGTGGCCGCCCTGATGGGTGCGACGCAGACTTTGGTCGTCGGCGCGATGCTCATCTTTCCTTTCTCGGCCCTGATTAACAATGTCACGGCGGCCTTTAAAAACGAAGATAACGGTATCACCATCGATAACGAGATGATCAATACCGTGACGACGATTGTCGATGCCTATGAAGATAGTGTTTTAGCGAACGTTTTATTTAACTGGACCGATAATTCCAGCGGACAAAGCTGGGATGTCATGCTCATGGATTCGCTTACTTCCGCCGATGTCAACGGCCTCAAAGTCAGTTTTATCGATGAGATATATAATATTGTCGGAATTGGCAAAACCTTGATTTCCGCCGGCATTTTAAGCGAAGATGGCATGGCATCAATCGGCCAGACTCTATTGGCAAATGATGAGATGGTCGTCTCTCTTCTATCCTCCATCGGCAATTCCGGACTAGTGTTGATGATTCTTCCGGTCGCGGTTGAGCTGGCGCTTAATCTCGATGTCGTCAAGCAGTATGTCGGCGACGGTCTTCTCGATGTCAGCGATGTCGATTGGAAGCAAGAGATCAACAATATCGGCGCGATGTACACCGCCGTCCAGGAAACTGGTCTTTTCGATGACTTATTTGACGAAGAAGGCAATCCGGTACTCGATGCCGAGGCCCTTAAAAAAATCTTTGAACTCGATACTTATTCGGGGATGATGAACATCTTCAAAACAATCGATGACAGCAAGCTCCTCAGCCGCGCCATTCCGGCTGTCGCTTATACGATGCTGAAAGATAATCCGGACATGGAAGCATTTTCAGCTTTCTTGCCGACGGAATGGGATGATTTTGCCGCCATTCGCTGGGGCTCGGANNGCTTTGATGAGCGCCGGCGGCGGAGAGGGCGGCGGTGAACCCGAAGGCGGTGAACCGGAGCCAGCTGTTCAGCTCGCCCTTCAAAACGCCCAAAAAGGCGCCCCCTACATGTCCGCGCAGGATATTAATAATCTGTTAGCTGACGAAGAAGAACCAGAAGAAGAGGGCGGTATACCGCTCGAACCGATTCTTCGCAATGCCGGCGCCATTAAAGAAATATTAATCGGTCGGACTGACGCTAACGGCAATCCCCTCGGCGTCGATGAAAACGGAGTCACCCGCGTCTTTGACGAAGACGGTAACCGCCTCTATAACCGCCACTATGCTCTCTTTGATTCGCAGCTCTTACAATATTCGCTTTCGGGGGCAATTACATATCTCGTCGATTCTCTGTTCGGAACTATTGATTTAGGCGGTGCCGACATCGATGGCTTAATCGCCGATTTAAATACCGGCGTCAAGCTGCTCAATTACAAAAAAGAATATGGCGCCGTTCTCGACCTCATGGTCGCTTTAGGCGAAAATGATGCGACGAGAGCCCTGGTCCTCGATTTTGAAAATATGCCGGGCATCGTTTTTAACGATGACGGCGGTCTCGAAAGCATCGATCCCGCTTTGATTAGCGGTCTTAAAATAGCTCTTCCCAAAATTGACAACTCGCGCTTTTTATCGCTTGTCTTCCCGAGCCTTTTGGAATCGACCTTTGGCGGCGATGACATGGCCGGCATGTTCTCGGCCATCGGCATCGACCCCGCCAAGCTCAATTGGGATACCCCGCGCCTCGGACGCGAGTTTGCCTTGCTGATCGATGCCTTTGATAGCGTTCAGGAATTGATGGACATCATGGAGCCGTATAAAAATGAATCCGGAGATATTCCGGCGGAGAATTTCGGACCCCTGATGTTTGAGTTATCCGAAAATGACGAACCGCTCGCCAAGATGCTCGACACCCTTTATACTTCCAATATCATCAACGAAAAATACCAGGAAAATATTTATAATACCTTCGGCGTTCTCCTCCACGCCAAAGGTGAAATGGTGTACGGCACGAATTCGAACTTCTATGCGATGCTCGACTTCGTCTTCGATAGCCTCTTGCAAGGCAGAGGTTTCAGCAATAAAAAAGATATTTATAATGTCGCGAAGTGGACGAATTCACGGACGATAAGCGGCGACTTCCGCCGCGACCGCTTCGGCGATGCCATCTATGATGGCGAAACTGGTTTTATGACCGAATTTATCTCGTCAATCGGCCGCACCGGCCTCCTCGATATCATCGATCTTGAGGCTGGCGAATCAATTGACTATGGCGAGCTTGGCGCGGCTGTCGGCGAAGTGTTTGACGCCGTCGAAAGAAGCGCGGTCTTCTCCGCGACTTTTGGCGATGTCCTCGATATGTTTGTCCTCGATGCCCTGAGTGACGATCCCGGTGATGTTTCGTTTAATAATGTAAGCGACTGGTCGCTGGAAGGCGATGCTTTTGAAAGGCTGTGCCTGGCCATCGATGAATTCGGCGATATTGATTTTGCCGACATCGATTTTATCGGAAGCGATCCCGACAATGTCGTCGAACTCCTCAGCGCCCTGGCGGATTCGCAGATGTTTGACGGACCCGAAGGCTACTTGTTCGGCGATTTCTTCTATGATCAACTGATGACTTCATTAGGAGGCAATGCTCAATACTTCTATGATCCTAATGCGACGACGACGAACGAAGTTAAAGAAGATTTTGATTCCCTTGAAACGCGGCCGGAATGGCAAGATGAAATCGTCTTGTTCGGCGCGGCTCTTGAGGCTTTGCAAAACGCGAACGTCGATCAATATGGTGATCCGATCGATACGGGCGACCCCGTCGATTATCTCGGATTATTAACGACCGGAAAAGTGACCGCCGACAATGTTCACGGCATTCTGACGGCGCTTAACAACACGACGACAATGCGCATGATCATCTATAATGGCTACAACCAGATCGCCACGGCTTTCGCCTCTGACGAAATTGATTTATCGACGATGAATAACATCGCTCTTGTCGATATGAGCAAAGCTCAAAGGCAAGATGAGATCGATGTTACCGTCAAGATGTACCGCGTCATCGAAAACATGGGCACGCAAGATCCGGGCACCGGCGAATATTCGTATAACATTAATTTGGCAACCACGACCGACGAGCAGGTCGACGACTTGCGCGATGCCCTCAGCAGCCTCGTCGCTTCCGTCGTCTTCAACTCTCTCGATGGCGATTCACTGCCCGCCGATGAGACGGTGTTTAAACAATTCACGCGTTTCTTCATGCGCGGTCCGGTCATTGAAGAAGCCATTTTCCGTCCCGAAAACCCCAAGGATATCGATGGCGTAAGCAATGCTTACTATACGGACGGGGCCAGTAAGACGACTTATTTATTAGATACTAATTTCCCAACTCCGAGCGTCGATGCCGGCATGGAACTCGTCTTTGATGCGGTGAAGACTGAAGCCGCCCAGAAGAGTTATGTTCAGGAGATGGTCGATTTAGTCGATGTCATGATTCATCTTGACGATGGATTGGGCGTCGGCGATCCGAGCCCGTATTCTCCGGATGGATTAAGCATTACTTTTGATGCGTTGACCGCGACTAACTTTGAGGCGGTTTTAAACGCCTTGAATGACTCGGAACTCCTTTATGACTGCGTGCCGAATATGATTTCGCGCATCGTTAATGATGAAGCGGCGTTTGCTATCGATGATATCGAACTAGGCGCCGCCAATCCGTTCTTCCATTATAACGGCGTCAACTTCACGAATCGCTTTCCGAGCGG
>DCUC01000001.1:32907-33391 GCA_002329705.1 Caryophanales bacterium UBA1424
TCGCCGGCGAACTGACGCTTTTTAAAGACACATTAGTCGCCCTTCAGGAGACGGAGACATTCTATCGGGCCGGAAGCTATTTGCCCGGAGAAATTACCGTCTTCGAGCAGATTATGCGCAAGATTTATACCGACACCTATTTAGCGGAATTATCCTATAACCGCGTCATTGATTTCGATTCATCGATCACTTCGATATCAGAAGGAATTGTTAAAAAGATTACCGACAGCATCGTTGATTTCCCGAATTATGCTAATCCGTTGCACGGCGATTCGCTGCACGCCGGCAATTGGGTTACAGAGATTGATGCCATCGGCGATTTGATCGCGGCTTTTGATGGTCTGGGAATGGAGTCGGGTGACTTCTCGGGTTTGACAATCGATTCCTTGACACCCGCCCAACTAGAGACGATTCTTCAGAGCATTAACGCTCTTGACAATGTCAAAGACGCCATTCCGTTTATGATTAAAGATGCTCTCTATAA
>DCUC01000001.1:33447-33983 GCA_002329705.1 Caryophanales bacterium UBA1424
AATATTTGCTCCCTTCAAATCGAGACGACGGCCGCTATCGATAGTTTTAAAGTGTTCTACGGAAACGCTGTTAATCCGATGACAAATTACTATATCCTCGATGCTGCCGAAAGCAACGTTTATACAATCAGCCTCAGCTGCATTGCATATCAATATTTCCGCATTGAGGCGGTCACCAACTTTACGATGGATGACTTAAGCGTCATTCAGGCGATCGAAACCGGCAATTACATGCAAAACCAAGTCAGCTACCGCGATACCAACATTCCGATTCTGATTGATCTAATGGAAGAATTCTATATTGATTCATCGAGCACCTATTATGATTTCAGCCAGCCGGAAGGCGTCGTCGGCTTTGTCAATGATGGCAACTCCACCGGTCCGATTCTGGCTTTCATCGTCGATAGTGATTTATATCAAGATCCGGTCACGCCAAGCTACAAAGGCGAAGCCGTCTTCCTCTACAATATCATGTCATTTGAGATGACGCAGAATATCGGCGGAAGCCCGGTCACTTTGGATAGTGAGTTAGCGCA
>DCUC01000001.1:34041-34175 GCA_002329705.1 Caryophanales bacterium UBA1424
GACTATGGCTTATTTGCCATGTCCTTCCTTGAAGGCGCCATCAATATCGATACGAGCAAAACCGCTTTTGTTTCAGCCCAGGATTATTATCTTTATAATATCGCCCGATTCGACAATGGTTCAGAAATCGTCAA
>DCUC01000001.1:34184-38763 GCA_002329705.1 Caryophanales bacterium UBA1424
GATTACGGACACGCCTTGCTGATCAGCGAAATCGTCGCCGGGCAGCTCGACGGCATACTGCAGAATAAATATGATTATCTGGATGCTAATGCGATTGTCTATACCCCTGTTGATTTATACGATAGCTATTATGATTTGCTGAATGCCACGGAACGCGTCGGTTTGACGGGCGCCGTCAATGCTCTTTATTACTCGCTTAATTCGCTAATTGTCGATAATACGGAGATGACCGAAGCCGAGATTACGACCGCTTTCGAAAACATGTTTAATTCGGAAATTGCCAAAATCTTTTATCTGGCCGACATTTATCCGTGTTTAAGCGGCAATATTTTCGCCGGCGGACGCGGTTTAGCCGTCAATCCCAATCCGACGACGCTGGCGGACTGGCAGAGCATCGCCGCCGCGTTAATTGCCGATCGCGGTTATTAGTGATGTTTGCAATTCTTAATAGTTCAACCTCGACTCTTATCATAGATAAGTCACGCTTCATCGCCGTGACTTTTCATGTTCGTAATGGCGAGGAAGTTAAACGATGCTTAAGCGCTATAAAAAAGGAATATCCGAAGGCCAGACATTACTGCTATGCCTATATCATCGGTGCGGAAGAGAAGGGCTTTGATGATGGCGAGCCCGCCCGGACGGCTGGGCGCCCTTTGCTCGAACTTCTGAAGCGCGGCCAGTTTGATGAAACGCTGATTGTGGTGGTCCGCTATTTCGGCGGGACGCTCCTCGGGGCTTCGCGGTTGCTAAGAGCGTATGTCGCTGTCGCTAACGAAGCGCTTAGCGGTGCCGAAAAACATGAGATTGTTCACCTCTTTTCTTACGCGCTGGAACTCGCCTACAGCGATTATGAATATTTGCTTAGCGAAGCAAAAAAGCNNGGAAAACAGTGTCTTTAGCGATACGATAATGATTAAGCTTCTCGCTCGAGAGCCTGCTGATGATTTTTTACGGCAAACGCTACACGGAAGGGGCAAAATAACCCCGCTCGAGATGGAAAGACGTTATTTGAAGGAGACCTCAACATGATATCTGCCAGCGAATACAGCCAAAGGCGCGACCGCCTCTTTGAGATGATGGACGACGATTCTTTTCTCGTCATCTATGCAGGCGTGGGACGCAAGATGAGCGGCGATCATTTCGCCTATACCGTCAACCGCAATTTTTACTATCTGACCGGCATCGACCAGGAAAATTCCGTCGTCATGCTCGTCAAATCGTGCGGCGAGAGAAAGACGTATTTATTCATCGATGAATACGATGAACGCAAAGAAAAATGGACCGGCGTCAGGCTCACGATTGAAGAGGCGCGCGAAAAAAGCGCCGTCAGCAATATCTTATTTACCAATTCACTTGAGGCAAAACTCGATTCAGCATTAAGCGAGGATGGCGACTTAGGTCATCTGGTAAAGCTTTATCTCGATCTCGAAGCCGAGCTCAAAATTAAAGATGCCTTTACGACCCGCGATCTTCGCGACGAGTTAAAAGAGAAATACGGCGAACTGATAATCGAAGATCTTCATCCGCGGCTCACATCGCTGCGAATGATTAAATCACCCGCGGAAGTCGCTCTCATCCGCGACGCGATAAAAACGACGGATTTAGGCATTAAGAACGTCCTTTTAAACTTATATCCCGGGCAATATGAATACAATGTGCGAAATACTTTTGAATACGCAGTTCGCGATGATAATAATGCCGAGATTGCCTTTGACACCATCGTCGCCGGCGGGCAAAACGCCGTCATCCTCCACTATCCGAATCCGAAGGAAAGGCTTAATAACGGCGACCTCGTCTTGCTCGATCTCGGGGCGAGAAGGCATTACTATAACGCCGATATCTCGCGCACTTTTCCGATTAACGGCAAATTTTTGCCAAAACAAAGAGTTCTCTATGAAATTGTCTTAGGCTGCAATAAGGCCGTCATCAACTTCATTCGTCCGGGTTTGACTTTAAACGAACTCCAGAAGTTCGCGACCGACTATCTGGCCGCGGAATGCGTCTTAAAAGGTTTCATTAAGAACAAGGAAGAAATTACGGCCGTATACTATCATGGTGTCTCACATCATCTCGGCCTCGATGTTCACGATGTCGCCGACCGCGACCGCCCCCTTGAGCCAGGAATGGTTATTACGGTGGAACCAGGACTTTATTTCAAACAGCTGAAAATAGGCATTCGCATCGAAGATGATGTTTTGATTACCGAGACGGGCTGCGAGAACCTATCAAAAGATATTCTCAAGGATGTTAGTGACATCGAGAAGATCATGTCAACCAAATAAAAGAGAACAAAAGAGAGCGACCGATGAAGCGCTCTCTTTTTTTGTTTATTAGCAAACTGACAACAAATGACTAAATGACATCGGATTGTTTCCGCTTTAAGGCGATAAACGCACACGCAGTTGTTCCAAGAACAATTAAAAGCATCGAAATAATGAGGATCAATTTATCATTTGCACCAAAATAACTTACGACATTAGAAGGAATCATTTTGAATCCGCTTCCGTCGGTAACGTAATTGTCAAAATCGTATTTTTCGACAATATAGATATATCTTGCTTTGGCACTCGCTATTGTCGCATTGCTTGAACCGTTATCGACAAAGGCGTCTTTGGCGTCATCGACCATGTATCCGTACTCGCTAGCGAGTAGCGACCAGCCACTTTGCAAATCATCAGCATTCGTTGAACCATCAGCGACACAAATCTGATCGGTTGATGATAAAAAATATTGAGCCCAGGCAATCGCCTGCTCTTCGCTTGTGACATCGCCAGAAGCTTGCCCATTTCTCCGCCGTTACCAGTGCCGGAGACAAAGCCGACATCCTCAAGCCGGAGACCTTCGGTATAGCCGATAACCGCACCATAAAAGATGATGCGGGCCGCGATACCTCGATACTTTTCGTTATTAAACGAAGCGGGATCCCATCCATCAGATGGCGATTCGGCATAATAACTATTACCTCTTGCCGAGTTTTCGCTTGTTAATGTCGGCCGAACCATGTGCGGATCGTTTTCGATATATCCTCCACCGTGGGAATTCGGCCAGGTGTGCTCTTTATTCATGCCGGTATAGCCATATACGGGCGTCCCTGAATAAAAGCTGACTATGTAGCCACCGGTGGGCCGTAAGGGATCAACATCGGTATAAGGAAAAGCGGTCGTCTGCAAAGAGCCATATGAAAAAGAATTATTTCTCTCCGCTTGAAGACGACTTTCAAGACTTGAGGCTAAAGGCAAACCGCTTTGACTAGTGCTTATGGTTGAGTAGTAATTGGAAATATATTGGTCTGAGGATTTTGCCGTAATTACTGTCACAGCCGTAACTTCCTGAGGCTTTGGGCTATTAGCAATGATGGTCGCGGGAATCGCGATTATGAGCAATGTGCCGAGAACGAAAGTGGATATTAATCCAAGTGTGTGATGTTTTGATGCAATATTCATTTCTACCTCTTGATTATGGGGCGTAAGCCAGTATTTCGAATGTCGATATGCCTAGACTTCTTTTGAATTCTTTTTATTCTTTGCTACTAGAACAAGGAAAAATGCTAAACCAATTCCGGAGACAAGCACAAGAATGATTAGTGTCGTTTTTTCGATGCTAGCAGTAGAAATTGATACAAAAGTACCTGTAGGCAAGCCAGCGATGAATGGTTCGTTTTCGGGATGAGCGCTGATGATGGCTTGATAACGGGCGATGGCACTTATTATGATGCTCGTGGCTCCGCCTTCCGTATAATAAGCTTTCGCAGCAGCAGTCATATAATCGTACTCATCTTCAAGTCTTAACCAGTCGTCTTCGTCTTGCGGTGCTAGCAACTGACATTGGGTAGAGGTCTCGTTTAAGAAATAAGTTGCCCAAGCTTCAGCTTGATCTAAGTCGGTTACCGCAGGCGATAAAGTCATGGTGTGAGAGCCAAGATATGAAGCCGTGTCAGTGGCGTATTGAACCCATTCAGCAGAAGGATCAAATGTTTCCGGGTTCGTCGTAATTCCTGATGATACCGATGATTTTCTAACAAGAGTGACATCAACTGTCGTAACGCCGCCGCCGCTCCAAGCCGAGCCTGGATCGACGCCGATTACGCCAAAAATATCAACGAAACTCGATGTTGATATTTTGTATAGAGCAACGGCATCATTGCCATTGAAATTGACGGCAGAATTTATTTCGGCAGAAACTCCTGTTGGTAAAGATAAGGTGGCACTGCTATTTTTATAGACCTTCGCTGCTCCATCATTCAAAGTACCAGAAAGGGCGACATCGCTAGAAGGAGTGATTGCACCATTTGAGAATAATTGAAGTTTGTAATCCGATAAATCAATTACGCCACCCGTTTTGTTGTAAATTTCTATGTATTTATTGCTACTTGAACCTTCGATATATTCAGAGATGATGAGATCGGTTGCCTGGCTCGGAGCAAAAACCGCGCCTTCGTTTGTTACATCGACAATGTAATAGGTCGTTTTCCCACCATAAGTAACACTGATGGTTTGTTCTCCAAGGATTAAAGTGTCAGGTTCATTGATTGTTGCCTCACCGCTTACTGTGGCAGAAGAGTAATCATCGTAATGAGCGG
>DCUC01000001.1:38927-39472 GCA_002329705.1 Caryophanales bacterium UBA1424
AGACGTTAAAGTAAGCGTCTCATGATTCAGTGTTATGTTCGTAATTAAAATATTAGTTTGATTATAGCCATTAATAACATCGCTGGCGGGAGTTGCATATTTGCCTTCAGAACCATATACTGCATCAACCCATTCCGGGAAATCAATAAACGGATTTCGATTGTTTTGAAAATTATAATAAATCAAGTTATTGCGATGGATTTCATAACTATCAACCGGATCTTGTTCATGCCATTTTAGAAGAGTGGAAAGTATNNGAATAAACGGTGCCTTCGCCACTATCATAAATTTCATCGGTGACTTGAAGGAAAGGTTCGAAGTTTGAGATTGCCCCGGTGGTTCCTGCCCAGTTGTTATATCTTGCGGCCATATAGAAGACGGCGCGAGCAATGTCGCCCTTATCAGAATCTTGCGGCTCATAAATGTTGTCACTGCCACCAAATTTATCTGTTGCCGTCCACCGGATACCGGTGTTGTTATGTCTTGCGGCAGTTCCGATTGGAGTCGGCGTTATTCCGTGATCTTCATCACCCCAAGCATAGTTG
>DCUC01000074.1:0-3949 GCA_002329705.1 Caryophanales bacterium UBA1424
CGCTGCCAAGCCAGGTCATAGACATAGCGGCCGACATCGCGGAAACGGTCCATTAACTTTTCGCGGTTATCATAATATTTATCGAAAGGTTTAAAACCTTCAAAATCTTCTTTAAGGCGCAAAACACCAAATGGCGAACGCTCAAAAATAGGGCAGAGTTCTTTATTTTTTTTCGGTCCCAGTTCCGCAAACTTCTTTGATGTCGTCGATTTGGCTTCAATGATGCGCACGGCGCTATCATCTTCCTGAACGACGTCGACAAACGAATGGAAATTAAAACCGTCTTTAAAAAGATTGATATACCTCTGACCGATGACCTGGTCGCCCACCCTCATTCCCGAAAGGACTTGTCCACCGAAGGTCTTCTTCGCTTTCTCAGCCGTCAGTTGTTCGATTTTAAAATATGTCGAAAGCATTGCTTTTAACGTTAAATCATCNNCCTTCATCGTTTTCGATGAGCCTGATAAAAAGCTGACGGAGTTTTTCTTTTGTCTCCTCCTCGAGAATCTTTGCCTTTTCTTCACCGCCGATATGGGCGAGATTGCGCTGATAATCACGGACAATGGCGGCCGCATCGCCTTCAAAAGCGGCGGCGCGCGGACACCTCAGATATTTAAGGAATGTCGTTTTTGAGATTTGATTTGTCACTGTTAACTCCTTTAAGTATCTTCATTAATATTACTTTATCATCTATCGTCGCGAAAAGTTAAAAAAAGATGCGCTATTTTGAAATTAATTTCAAACTTAAACGCACCTTAAAGTATTTTGGCTATTGTTAATCGCGAGTTTATTTATCGACGAGGCGCTTCTCGCCTTGCAGTTCGGTGATGGGTTTGATATTCTGCGTGATTTCAAGCGTTCCGAGATATTCACCTCTAGCATTGCGGACAGCGTAATAGCGAATGTAGACGAACATATCTTTCATTCTAATCCAGAAATCTTCGTGGTCCTTTCGGCCGCTTCGGAACGATTCGATGATACCTTCGACGACGTGCACCGACGCCGGCGGGTGGCACATCGAGACATGGCGGCCGATAATCGTGGCCGGGCGGGCGAAGATGCGCTCTTTGCCTTGCGTAAAGTAGCGAACGTATCCTTCGTGATCGACAAAAGTCATGTCAAATGGCAGCGCATTGAGCATTGCATTTATTTGCTCGGCGCTGAGCGAACCGGCGTCAAAACGAATTTCGGTGTCCGTCTTTGAAACAATTTCTTTTTTCTTCTTTGGCTTTTCGATACTCGATCCTTTTTCTTCCCATTTGACTTTAGGTTTTTCGAGGAACCAGCCTGTATCCGGAGTTGCCAATTCGACGCTTATCCAATTGAAAAGGTTCAGGTTTTCTTTTAGAAGCGGTATCAAAATATTGTTTTCTTTGGAAATCATGTCGCGTATTTTAGTGAGCGTCGTCCGAATTAAGGCAAAGGTTGCGGCTTCATCGATTGCAACAGCCGAAAGGCTGGCGATGACGCTTTTAATGTCGGCGCGAATCTCGTCATCGACACCCCACATGACTTTCGGAGGCGCGGTGATACCCTTTCTTTCAAGATGGGGAAAGAACAAGTACTCCTTGCGGGCATAGTGCTTATCAATTTCTTTGAGGCGGTCGAAGCCAACGCGCAGCATGAGGATGGCGGTCTTGCCGCTTTGATTTAAATACGGTTCAATTTCTTCTTTAAGCAGTTTTTCAAGACGCTCATTTTCCTCAAGAAAAACGTGGACGGGATGTCCGGGAATATCGTCAACTTCATCTTTTGGGGCGTGAATATCGGCGATTGAGCCCTCAAAAACAGCGGCGTGAACATCGCAGAGGCGCTGAATCTCGCTGACGGCCATCCCCTCTTTGATGAGGCCTTGCTCCATCGCGGTGATCTCCGCGGTCGTAATGCTTCCAAATTCTTCTTTAAATTCTTGTTTGGCCTGTTCGAGGGGCTTACCGTCATGAAGGCTGCGAATCAGCTTTTTTAACTTTTCCTGGCGTATGCTTTGATTGTTGATAAATTCACTCATTTTTCTTCTCCTTAAATGAAAAACCACGGGCGATTAATGCGCCTTTGACAATTTGAAGATCGATATTGCGAAGCGCGGCGCCCTGCTTTAATGTGACAAAGCGGCCGACGCTTGCGAGCATTCCTGGCTTTGTTATATCGCTGAAGCCGAGGGAGGCGAGAATCTCGACAATCTCCGGATAACTTTGACTTAGGGCAAATACACTCTGCTCGACGCTGATCAGTTTTTCCATGGTCTCTTACCACCAAAATTATGCATTATAAAATAATCCTAATCCATCAAAGTGATAAAACGACTAATTTAAGATTAGAGGACGATAATATTTTCTTGTTCGAGAGCAGCCAGCATCTCGGGTGGCCAATAGCTCGCTTGAACTTCGCCGATGTGTTTTTTTTCTAATAAAAACTGACACATGCGCGATTGGCCGATGCCGCCGCCGATAGTCAGCGGCAATTGACCGTTCAAAAGCGCCTGATGATACGGATATTGGAGTCGGTCGAGAGCATTGCGCTCTTTTAGCTGAGCGACGAGTGATACTTCATCGACGCGTATTCCCATCGATGATACTTCCAAGACGGCGCCGTTCACCGCATCGTAAAGCAATAAATCGCCGTTTAGATTCCAGTCATCATAATCAGGCGAACGGCCATCGTGAATCACGCCCGAATTAAGGAGGCCTCCGACGCGTGTCACAAAAACGGCCTTGCATTCTTTTGTTACTTGATACTCCCGCTCGCGGCTCGTAAGCTGAGGAAAACGATCTTCCAATTCTTGGCTATCGATGAAAGTTATCTCATCCGGGAGCTTAAAAAACAAAGTCGGATAGCGACGGTTAACGATCCGTTCCATTTTTTGAATGACAGAATAGATAACTTTTACCGTTTTAAAAAGATATTCTTTTGTTCTCTGCTTGCGGGTGATGATTTTTTCCCAGTCCCACTGATCGACATAAATCGAATGGATGCTATCAATGATTTCATCTTTGCGAATGGCATTCATATCAGCATAGAGACCTTGTCCGATTTTAAAGCCATATCGTTTAAGAGCCATTCTTTTCCACTTTGCCAACGACTGAATAATTTCCAATTCTTCGCCTTGATAGTGAAAGGCGACGGGTTTTTCATAGCCGTTTAGATAATCGTTGATGCCGCTTTCTTTTGAGACGACGACGGGCGACGAAATGCGGATGAGATTCAACTTCGTCGCTAGACGGCGTTCAAACTCGTCTTTAATAAATTTAATGGCCTTCTCCGTCTCGAGAAGATTGAGTTTGCTTTGATACATGGCTTGATCCTCCTAAAAAATAAAAACGCCCTATGCAAAGGACGATTAATCGCGGTGCCACCTTAATTCTGAATTGCTTCAGCGCTTGATTCTCGATAACGGCGAGATCCGGGAAGGTCTACTTGGTTTCTTCTTCCACTCCAAGATGTTGGCTGTTCTCTTCTTCCTTACCGGCTTGCACCAGACCCGGTTCGCTAAAAGGATTTGTGAGGGCCGCTCTTGTCGACGAGTTAGTCAAATTATGGCAACCATTGAAAATTGTGTCAACAAAAGAAAAATATATACGCGCCATGATGGAAAAATTGGCAGATGTTAAGAAAAATATATTTATACACAAGTATTTTTGATATCTTGATAGCTACAACAAGGGGATTGGAGATGCGCTTTTCTAAATACGTCGACGAAAAGACTAAACGCGAATACTTTCAGCATTCACATCTCATATATCTTTCGACTTTTTTCGCTTTTTTTGCCATTATTCCACTTTTCTTCTTATCAAGAAGCATTCTGATTACCGCCATCTCGTTTGTGACGATGGGAATTACCGCCATCGCCGTTTTGATTAACCGCCGCGGTTATTATGGCCTGGCGTCATTTATCTTTATTTTAATCATCACCATTCAGGCGGCGGCCGAGGTCATCGTCTTTGGGCTTGAA
>DCUC01000074.1:3969-5032 GCA_002329705.1 Caryophanales bacterium UBA1424
TCGAAGCGCTCATCTTCATCGCCGTCTTGCTCGTCGCCTTGCGTTTTTCGCCACTCATCGTCCTTTCTAATCCGCTCGCCCTCGTCTTTCACATCATCAACATCGTCTTAAATATTCTCGGCGTCGCCCGGACCGCCTATAATTTTTTGTCCATCGCCCGCAGTGCCGAAAAAGATCTTCTGACCTATGCCCAAACCGACTTTTTGACTTCTCTTCCCAACCGCGCCGCTTATCACCGTTTCGTCTATGAGATGAAGGAGAGGTTTAAAAGTAAACCATTTCCTCCCGTGGTCATCATGATGATCGACATCGACAATTTTAAAACGATAAATGATAAATACGGCCACGCCGCGGGCGACGAAGTCTTAATCATCCTTGGAAAAACATTTAAAGAACGACTCCAAGGCGGCGATTTCTTGGCCCGCTACGGCGGCGAGGAATTCGTCCTAATTCATCTTGCACAAAACGAAGAAGAAGCCAAGCAGTTTGCCGAATCGCTTCGCCAGGAAATCGAGGGCCGCACTTTTCATTTTGAAGAAAAAGATATTCGCCTATCGATAAGCGTCGGGGCTCTGTATCGTTCGCCGACAAATAAAAAGGATTGCGAAGAGGCTCTTGAAGAGGCCGATATCCTTCTTTATCAAGCCAAAAAAGAAGGCCGCAACCGCGTCGCCTTCAAATCGATATAAATCAGCTGATCATCAGCGCGAATTCATCGAACTTTGGATGCGTGCTCTTCAGCGCCAGCCGCAGATTTTTTTCGTGTTTGTTAATGTATTCTAATTGCTCGTCTTTAAGTTTAAACAAACCGATGATATCGAGGCGAATCTCCTCAAAAGTTCGCCAATAAAGTTCAATCACATAATCAAAAAGTGAGATGTTTTGAAAATCATTTTCGTTAATCAGGTGCTCGTGAGTAAAGACTGATGCCACTTGATAGTGGATGTAGTATTTGTCGAGTCCGGCGGCTTCCTGCAATGTGCGCGATGATAGCTCGCCTTTGATGTTGACGACGCCTTTGGCCCACACAAAGCGCTGATGTTCCCACCACTTCGCCGATTTG
>DCUC01000044.1 GCA_002329705.1 Caryophanales bacterium UBA1424
CGACCTCGGGCAACACCGGCATCGGATTATCATTCGTCCTGGCCAGCAAAGGCATCTCGTTTACGGCGGTCATGCCCGAAAACATGTCCAGGGAGCGCGTCGATCTCTTTCGCGCCTATGGCACTCATATCATCCTGACCCCGGCCGCTCTCGGCATGACGGGAGCCATCGCCAAAGCCAAAGAGATGGAGCAGGAAGGCTATGTCTACATCGACCAGTTCCGCAATCACGCCAATCCCGAAGCCCACATGAAGACGACGGCGGAAGAAATACTGCGCGACTTTCCCAAACTTGATTATCTCGTCCTCGGCGTCGGAACGGGCGGCACTCTGACCGGCCTGGCCCGCATCATCCGCAAACGCTATCCCAATTTAAAAATCATCGCCGTCGAACCATTCGAATCGAGCGTTTTGCAAGGTCTTCCCAAAGGACCTCACAAAATACAGGGAATCGGCGCCGGTTTTGTTCCACCGCTTCTCGAGACCAAAGAAGTCGATCGCATCATCTCGATCGCCAGCGCCGATGCCATGAACAAAGCTAAGTTATTGGCGCGGCAGGGTCTCTTTCTGGGCATCTCGAGCGCCGCGGCCATCTTAGCCAGCGAAATAGTTGCCGACCAAGTCAAAAATGCTGTTATACTGACAGTGGCTCCCGATGGCGGGGCCAAATACATCTCGACAGGCGCCTATGAAAACTAAAAAAGAAAAGCCCGAGGGCTATTATGCCTCGATCAAGCGTCGCGATCCCGCGGCGCGCAACAACTTTCAGATCTTTTTCCTTTATCCTTCGGTCATTGCCCTTCGATACTATCGCCTCGCTCACTGGTTTTGGACCAAGCTCCATCTTAAGTTTATCGGCGAGTGGATCATGTGCATGGTCAAGTGCCGCACCGGCATCGAAATTCATCCGGCCGCGACCATCGGCCGCAATCTATTCATCGATCACGGTTCCGGTGTCGTCATCGGCGAAACGACGATTATCGGCGATAACGTCACCCTTTACCATCAGGTGACTTTGGGCGGTGTCTCGTCGAAAAAAGTCAAGCGCCATCCGACGATTGGCAATAATGTCGTCATCGGAGCCGGTGCCAAAGTATTGGGTAATATAACAGTAGGCGATAATGCCAAAATTGGCGTCAACGCCGTCGTTCGTGCCGATGTACCATCAGGTGTCAAAATCATAAAGTAGTATACTTTAATTTATAATTCTTTTAGAATATATTGTGTTGTATGCGAAAGGAGCATAAGCAATGTATTCTGATTATAATAAGATAAGACGGTATTTTGCCTCGGTAGCCGACCTCTTGAAGACCGCGCGAACGATGCAAGATATTTTTTTAATGGCGATCGACAAGCACCGCAATGACACGGCCATCTCTTATATCGACGATAAAAACCGCATCGTTCGCTATAACTACGAAACGTACCGGACCATCACCTTTAAATTAGCTTCAAAACTCGACATCGTCCTCGCGAATATCACCAAAAAAGAAATCGTCGCCCTCAAGATGAAAAATTCTCCGACGTGGATTCATCTGTTCTGGGCGCTTTTAAGCTGCGGTTATCGCGTCTTATTGATTGATGCCCGCCTCCCCAAAGCCAACACCGACTTGCTTCTCAAGCAGGCCAACGCCAAAGCTATCGTCTGCGATGAGATTCACGAATACAGCGTCCCGCGCTTTACGATCAGCGAAATCGAAGAAAAAGAAGCCAACTATAAATTCGCCGAAATGTGGGCTAACGAAGTCATCTTCTGCTCGAGCGGGACGACCGGCGAAGCCAAGATGATGGTTTTTAACGGCAATAACTTATGCCACCAGATCTACGCCGCCTACGGCATGCCCGAGACGACAAAAGATATTATGCATCCGGGTCCGATCAATATTATGGCACTTGTGCCATTCCACCACATCTTCGGCTTTGTAGCCGTCTTTTTGTGGTATACCTTCTTTGGCAAAAACATCATCTTTATCAAGACTCTGTCTCCGGCCGAAGTGCTGACGACAGCCCAGAGACTAAGCGCCACGCACATCTACTGCGTCCCCTTATTCTGGGATTCGCTCGCGCAGAATATCGTCCGTAAAGTCGCCCTGGAGGGACCAAAAAAAGTCGCCTTGCTCGATCGCATGATCGCGTACAATACCCACAAGATTTCGGCTTTTGAAGCCGGTTTAGCCGCCACTCCAATCGCCCTGGCGGCCGTTCAGAAAAATATCTTTGGCTCCAAAGTCAAATACTGCATCTCGGGCGGAGGCTACATCTCCGAAAAGACGATGAACATCATCAATGGCATCGGCTATCCCCTCTATAATGGCTATGGCATGACCGAAGTCGGCGTCACCAGCGTCGAGCTCTCGCCGCGCGTCGAAGACCGCCTGAAGAGTTCGATCGGCCGCCCGTTTGAAGGCGTCACTTATAAAATCGCCCCCACCGATGAGAAGGCGAGCGGAGTCAACCTCGGCGAGCTGCTTATCAAATCGAACATCACACACGTCCGCGAGATTGTCGGCGGCGTCGAAAAAGCCCCGGATCTCGAAGACGGCTTCTTAAGAAGCGGCGACATCGTCTTTCGCGATGGAAGCGGCAATTACTACATCAAGGGCCGGATAAAAGATATCATCATCAACGCCAACGGTGAAAATGTCTATCCCGATGAAATCGAATCTTACTTTAAATCGATTCCCCATGTCAGCAACACTTGTGTCGTCGGCATTCGCAAGGGTAAGTCCTCGGACGAGACGATAACCTTAATCCTCGAAGTCGATAATGAGATATCGACTGAGGAATTCGCGCTTTTAAAAGACAAAGTTCAGGAAATCAACGTCGGACTATCTAATGAGAAACGCGTCCAGGATGTCTTTGTCATCAAGGATAAGCTTCCGATTTCCAACAATCTCAAAGTCCGCCGCTTTCAAGTCAAAGACCTGCTCAAAGCTAAACCGGAATTCTTCCTCGACATGAATGAGAAGAAGGCCGTCAAGACCTTTGATGGCTTCGAATCAAGCGTCGTCGAACCGATCGTCAAATCGGTCCGCGAAATATTCTCGAAAGTTTTGCTCCTTCCGACCTTTAAAGTCGGCGACAGCGAGCACTGGGTCAATGAACTCGGTGGCGATTCGATGAGCTATGTCCAACTCGTCGGCGAGATCGAAGATTGTTTCGGAATCAAAATCGCCGAAGAACAATATGGCTTGCTCGTCTCGGTCAACGATTTTGCCGAGATGGTCTTGACTTACCGCGGCAAGAAGAGCAAATAACGAGCGGAACGAATAACAATATTTATATTGTCATCACTGAAGGTATTTGATATAGTTTTAGCGTTAAGAGGTAATAAAATGGCACAAATTAAATCACAGATTAAACGTATTGGCACGAATGAAAAGGCCCGCATCCGCAATCAAGCCTTTCGCAGCAAAGTCAGAACTCAAGTCAAGAGATTCAAGGCTTCTGTCGACGCCAAAGACGCCGTCAAAGCCAAGGAAGAACTCGCTAAGAGCGTCTCTTTAATCGATCAGGCCGTCAGCAAAAATGTCATGCACAAAAATGCCGGAGCCCGTCAAAAGAGTCATCTTCAAACGCTTTTCAATTCTTTACAAGCTTAAGCGAAATTAAGAATAAACAGCTCAAAAGCATAATAGCGGTCGATGAGACCGCTTTTTATGTTGAGATCGAGATTATACAAAGTATCGAGGTTGCGGGTGATGGCAAAGCGCGAGAGTTTCTTGGAGTCTTGAAGCGACATGCGAATGCGAAAATCCGGCATTCCGAGCCGCTTGGCAATCTCTCCTAAGGAGTATCCCTGAGCGTCGAGATAGCGAATCTGGCTCATCAGGCGAAACTGGTTGGCCAGCATCGACACGAGCGTGATTGGCTCGACATTGTTCGTCCTGAGATCGGAGAAGATGTCTAAAGCCGCGGCCTTATCGCCGCGAAAAAGAGCTTTTGTCATCGCGAAAATATTGTTTTCAAGGGGTTTAGACACCATCAGCGTCACATCGATGAGGTTGATTTGATTTTTATACAAAATGAGCTTATTTGCTTCGTTGATAAACGCGTTCAGGTCACCATTAACACGTTCGATCAACTCGCGGAGGGCGTCATTATCGATAATTGCTTTTTGACTGCGAAAATATGACTTGCCGTATTGAAACCAGCGGCNNAACTTCACTCTTTTCATCGAGATCAACGCTGTCAGAAACGAAGATGAGATCGATTTCCTCGTTGGGATTTTCGATGATTTCAACCAAAGGTTGATACTTCTGCTCTTTATCGATTTTATTCTTGCCCTTATCCTTTAAAAGAAAATAGGGGTTTTCGATGACGACGGCCTTGCGCGGCGCGCCGATGGCAGGCAAGCTCGCCTCATAGGCGATATCCTGAGCGAGAACCTCACGTCCATCCAGGCGCGAGAGATTGAAATCGTCGATGGCTGAAAGCCGCTCGCCGAGCAAGCGGTTCAACTGCTTTTTGAGAATTGGCGATTGTGAGCCGGCAATTAGAAAAATCATCTTGCTTTGATTATATATCAAAAGAGAGCCGATGAGTACGAAATCGTTCCTTCGAGATCGGTCCGGCGGATGGTTATGTCATAGCGATGGAGCAAAGCGATGACTTCCTGATGGGGATGACCATAATAATTGTCGCTTCCGACGGAGATGATCGCTTCCTCGGGTGTTGTGTGTCTTAAAAA
>DCUC01000053.1:0-126 GCA_002329705.1 Caryophanales bacterium UBA1424
GGTTCCAAGGTATTGCCTTTATATAATAAAGTCGATGCCGTTCGCTTTGGCGGACGCGTAGTCTACACAAACCACGTCTCGGCGGGAGCCTACCGCGGATATGGGGCGATTCAAGGTAATTTTGCC
>DCUC01000053.1:208-11663 GCA_002329705.1 Caryophanales bacterium UBA1424
GCCATGGACATGGATACGTGCAAACTCCGCTACTGCCTCGACCGCGGCGCCGAATTGATTGGCTGGAAAGATAAATACCCGTTTGTTAAAGTCGGCCCGCACAAAGTGCGCTCAGTCGGAATGGCTATTGCCATGCAAGGTAGTGGCATTCCTTATATCGACATGGCCGCTGCGACGATAAAGCTTAACGATGACGGCTTTTATAATCTGACCGTCGGCGCGACCGAAATCGGCCAGGGCAGCGACACCGTCATCACGCAAATCGTCGCCGAAGCATTGATGACGACAGTCGATAAAGTAATCATCTATTCCTCAGATACGGATCTGACTCCGTTTGATGTCGGCGCTTATGCTTCGAGCACGACTTATGTCTCGGGCAATGCCGCATTAAAAGCTGCCTTAAAGATGAAGAAAATGCTCATTGAAGAAGCTGCCCATTATCTGAATGCCAAGCCTGAAGAAGTGATGTTTGATGGCAAGGAATTCTGGACGAACGATAAGCATCTTACTTTGTCGGATATGGCCAATAAACTTTATTACAACGAAAATCAGCATCAGCTGAGCGCGACCGAAAGTTTCGTCGGTCACAAATCGCCGCCTCCTTTTATGGCCGGATATGTCGAGATTGAACTCGACACCGAAACCGGTGAATACGATATTCTCCATTATGTCAGCGTCGTCGATTGCGGCGTAACGATTAACCCGATGCTGGCTAAAGGCCAAGTCGAGGGCGGCATCGTTCAGGGTCTCGGCATGGCATGCTTCGAAGATGTCAAATACAGCGGCCGTGGGAAACTAAACAGCAACAGTTTCCTGTACTATAAAATTCCATCGAACCTCGATGTTAAAAAGCTGACGACTGAATTTGCCGAGAGTTATGAGGAAAGTGGACCTTATGGTGCGAAATCGGTTGGCGAAATCGGCATCGACACACCGCCTGCCGCCATCGCCAACGCCGTCGCTAACGCCACCGGCGTGCGCATCAACAAATTACCTGTTACCCCCGAAAAGATATTTCAGGGGCTAAATAAAAAATAAAGGAGTCAGGTTATGAATAACAAAAAAACGCTTAAAAACACAGTGCTGGCCGTCATCTTTTTCGGTGCCGTCTGGGGCTTACTAGAAGCCACGATGGGCTATCTTTTGCACTGGTTGCCTGGCATGTGGTCGGGTCTCGTCATGTTTCCGATCGGCTCGGCTCTGATGTACTGGGCCTATCAAAACACCGGCCGCAGAAGCGCCATTCTTTATGTCGGCTTATTAGCCGCGGCAATCAAGGCCATCAACTTCGCTTTTCCGGTTCACTGGGAAGGCTTGATGCGCGTCTACACGCCGATGATTTCGATCATTTTGGAATCATTGACGGTTTTTGCTGTCAGCTATCTCTTTGAAAAGAAAGCCTCGCCGGTTAATCAAACATTAATTCATCTCGGAGCAATTGTTTTAGCAATCGTCTCCTGGCGCACGCTTTTCTTGGCTAACCAAGCCGTTCAATCCGCCATCAGCGGAAACCTGGCCGCCCAGCTCTCAAGCTTTGAAGCAAGTGCCCGCTTCGTCTTTGTTAATGGCGCCTATGAATTGCTCGTCTTTGCGATTATCTACATCATTTACCGCTCCATTCAAGCATTGCTTGCGATGAGGAAAGAGCCACTCAGAACCCCCAACTGGCTGATGTATGTCCTGTCGCCGCTAACATTTGTTTTTGCGGTTTTGGCAGTCGTCATTCCAAATCTCCTGTAAGGATATTAATTTTGATTCTTAAACACCAAACACAGCAGGGCAGAAGGACTCGGAATGGTTAAAATTATCACCGGAAAAGTCAATGCCGGTAAAACCACGACGCTTCTTAAGACCTATCGCTTAGACCGCAAGGGAGATGGCTTTGCCGCCATCAAAAAAATGAATGGGAATGAAGTCTATGGTTATAACATGCTTCACCTCAGCAACGACAACATCATTCCGTGGATGGTTCATCAAAAATACTTTCTGAGGGACTTCACGAAAACCGGCAAATTCGGACCATTCTATCTCAATTTGGACTTGCTGGCGATGCTTGAAAGCATCATCGATGAACTCATCGCTCAACGCATCTCGCCGATTTATCTCGACGAAGTCGGTGTTCTTGAAATCAACGGCGGAGGATATCACAACATCTTGAAGAAGTTACTGTCCAGCGGCCTTGATCTCGTCATCACCGTCCGCGACGATCTCGTCAAGCCGGTCGCCAGCCACTTCGATATTAAAGACTATGAACTCGTTCAGGTTCAAGGAGAGGAGTAAAACCATGTA
Source organism: Caryophanales bacterium UBA1424 (assembly GCA_002329705.1). Classification (GTDB taxonomy): domain Bacteria; phylum Bacillota_I; class Bacilli_A; order RFN20; family CAG-826; genus UBA1424. The sequence continues at coordinate 2,498 of DCUC01000053.1, forward strand.
CGATTATGCAATCATGAATGGCAAACTCTACATCAACGGTCACTGGGAAACGCATAACCTTTATATTTCAGAAGGTAAAATTGCGTTGATCAGCGACGACTTTTTGGACGCGGCTCATGTCACCGATGCCGATGGACTCGAAGTCCTGCCCGGCATCATCGACCCCCATGTCCATTTTGAACTGGACTTAGGCAAATATAAATCCGTCGATGACTTCTATCACGGAACGGTGGCCGCCGCCTATGGCGGAGTCACTTCCATCGTCGATTTTCTCGATCCGGCCGGAAATGCCGATGAGCTGCAGAAAGCCTTTGATAAGCGAATGGCTTTAGCAAAAAACTCCGTCGTCGATTTCCGCCTCCATGCCTGCATTAAAAATCCGAGCGGTGATCTTGAGGAATTCGTCAAGAAGATGAAAAGCCTCGACATGCATACTTTAAAATTGTTTACGACTTATTCGGATTCCGGTCGCCGGACTTATGAAAAAGACATCATTAAACTGCTTGAACTATCCGAAAAATATAAATTCTTGCTCTTGGCGCACATCGAAAATGATGAACTGATTCGCCTCGATAAGGACTTCACCTATCAGGATTTGCCGATCAGCCGTTCGTCAGAAGCCGAAAGAAGTGAGGCCTTAAAACTCGCTCAGCTCGTCCGCGAACATGGCGGCAAGCTCTACATGGTCCACCTGAGTGATGGTCATACTTTGGAAGCTCTCATTGAAAATTANNATTCTCAATCGGCGCTTCTTCGTTGAAAGCTGCCCGCAGTATTTTACGTTTACGAATGATGATTTACAGAGGGAAGATGGCTACTTATATACATTTGCCCCGCCTCTTCGCAGCTTTGTTTCGCGCAAGCTCCTCTTCGTCAACCAGAAACATATCGACACGATCGGTACGGATCACTGCGCCTTCAATGTCGCCGACAAAAAAGGCAAAATGCTCTTTGAGATGCCGCTTGGCATCGGGGGCATCGAACACTCCTTTACGATTATGCGCCACCACTTAGGCGATGCCGTTATCAATAAGATGACTGTGAATATCGCCCGCATTCAGGGGCTTGAAGGCAAAGGCGAAATCAAAGTCGGAAACGATGCCGATCTCGTCTTCTTCAAACCCGCACCGCGCAGTTTGATTCTCGATCAGCACGGTCGCGCTGATTACTCCCTTTATATCGGCCAGCCCTCGCATGGCCAAGTCATCTCGACGATGGTCCGCGGCCAATTTGTCATTGAGAACCGCGTCTATCAGGGAGGCCGCGGGCAGTGGATTAAAGGACGGGATATCGAATGAAAAAAGCCATAATCAACGCTAAAATATATGATTTTGCAACGTTTTTAGATAATGGTTTTGTTATTTTCGATCATGTCATTAATCAAGTTGGAGCGATGGAAAACTTCGTCGATGAAGGATACGAAATCATCGATGCCCGTGGTGCTTTGCTCATGCCGGGCCTCGTCTGCGGCCACACTCATATCTATTCCAAATTCGCTCGTGGGTTATCCCTGCCATTTAATCCCAAAAATTTTCAGGAAATTTTAGACCAGATGTGGTGGAAGTTGGACCGTCATATTGATAATGAAACTTCATATTATAGCGGCATCGTGGCCGCCGCCGATTTTCTTCGCGACGGAGTGACGACGATCATCGATCATCACGCCAGCGGGAAAGAAATAGTCGGTTCTCTCGCTTCCTTAAAGAAAGCGGTGTGCGATGAAGCTTCTGTCCGCGCTCTGTTCGCTTTTGAAGTGAGCGATCGCTTTGATGTTAATCAAGCCATTCAGGAAAATGTCGCCTTCATCAAGAATTTTAAAACTCCTTTTACCGCCGGCCTCTTCGGCCTTCACGCCTCGATGAGCCTCTCCGAAGCAAGCCTTGAAAAAGTGCGCGCGAATTTAAACGGCGCTCCGATTCACATTCATGTCGCTGAAAGCGAAATGGATGAAGAAGACGCGCAGAGCAAATATCACGAAAGCGTTGTCGAACGGCTCGACCGCCACGGCCTGATTAACGAAGACAGTCTCCTTATTCACTGCGTTCATGTCAGCGAACACGAACTCGACATCATCGAAAAGCGGAAAGCCGCCATCGTCGTCAATGTCACATCGAACATGAATAATGCCGTCGGTCTTCCCGACATCAATAAATTCCGGGACAAAGGCATTCCCGTGATGATCGGAAATGATGGGCTCTCCAGCGGAGCCGCCAACGAATATATAAATCTTTTATATGGTATGCACCTTCTTTATAAGAAGCCGACTGCTTTTGGACTCGGCGAGCTCCTTGAGATGATCGATTCTGGATACGACTATGTCTCCCGTCGCCTCGGCATTAAACTCGGGCGAATCGAAAGCGGCTACGAAGCCGATCTGCTTCTCGTTCCTTATATGGCTCCGACAGCAATGGATCAAAGCAATGCTCTCGGTCACATCTTTTTCGGCATGATGCACGCCTTTAAGCCGAGCGATGTCTTCGTCGCCGGTGAGCAATTAGTCAAAAATTACGAACTGACGAACAAAAAACTCGTCATGGAATACGAAAGAAGCCAAGAAGTCGCCAATCGACTATGGCAAAGAATCAAAGGAGAGAAATGATGGATTTATCGACAAAGTTTGATGGATTAGTGCTCGCTAATCCGCTCATGCCGGCGGCCGGACCCCTCGTTGGGGATAGCGAACGCCTCATCTTTATGAAAGAGGCCGGCTGCGGAGCGATTGTCACAAAGACAATTTCGACCAAAGACGCCCACATTCCGCGCCCGTGCATTTACGGAGACCGCGAATACATCATGAACAGCGAATTATGGAGCGAATACAACAAAGAGAAATGGATTGAAGAATTTCTCCCTGAGTTCGTCGCCAAAAATGATGGCCGCCCCCTCATTGTCAGCGTTGGCTACACCAAAGAAGATATGGAAGTTTTAATACCTCTCTTGGACCGTTTTGCCGATGCCTTTGAGGTGTCAACCCACTATGTGGGTACCGACCATTCCGTCATCGCCGAAACCGTCAGAACAATTCGCAAGCACACCAAAAAACCTCTCTATATGAAGATCAGCCCCCACATTCCCGATCCGTCAGGATTTGCCAGGGCGATTAAAGAGGCGGGTGCAAGCGGCGTCGTCGCCGTCAACTCCTTAGGTCCGACGATGAAAATTGATATTAAGAAACGGCGCATCATCTACGCCAACGAAAAAGGCTTTGTGTGGACGAGCGGGCCGGTCATTAAAAATCTCGCTTTAGCGACGGTGTACACGATTAAACAAGCCGAGCCGTCATTGACCGTCATCGGCGTTGGCGGCATCGCCTCGGCAGATGACGTCATCGAATTCTTGCTGGCGGGCGCAAGCGGCGTGCAAATGCTCTCCGCCGCTCTCTTAAAAGGCAAACAGCTCTATGCCAAAATTATCGAGGACTTGCCCAAAGCTCTCGAAAGAAACGGCTTCACTTCAATACAGGAAGTAATTGATACGCAGCTCACTAACAAAGTCAGATATGAAGGTAATACCCCCTATCTCATTCCGGAAAAGTGCATTCGCTGTATGTTGTGTGTGAAAATCTGTCCATACTTTGCCATCGAGATGAAAGATGTCATCACTTTTGATTCAACCAAGTGCTTTCAGTGCGGTCTTTGCCCCGTCAAATGCCCGACGGGAGCCATCGTCATGGAAGAAAAGGAGTAATTAATGTTCGATCCGAATAAATCAACACCGAAAATCGACCACGAAGAAAAATGTTCTGGTCAGGCCGTCTATGTCTCGGACATCACCTTTGACGACATTTTGTATGCCAAGACAGTCCGTTCGACAATCGCCAAAGGATATATTCGCGCGATTGGCGTGCCAACCCTTCCCCGTGGCTATCACATCGTCGACCACCGCGATGTCGTCAAAGAAAACTATGTCAAAATGATTTTGACCGACTGGCCCGTTTTTGCCGTCGATCGCGTCAACTATATCGGCGAGCCGATTCTCCTCGTGGTCGGTCCCGACAAGCGCGTCATCGATGAAATCGTCTCCGCCATTCAAATCGACTATGAAGAAGAGACACCCGTTTTTGACTTTGTCAACAGCGTCGTCAACAAGTCCTTTGCGAAGGGTGATTACAGCCAGGCCGCAAAAGCGGCGAAGCGGACGATTATAGAAACTTTTAATACCGGTTATCAGGAGCAAGCCTACATCGAACCGCAAGGCATGCTAGCTTATCTTGAAGAAGGCGGTAAAGTCACTTTGGTCGGTTCGATGCAGTGTCCTTACTACATTAAAAACGCCGTCATTAATACCTTGGGCTATCCCGAAGATAAAGTCCGCGTCATTCAGCCCGCGGTGGGAGGCGCCTTTGGCGGAAAAGAAGAATTTCCTTCGACCATCGCCTGCCAACTCGCGACTGCTGTCGTCAAAATCAAAAGGCCGATTAAGATGATTTTTGAACGCGAAGAGGACATGCTTGTCACGACGAAGCGCCACCCTTCCGAAATCACTCTTGAAGCCAAGATTGATGAAAACAATAAAGTATTGGGTATTAAAGCCCACGTCAGCCTCGACGCCGGAGCGTATATCGGCTTAAGCGGCGTCGTGCTCTCGCGCGCCATGCTGGCGGTCACGAATGCCTATACGATAAATAACCTCGATGTCAGCGGCGATGTCTATGTGACGAACACCGTTCCGACGGGAGCCTTTCGCGGGTTTGGTTCGCCGCAGATGATCTTTGCCATCGAAATGTTTATGAATCACCTCGCCAAAGATTTAGGTCTCGACCCGTACCAGTTCCGCCTTAACCATTTGGTTAAACAAGGCGACTTGACTTCGACATCCGGTCTTTATCGCGACCCGATCATCCTCAAAGACATGATCGGCAAAGCGATGGCCATTTCTGACTATCAGAAAAAGACGGAAGAATATGCTAAACTCGACTCCTTTAAAGGCATCGGGATGAGCTGGTTTTTACACGGATGCGGCTTTACCGGCGATGGCGAAAGTGCGCACATCAAGGCTAAAGTCCGAATTGTCAAAGACGAAAAAGATGTCGTCCATCTCCATATTGCCGCTGTCGACATGGGGCAAGGAGCGAGAACCTCGCTTAAACGCGTGGTGGCGATGGCTTTAGGTGTCGAAAACGAGCAAGTTGTTTTTGATTATCCCGATACCGACCTGGCTCCCGACTCAGGACCGACGGTCGCCTCGCGGACAATGATGATTGTCGGTGGACTTCTAGCCCGCGCCGCCCAAAACTTAAAAGACAACTGGAAAGCGGGCGAACGCCAGGAAATCATCGAAAATTATCAGCCTCCACAGTACATTAAATGGGATGAAAGCAAGCTGCAAGGCGATGCCTATCCCGCTTATTCATGGGGCGTCAACATCGTCGAAGTCGAAGTCTCGCCGGTTACCTATGAGGTCGAACTCAAAGGCATCTGGAGCGTCTACGATGTCGGCAAAGCCATCGACGAAAGAATCGTCATCGGCCAAGCCGATGGCGGTATCACCCAGGGCGTAGCTTATGGCTATCTTGAAGTAATGCGCCATGAAAACGGCAAGTTGAGGCAGAAGAATTTAACCGATTATATCATTCCGACGTCAATGGATATGCCGCCGATGGAAACCATCATCATGGATAATCCGTTTGCCTATGGTCCTTACGGAGCCAAAGGCGCCGGTGAATTGACGCTTGTCGGAGGCGCGCCGGCGGTGGCCCTTGCGATTGAAAACGCCATCAAGCGCCGCGTCAACCGCATTCCCGCCACGCCCGAACACATCATGGAGTTACTGAATAATGAATAGCATAAAATTTAATTTAAACGGACAGGATGTCGCCGTCGAACTCAATCCGAGCTTGCGCTTGCTTGATGTTCTCCGCGACCATTTTCATCTGACCGGCACGAAAGAAGGCTGCGGTGAAGGCGAGTGCGGAGCGTGCTCAGTCTTAATTAACGGCCGCGTCGTCAACAGCTGTTGCTTTCCTCTGGCTAACGCCAACGGCAAAAAGATTTTGACCATCGAAGGTTTGGCCGCCACCAAGCGCTATCAAATTTTAAAAGATGCCTTTCACATCGAAGGCGGTTCGCAATGCGGAATATGCACGCCGGGCATGATTATGGCCGCCGAGAGTTTGCTTTCGATGAACCCCCATCCGACCGATGAGGAAATTCGCATCGGGTTGTCGGGAAACTTGTGCCGTTGCACCGGCTACAACATGATTATCAAGGCGGTTAAAACGGCCGCCAAGTTAGGAGAAGGATTATGGTAAGACATATCATTCCCAATAATCTTAACGAAGCCCTCAATTTTTTAAACGAAGGACCCTTCCACATCATGGCCGGCGGCACTGATTTGATGATTCAAAAAAGAAGCACGGCCGGCACGCCCCCGAAATTCGCCAAAGACGTTCTTTATATCGCTAACCTCGCCGAACTTAATTATATTAAGAAGGACGAAGCCCACCGCTGCATCCGCATTGGTGCGGCCGCCAAGTTAGAAGATATTTATAACCACGTCGATACCCCGGCTCTACTAAAAGATATCATTCGCGAAATTGGCAGCCCCGGCATTCGCCACAGCGCGACATTAGGCGGCAATATCGCCAACGCCTCACCCGCTGGCGACAGTTTGGTCGCCCTCTATCTTTTTGATGCCGAAATTGTTTTATTAAGTGTCGACGGTGAGCGGATTGTGCCGATTAAAAAGTTTATTACCGGCGTGCGCCGCATCGATCTCCGCAGCAACGAATTAATCAAAGAAATAGTCATACCCATAATTCCGATTACCGCCTACAAATGGTATAAAGTCGGAGGTCGGCGCGCCGATTCGATCAGCAAGGTGTCCTTTGCCGGAGTCTATCTTTCCAACTTTGGTTTAGTGGCGGATATTCGGTTTGCTTTCGGCTCTGTTTCGGCGACCGTGGCGCGTAGTATCGAACTTGAAAATTCGCTTAAAAACCGTCCAATTGAGCAAATAATCGGTGATTTACCGCGTATTTTAGAGGAAGCCGACAAGATGATTTCCCCGATTGATGATCAGCGTTCTAATAAGATTTACCGTCGTAAAGTTGCTGGCAACATTATGGAACGCTTTATAAAAAACATTGCGTAAAGAAGGTGAAATAATGCACAAATTTAAAGGTTATCGCTGCACTCTTTGCGGCAAGTCCTATGCTCCCGATGAGGCCATTTACACATGTCCTTCCTGCGGCGACAAAGGAATTTTAGATGTTGAATATGATTACGAAAAAATCAAGGAAAAGGTCACGCTTGATTACTTTAAAAACAACCGCGATTATTCGATGTGGCGCTATGCGCCCCTCATGAGTATTGTCGATGACCATATCAGCGAAATGCTTCGAATCGGCTGGACTCCACTTTATAAGTCAAAGCGGCTGGCCGGGCATTTCGGCCTTAAAAATCTCTATATTAAAGACGAGGGTCTAAACCCCAGTGGCTCCACCAAGGACCGGGCCAGCGGCGTCGCCGTCTTAAAGGCGATTGAAGCCGGCGCGAAGATCATCTCCTGCTCCTCGACTGGTAATGCCGCTTCGAGTTGCGCCTGCCAGGCGGCCCACATGGGCCTCAAAAGCGTTATCTTTGTTCCCAAGAGAGCTCCGATCGGCAAGCTGACGCAACTGTCGATCTATGGCGCGACCGTCATCTGCGTCGATGGCGATTATAAAGATACTTATAACCTGTCGCGTAAGGCAATCGAGACATACCATTGGTATAATCGCAACGCCGCGATTAATCCGCACATGGTCGAAGGTAAAAAAACGGTGGCTCTTGAAATTGCCGAGCAGCTTAATTTTGAACCGACCGATTGGGTCGCCATCTCGGTCGGCGACGGATGCAGCGTCGGCGGCGTCTATAAAGGCTTTTATGATCTTTACCAGTTAGGTCTTATTAAACGCATTCCCAAAATTCTTGGTGTGCAAAGCACGGGCTGCGCTCCGTTTGTGACGGCTTTTGAAAATGATGAGCCATTAAAAGAGGCTGATGAAAACACACTAGCCGATTCCATCGCCGTCGGCATTCCCCGCAACCCGAACAAAGGTCTAAATGCCATCAAAAAGAGCGGGGGGCACTTTATAAGTGTCAGCGATGAGCATATACTAGAGAGTATGGCGCTTTTAGGGCGCCTTGAAGGTATCTTCGGAGAACCAGCGGGCGTGACTGCACTTGCCGGCGTCGAAGAGGCTCTGCGCAGAGGTTTGATAAAGCCTGATGAATCGGTGACATTTATCGTTACCGGCAACGGTCTAAAAGACCCGACGAATGCTCAAAAGGCAATTAGTCAACCCGTCCTTCTTAAGCCCGATATCGAGGCCCTGAACAAGTATTTGAAAGAAAAAGGAGTCAAATAAACATGACAAAAATTCCATTTGGACCTACTTATGATGAGATGCTTCACCCAGATCACATCAACCCGGAAGTCCGCGCGAAAGCCTTAAAGGCTAAGTATGACGATGAACTCGATCCCATCAATCTTTTTAACATCAACTGGAAAGATGATCACGGCCAGGTCCGCAAAATTGTTCTCCCGAAAGCATTGACCGGCGTCGAAGCCAACATCGTCGTGCTCTTAGGCAAACAATTTCCGTCTGGATCCCATAAAGTGGGACCGGCCTATTCGACCCTGATTGAAGGATGTATCGATGGCGACATTGTTCCTGGTAAGCACACGATTTTAGGACCATCGACCGGCAACTTCGGCATCGGCGTTTCCTACATCGCCAATTTAATGAAATATCAGGCTATCGTCATCATGCCCGACAATATGTCCAAAGAGCGTTATGATCGCATTCAGCGCTACGGAGCTAAACTCGACTTGACGCCTGGCACCGAATCCGATGTTATTCTGACTCTTGAAAGAACCTATGAACTAAAGAAAAATCCGAATTACCGGACTCTTGCTCAATTCGAACTAATGCCCAATTACCGTTTTCACCGCCACGTCACCGGAAACAGCTGCGTCGAAGCCGTCAAAGATGTCGGTAACGGACGCGTCGCTTGCTTTGCCTCTGCTCCCGGCAGCGCCGGAACTTTAGCGGCAGGCGATGCCATTAAAAAGGTTTTTCCGGAATGCAAAATTGCCGCCCTTGAACCCTATGAATGTTCGACCCTCACCAACGGTGGTCGCGGTCAGCATCGCATTGAAGGCATCGGCGACAAGATGTGCA
>DCUC01000053.1:11696-18824 GCA_002329705.1 Caryophanales bacterium UBA1424
AAAATCATTCATGATGCACCTCAAGTTTTAGTGCGGCACGGCGTCGATAAAAAAATCGCCGAGGAAATGCGCGAACTATTTGGCGTATCCGGCATCTGCAATATCTTAGGCGCCATTAAAATGGCGAAGCACCTGCGACTTGGTCCCGGCGATAATGTCGTGACAATCGCCACCGACGGCTACGACCGCTACGAAAGCGTTCTCGAATTACTCGAGAAGCGCGAACTTGAAACCGCCGATTATGTCCTAGAACGCTGGTTCAAAGATATCTTCCTTGGCGCGGAAGATGCCAACATCGAAGATGCGCGTCTGCCGGTTGTTAAAGAGCGACTCTTTAAACAAAAGGAAAAAGACTGGCTTAAATTTGGCTATACCCAAGAGTACCTTGATTCGATGAGACATGCGGAATTCTGGGAAAACGAATATCACAAAGTCAATGAATACGATGAAAAGATTAAAAAAATGAGAGGAAAAGAACTGTGAGCAAAAACATTCCCTTCAGTGAAATACTGAAAAAAGCCGAATCTTACAAAAAGGAGATGACTGCTTTTCTCCGCGATATGATCGCCTTGCCTAGCGAGTCGTGCCAGGAAAAAGAAGTCATCCACCGCATCAAGCAAGAGATGGAAAAGGTTGGCTTTGACCGCATCGTCATCGATAAGATGGGCAATGTGTTAGGCTATATCGGACACGGCAAACATCTGATCGGCATGGATGCCCATATCGACACCGTCGGNNTTTGATCCGTATAAAGGCTACGAAGACGATGTTCACATCGGCGGTCGTGGCGCAAGCGATCAGGAAGGCGGCATGGCCTCGATGGTCTACGCCGGCAAAATCATTAAAGACCTAGGTCTTGAAGACGACTACACGTTGGTTGTGACGGGTACCGTGCAGGAAGAAGACTGCGACGGAATCCCGTGGCAATATATCATTGAGGAAGACAAAGTTCGCCCCGAATTCGTCGTCATCACCGAACCGACTTCGTGCCGCATTTACCGCGGCCATCGCGGTAGGATGGAAATCAAAGTGACGACGCGCGGCATCTCCTGCCATGGCAGCGCCCCTGAAAGAGGCGACAACGCCATCTATAAGATGGGGCCGATCATCGGCGAAATCAAGCAACTCAATGAGCGGTTAAAATTTGATCCATTCCTCGGCAAAGGCACGATGACGATCAGCGAGATTTTCCATACCTCGCCTTCGCGTTGCGCGGTGGCCGACAGTTGCTGGATCTCGATCGACCGCCGTTTAACGATGGGCGAGACGCATTTAGGCGCGCTTGACGAAATCAGAGCTTTACCCTCGGTTAAAGAGTCTGGTGCCACCGTTGAAATGTACATGTATGAACGTCCTTCTTGGACGGGCTTAGTATATCCAACCGAGTCCTATTTCCCGACGTGGGTTATTCCCGCCGACCATGTCATCTGTACGTCCTCGGTCGATGCCTATAAAGGCTTGTTTAAAAAAGACCCGGTCGTTGACAAATGGACCTTCTCGACGAACGGCGTAACCATTATGGGACGTTATGGCATTCCCTGCATCGGCTTTGGGCCCGGTGACGAAAAAGAGGCACACGCGCCCAATGAAAAGACGAGAAAAGAAGACCTCGTCATCGCTGCCGCGCTCTATGCCGCCATTCCTTTAATGTACGTCAGCAAACTCAAAAAATAAGGAGAAAACGAATGAGCAAACTGTTTTACAAAAAAACGATGAAACCACTCTTCAAAGGCCGCCACTTCATCACCCTTGAAGAATGGACTAAAGAAGAAATCGATAAGCTACTGGAAGTCTCTTACGATTTAAAAAACAAATTCTATAAGAATATTCCGACCCCCTATCTCGAGAATAAAACCGGCTTCTTGATGTTCTTCGAACAATCGACAAGGACGAGAAACTCGATGGAATCCGGACTCGCCCAATTAGGCGGTCACGCGACGTTTCTCGACACCTCGATGATGCAGATTTCCCATGGCGAAAGCGCCAANNAAATATCTTCGCGAGATGGCCGCGCACTCAACCGTGCCGATCATGAATTTGCAGTGTGACCTCTATCACCCGATGCAGGGCCTCGCGGACTTAATGACAATTGAGGAAGTATTTCCGGACACAAAACATCTGAAAGTATCGATTATCTGGGCTTATGCCGAAAGCCATAAAAAGCCCATCAGCGTCCCGCTCACCCAAATTCTGCTCTTCCCGCGCTATGCGATGGATGTCACCCTCGCCTATCCGGAAGGTTATGACCTCCCTGACTGGGCCGTTGAGAAAGCAAAAAAGAACGCCCTTGAAAATGGTGGCTCCTTCCGCATCACCCACGATATGAAAGAAGCTTTTAAAGACGCCGATATCGTCATTCCGAAGAACTGGGGCAGCTGGGTTAAAAACCAGTCCACAGTCGTCGTCGACGATTATATCAAAACCTTAAAAGGCTGGAAGTGCACCGAAGAGATGATGAAGCTCGCCAGCCCGAATGTCAAATACATGCACGCCCTTCCGGCGGACCGCGGCAACGAAGTCGAAGATTCGGTCATCGATGGCCCGCACTCCATCGTCTACCAGGAAGCGGAAAACCGCCTCCACACCGCCAAAGCCGTCATGGCGATGGTGATGGGCGATAAGTAAAACAAATCTACTTTTGTTAAGGGATTGCTCAAAAAAGAGAGCAGTCCCTTTTTATATCTTTTTTTNNTAAGCCGCGTCAATAACGTCCGAGCCCTGGTGATGGTCGGCCGCCAGCTCGGCAATAATATTAAAATGCACGCCACGTCTTTTACCGGAGTGAAGACAATCGGCCTTTTTTACTTGCGCGAAAATACCTCGTGCCGCATCGATGTTGATTTTGAAGTTCTCAGCGGACGCGCGAAAGTCGTTTTAATCAGAAAGCAATCGATTCGCGATATCGCCGTGAGCACGGCCAGAGAAGTGCGTATTTTTAAACTCGAAAAGGGCTTTAACCGCATTCGCTTGGTCGGTGAAAAAGCCGAGGTCCGACTCACGCTGGTTTTGACTAAAGGAGTTACTTTTCTTGACCAGTAAATTTGGCATTCATCACACCGTTATTTAAGTCGGAGCCTCAATTCATTTTCCTCACTTAATAAAGCATAATATTGGCCCTACTATCATTTGAAGCGCTAAAATATAGTAAGTTAAATAGTCATTTTTGACTGACATAGATAATTATTCGGAGGATAAAAAAATGGAACAATTAATTTTTGGAAAAAACAAAGACCGCTTCTACATGGGAGAAAGCGAAGATAAAGCCCTCGCTGAGGTGACTTTTAAAAAACATAAAGATAATATTATTATCTTAGATCATACTTATGTCAATCGTTCGCTAAGAGGGCGCGGAATGGGTAAAATTCTTGTCGATCGCGTCGTTTCCTATGCTCGCGAAAACAACCTTAAAATCATTCCGACCTGTCCTTTTGCCAAAGATATCATGGAAATGTCGAAGGTCTATGCCGATGTCTTGATGAGCGACGCCACCCTCCAAGAAGTTAAAGACGTGGCTTGCCCCCTTTAAAACAATTAACGGATTTCACGCAAAAAACGGCGCTCGTCGTATTTTTTTGCTTAATAATATTTCGATTGTTTAATATAATTACCGGGGGTGATCATTATGTCATTATTTGAATTTCGAAGAATCGCCGATGAAAAATTAAGCGGCAAGTGGAGCGAAGCGGCCTTAGTGCAATTTCTTTATAGTCTTTTGGTTGGCTTTGTCACTTCCATCGGTGGTATTGGCATGTTCTTAATCGGCGGTCCGATTAATATCGGTTATGCGATGTTTATCGCTGATTTATATCGTGGCGAAAGACCGAATATCGGCACCTTGGTCAAAGGTTTTGACGAAAGAGTCGGCGACCGCATTTTGCTCGGACTCATCAGCCAGTTATATCTACTCCTTTGGTCGATGCTCTTTCTTATTCCCGGCATCATCAAATCCTTCTCCTACTCGATGATTTACTTTATTCAACTCGATAATCCTGATATGCATTATGAAGATATCATCATGCGCAGCCGCAAGATTATGAACGGCAATAAGTGGCGGCTCTTCTGCTTGTATCTGAGCCACATCGTCTGGTACATCCTCGTCTTTTTAACTTTTGGTGTCCTCTCCTTCTGGGTCGCACCCAAAGTCAACCTCGCCAAATATGCGATGTATCTAGAAATCAAAAACAACTATTAAGACAAGTTAACTGACCGGCAAAACAAATTGTCGGTCTATTTATTTATATATTGTATAAATACAATCACATTTTTGCTAATATAATATTGTTCGTTTTTAGGGGGATCCACCAATGTTAAATATCAAAAACGTCAGCAAATCATATGATAAAAAGAAATTAGCCATCAATAATATTTCCATGCTTTTAGAGCCGGGCGATTTGTATGGTTTTGTCGGTCCAAACGGAGCGGGAAAGACGACGCTGATCAAATCGATTGCCGGTATCATCAGCTTCGATAGCGGCACCATCACTTTCGACGGTCACACCATCGCCAAGGAACCTCTCGAGTTTAAAAAGCAATTAGCCTACATTCCCGACCACCCCGATTTATATGAGACCTTGTCGGGCCGACAGTTCATCGATTTTATCGCCGATGCTTTTAACGTCTCTTTAGAACGCCGCAATCAGCTNNTACTCGCACGGCATGAAGCAAAAAACGGCTTTGATGGCCGCCCTTGTCCACGAGCCGAAACTTATCTTGTTAGACGAGCCGTTCGTCGGCCTTGATCCGAAAGCCGCCTTCGCCTTAAAAAAGACCTTTAAAGAGATTACCGATGCAGGCACGATTATCCTCTTTTCTTCGCACGTCCTGGAAGTCGTTGAAAAACTGTGCAACAAAATTGCCATTATCAAACAAGGCGAGATTATCGCCGACGGCAAGACCCATGAAGTCTTAAAAGATCGTTCGCTCGAGAACTTCTTTATGGAGATCGCTTAACGTGTTTTTTAAATTGCTGAAGGTTTTTCTAAAAGAAAACTTTGGCGCGCGCCGCCTTTTCGGAAGCAAAGTCGCCAAATCAAAAGGGCGCATCATCGCCTTCGCCCTCCTTTTTGTCTACTCCTTTGCCAGCATCGGCTTTTCGACCGGCATGATGTTTTATTCAATGGGGCTGACGCGCGAGCTTATGCTCTATGTCGCCTCTTATGCCTCGGGATTGGGCTTCTTGTTTGCCCTCCTTCAGGCCAACGGCTTTCTTTTTCAGTTTAAAGATTACGAGATTCTCGGACCCCTTCCGATAAAACCGATTTCTCTTCTTCTGGCCAAACTGAAGACGATGATGGTTTTTATCTATCTTGTGCTGACGGCTTTGACCTTGCCTCTTTTTATCGTTTATTACATCCTGGTGCCATTTGACCTTTTGGGTTTTATTTTCTTGCTGTTCGGTTACTTGCTCTTACCCTTGCCCTCGATTATTCTCGGCTCCTTTTTATCGCTTTTAATCGCCAAGATTTCCAAGCGCTTCGCCAAATCGAACCTCATTCAAACCATTTTGATGTTCATCCTTTTTCTCACCATCTTTGGCTTCTCGCTTATCAGCAGTGCAAGCAGCGGTGAAGGCTCGTTTATTCCCGTTTGGATCATCGATGCGATATCGAGTTTCTACCTGCCGAATGAATGGTATGCTTCCGCCGTCCACGAAAACAATCTCTTAAATTTTGTTTACCTGTTCTTAAGCCATGCCGGTATTTTCGTCATCTTTCTTTTCGCCATCTCCAAATTGAGTGTTAAGACCAATCAGAACCGGACTGCCAACAAGCAAGTTATTATCAAGAGCAATAAGCGTCAGCAGACGCCGATTTTCATCGCTCTCATTAAAAAAGAGTGGCGAAAATTTGTCGGTACACCCATCTACATTTTTAACACCGGATTCGGCTTAATCATGCTTGCCATCATGGCGGTGGCGGCCATATTTTTTAAAAATGAGTTGGCGGCTTCGCTCGGATTATTCGCTCCCTTCGTCCTCTTAATCGCCTATGCTTTTTGCCTGTCGACGGTTTATACTCCGGCGATTAGCCTCTCGCTGGAAGGCAATAATTTTGGTCTTCTAAAAACACTGCCGATTAAAGGCGAGACGATCATGAGCGCCAAAATCATCTTCAATCTATTGATTGAAGCGCCGGTCATCATCTTCACTTTCCCCTTTGCCGCCATCGGCCTCGGCCTTGATCTATGGACTTCGCTAGCGAGTTTTCTCGCCGTCATCTCATTTGCGGTTCTCACTTCGATTTTCTTTGCCTGGCTCAATCTCTTTTTTCCGCGCTTTGACTTTAAAAGTGAAGCGGAAATCGTCAAGCAAAGCATGTCGGCCTTCATCGCCGTTTTTGCCGGCTTTGGCATCATCGCGCTGGAGGGGGCAATTCTCTTCGGCTTAATCATGATTCCCATTCCGCTTGCTTTTCCGATTCTATTTCTGACAATTATCAATGGTTTACTAGCTTTCCTCATCTACTGGCCGATGCACAAAACAGCTTCCCTTCGTTTGCAGAAAATAGAAGCATAAAGATAATGTGAATACGAATTGTTTGTTTTTTGATGTGCTATTATAAAATTAGAAAAAAGAGGTGGATTTTATGGCAAAAGGCGTTAAAGCAAAAGTCCCGCCCTTCATGCAAGGGCCGAGCGGCAATCAGATTCGCCGCCAAAACACGAGAGTAAAACAGAAACCGCAAAGGTCAAATATAACCAGCCGCCGCGGCAGCTAGTTTTCGCCCTTCCTAGCGGAGGCGGCACAAGGGGGAACAAATGAATAAATTTGCGTTATTTTTAAAAACGTCGCTTCTCGATCCGTTTGTTCGCAGCTTTCAAAGGTTTACCGACTCAATTATATTGAGCATTCTTCTCGTTATTTTTAGCATCGTCAATCTCGAAACGCGGGGCGGACTGGCTCTTTTTGGCGAGATGCTGCCCTTTTTATGGCTGACCCTGCCCCTATTAATTTTTAAGTCGCTTCTCGTCGAAAGAATTGGTCTTAAGAATCTTTGGAAATATCTTCTTGCCGGAGGCGCCCTCGTCGTGACGATATCCTTCTTTTTAATGACCCGCTTCTGGCTTACGACGACCAATGTGATTTTGAGCATTCGCTTGTCGGCAGCCTGGGTTATCGCCATCTTGCTC
>DCUC01000046.1:0-5356 GCA_002329705.1 Caryophanales bacterium UBA1424
TCGGCACCGGTTTGATTTTTACTTACAGCCTTATCGGCTTACAGGATAGTTCGACCTTTATCTTTGATTATCGAAGTCTCGTCATCTTTGCTATCCTGGCCGTTATCTATTTTGCCTATCCGCGGATATTTAAAAAGAGAGTAAGCCCTTTGCTCCTCATTGCCGTCTCTGTGTTTTTTGGCATCGTTCTCTTCGCCGCATAAAAAAAGCCCCACCTTTGTAGGTGAGGCGATTATTAATCGCTTTGTTCTTAATCGATGTCCGGAATTGAGGGCGAATATTTGCGGGCGTGGTGCTTACCGTCGATGACGAGTAAAGCCGCACGATCACCCTTTGCAAAATCATACATTAAGATGTTATCGTTGGCGTTTTTCTCTTCTTCACCTTGCTCGGCGATGTACCACTGAATAAAATTGACGGTCAGATGATCCTTTTCGGCTTTAGCGACTTCGAGGATGTTTTCGATGCTGGCGGTGACGAATTTCTCGTGTTTGAGCGCTTCGACTAAGGGTTCGCGGGGATCTTTATAAGTGAGGGATGGCTTATCGATGACATCGAGAAGCGGCCTTTCACCGACGTGCTGCAGATAGCGGATGAAACCGAGGGCGTGGTCTCTTTCTTCCTGGGCCTGTATCTCAAACCAGTTGGCGTGGCCGACGAGACCGAGATCGTTGTAATAAAGCGCCATATCGAGATAGAGATAGGCGGAGTAGAGCTCGCGTTGAATTTGTAAATTGAGTAGATCAACAACTTTTTTTGTAACCATGTAATTACCTCCTAGGTGTTACTTTTCTAACATCTATATCTTAGTCGATATGTAACTATGTTAAAAGTTATTTGCTCGCGATCATTACTATTTTCTTATCGCATCGTTCATGAAATAATTATGCTTATGAAAACGTTACATGAACGCGTCATCTATTTAGCCGGAGGCTGTTTCTGGGGCATCGAAGCCTATTTTCAGCAGCTTAAAGGCGTCCTCGACACCGAAGTCGGCTATGCCAACGGCGATAGCGAGAATCCATCTTACGAGGATTTGGTGGCCCATCGCGCGAATCATGCCGAGACCGTTAAAATTATCTATGATAATGACATTATTCCACTTGCCAAAATTCTCGAGCACTTTCTGCGCATCGTCGATCCCTATTCGCTTAATCGGCAAGGTCATGATGTCGGCATTCAGTATCGAAGCGGTGTCTATTATGAAAACGATGAAGATAAGAAAATTATCAATTCCTATTTTGAAGAACAAAATGAGGATATCTCCCGATTGTTTGCCGTCGAGGTGATCCCCTTAAAAAACTTTTATCGGGCGGAAGGATATCATCAGGATTATCTTGTGAAAAATCCGTTTGGCTATTGCCACGTCGACATGCGGAAGATAAAAAAAGAGGAGCGCAAGTGAAGCGTTCCTTTTTAATTATTTAGAGTTTATTTAATTAAACGTGATGGTAATCGCCCCGTTATAGCAGCGGGCGTAAAGTATTTTGCTACCGGTCGACGGAACTTGGCTATTAAAGCCGGCGAGGTTGTTCGAGCCGTTGGTCGTCTGGCTGTCGATATCATAATCGGTCGACGGTCCTCTGACATTGCCGCGAATATCGCCGTTCGTCGTCTCGAGGTGAATTTTTGTTGCGACATCGATGTCGGCTGTCGTCACTTGTCCGTTAGTCGTCGCGAGTTTCATGTTTTCGGCCGCGATGTCTTCGGCGGCGATTTTGCCGTTAGTCGTCTGCGCGTCGATATCGACGGCAGTCAGCTCATCGAGGACGATATAGCCGTTCATCGAGCGGGCGGCGATATCTTCTAGTGATGAAGAAGCGGTGATTTCAATCTTAGAGTTCGTGGTCCGGACATCGATGTTTCCGGTGACGTCGACATTGTTCACGCTGATCAGACCGTTCGCGGTCTCGAGCGCCAGTTCGCCTTGCAGGGAGATGTCGTCGACATCGATCACGCCGTTAGTATTATTAATATGAAGCGAAGCCGCGTAATTTTTGGGGACGGTGATCGTCATCGTGCGCAAACTCGTCGGAACATAGAAGATGCGCTTAATCCACGGGACATCGTTATGATAGACGAGAGTAAAGTCGTTTTCATCAACGCTCGAAACATAAGTTTCGTGGTTGTTTTCGTAGACGGTAATTGAGACGGTCAGCGCTGTTTCCGAAGTATTGATAACAATTTTGTTGTTTTCTTCTTCGACATTGATGTTGAGATCAGCGGCGGGAACCTCGATTACGCGGGCGGAATAGGGCTCGGCGGTCGATAAGGCGGCAAAACCTCCGGCCGCAGCGGCGCTGATGCCGGCAATCGTGCCTCCGAGAACAATCATCACACCTCCGAGAAGAAGCGGGACGATGATGGCTTTTTTAATCATGCATTGGTCCTCCTGACAAACATTTTTTTAATCGTGTGCGATAGCGATTCAAGCAATTTGATGATGCCCTTTGTGGCGTAGAGCGAACCGATGATGGCGATGATTGATAAACCGATTAAGGCGATGCCGAGACCGATCGAAAAAAAGCCGGTCGGAATATAGGAGCTGGCAAAGCCAAATGTCGAGGCGATGATCATGGCGATACCGCCGATGCCGATTGAGACGCTAATCGCCCATAAGGCGATGATGACGCCACCGATGGCGGCGAAGAAGCTGGCGATGACGCCTAAAGCGCTCATCAAGACCGGAAACCAGAAGGGAAAGAGAACAATGAGCAATACGACGATTAAAGCGGTGCTCTCGGGACTCCTTTTTGATTTATAATCGTCAACTTTGCGCTTGATGATTGTCGCAAACGGCTGATGGGCCTGCAAATCGCGGGCGATGCTCTCCGGTGTGCCGAGTGAGGCGACGGCCTCAGCTTCGGTGGCCCCGTCTTCGACGCGGTCGGAAATCATCTCTTCGTAATAGGTGATTGTCTTTTCGACTTCATCATACGGAAGATTTCTGATTTCGAGCCGAAGCTTATCGAGAAATTCTTTTTTTGTCATGCTAATTCTCCCCCTTATGTATTCCATTTATAAAGGTATAAACATTGGTTACTTCTTCCCATTCATTGAGAAACTCTTTGATGCGTTTGCGGCCGGCATCGGTGATACGATAGTAGCGGCGCAGGCGGCCGTTATGCTCAACCGAGAAAACGCGAAGGCACTCGCTCATTTCAAGGCGTTTTAAAATCGGATAAAGCGTCGATTCGGATATTTCCACGACTTCGGAAAGATCCTTGACGATTTGATATCCATACGAATCGCCCTTGACCAGCTCGGCCAGGACGCATACTTCCAGAAGACCGCGTTTTAATTGAATATCCATATGCCCTCCTGACAATACTATACAACGCGTAGTATTATGTGTCAAATAATATTTTTCAATTAATAACAAAAATAAAAAAAGCCCGAACTAATCGGGCCTATTTTGATATTTGTTTATTAACTTTGCACTTGCGTGTCTTTCTTTTTATGTCTTTTTAAAAGGAAGAAGAAGAGGAGATTGATCGCGACAAAATAAGCGATCAAGATGCCGTAAGAGACCCATAAAGACACTGAAGCGAGCGTATTTCCGCCTTTGTAGATATAGCCGACGATGAGCAAGACGGGAAAGCCAAGAGCGATGGCGACGGTGCTGCCATAGACGAGTGAGTCGGCGGATGGCGTCATAAAGGTCGGATCAATTTCGCGGAGGAGGGCGATACCGTCGGAAGCGGTGCCGGTCAAATTGCCGTAAAAGGTCACAAAACCTTGATGTTTATAGCCAGGATAGGCTTTAAATGTCATATATTTTACATAGAAGAATGTAGCGAAGGCGCCGATGACGCAGATAACGGCTAGGGTGACGATTAAACCGACATCGGCGAGATTGCGAATGTCGATGGCCATGATCGAAGAGATAATCATCATATCAAAGGCGAGGCCGGCGATGCGCTCGAGCATGAAGTTGTTAATATATTGTTTCTTGATAATCTTTCTCTTTTGCAGAGCGGCTAGAAGCTTTTTGACGAGCATGGCGATCATCGTGCCGACGATGAAATTAAAGCCAAATAATAACGGGACGATCGTATTTTTTATAAAGGCGACCGGAATAAACGAAAGCGGATAGATGATGGCAAACGTCAGAAGGTAGACGATGCCGATCAGCGCGACTTGAATCGTCAATTTATCGATGGATTCGGAGAGTGGAACCTCGCCTTGTTTTTCGACCATCTCATCGCTTTGTGGAGCATTTTCATTTTCATCGCGGCGTTTAACAAAACCTTTTTTTGCGGCGTAGTTTAGGTAGATGACACCGCCGACGGCCGCCGATAAAAAGCCCATCGTCGAGATGGTGATGCCGAAGTCGGTACCTCCGGCAAAGCCGAGGGCTTCATAAGTGCTTCCCCAAGTCATCGCCTGGCCCGGACCTTGCCCATAACCAAGTGGTAAAATGATGCCGGCGTAAGGGACAATAGTGGTGAAGACAAGACTTAATAAAATGGTGACGGTGACGCCTATAATCGCCTGTAATAGGTACGAACCGATGATGATGATACCGCCTTTGACGCTGTCGCGGCCCATCTCTTTGGATTTTGCCCGTTCCTTGCTGACAACCTTGAGGCTAAGAGCGATAAAACCTACTGCTAAGGCATGGTAGGTGATTACTTGGAGCATGGCTTTAAAACCATCGGTGTAGACATTGAGGCCGGTGACGGCGAGCTCGCTATATTGAAAAGCGATTTTGAGGCCGAGCCCGATCGCGCCGCCGATGAAGGCGACCGGCAAAAGCGATTTACGTAAGAAAGGAATGACCCTTCTTAAAAAATTGGAGAGCAGCAAAATAGCCAGGACGACGAGAAGGCCAAAGACAATCGACCACGTGACATTGAAGTCTCCGGAGTTAAAGGCTGAGTTAGAAGCCAAGTTCACGATGGGTAAGAGGTACATAATTATTAATTCCTTTCCGTTTGATGTTTTCGAATATTTTAATAGTTATATAGTACTGGTAAATTGATACCTTTGGTTTCATCTTGATGATGATTGTCGGAAGCGAATACGAATAGAGGACGATCTTGCGCTTTTGCTGGCAGCCATATCCGCGCAAGTCGCTATATGGAATCGTGAAGTCGACTTTCTTGCCGACGATGGTTATCCCGTCGCGGCTTAAGCCGAATGTGCACGCCGCGTAGTAATGGCGGCGCTTGTTGCCCCAGCACACTTTTATGTCGACGTCTTCACTGAAATTCTCATTGATGTGAGCGAGCACGTATTTTTCATAGTCATCGATCATCGGGCGGGCAATTTCATGCAGTTGGTATGACTTATTATCTATCGTGAAGTGACCGCTTTCGTCATAATACCCTTCAAAATCGCAATTTTTGCAGAA
>DCUC01000046.1:5366-6809 GCA_002329705.1 Caryophanales bacterium UBA1424
CGATAAAATTACCGCGATAGCGCTCAATATTGTTTTCATATGGGTCGACGTCAATGCTCGCGCGAATAATCGTTTCGAGCTGTTCAGCCGTGGAAGCCTTGACTTCCTCGGGCGATATTATCTTGCTGATAGTGCCCTTTGTCGGACCGAGTTTGCGAAACGTACTCCAGCGGGGATTGGAAAAATAGGCACCATGAAGGTTATAAATTACGACTTCGATGCCGAGCATTTTGGCAAGTTTACCCGGATTGTGGAGATGAAAGCAGGGCTGGCCGTCAAAAGTTGAATTGGCTTCCGGAAAAACGGCGACGGATCCGCCTTCTTCGACAACATCCTTCATTCGGCGGATGACATTTATGTCAATCGTCCCCTTTTTAATGGGAATGGGATTCATAAAATGTTTGAGGAGAAAGCCATAACCCGGATTGGTTACCACCTGCTCGTTGGCGACGATATATAGCGGCGCCTTATAAACATAATAAAGTAAAAACGGGTCGAGTTCGCTCTGGTGATTACAAAGCACCAATTGGGGCGTGGAGCGCTTTTTGCGAATTATTTCACCTTTGAATCGATATTTACGGCGAATGATATTGGATACGATTAAGCGGTTGATCCAAGCGTAGAAGTGATGGCGGAGGCGAACCTCGCGATTGAACCGATGTTTTCGTGACATTGTAAACAATTTTCATATATTTCGCGAATAATGTCAAAAATATAATCGAGAAAAAATTCACGCCCGCTTGTCAATGGGCGCGGGACGTGTGCTATACTCAAAGCAAGAGGTGATGCACATGAACAGGAAAATAACCCTCATACCCTTACTTAGCCTTTTTCTCGTCGGTTGCGATGCCGGCCCATTCGCTAACGACGAATACAAACCGAAGGGGATGACCCCCACGCATAAAATTGTCAGGGCTTTGACGGCCGAGGAAGTCGCCATATTTGATGACTCGACGGCGATAGCGGATGACTATCTGAAGTCTTTTACCCGTTCGACCGAGATGCGCATCTATCACAAAAAAGCCCTCCCCAGCCACACCACGAGTGCGACATATGATGAACGGGCTTCATCTTTACAATCGCACAAGATATATGAAAATGGCGTCTTCAAGACCGAATTGAGCGTCGAAAACGAGCGCATTTACGAGGGCTCAATCCTCAATGCCGAAATGAATTTAGCCTACTATGGCGTCGTCAATGATGATGAAACCGAGATTACNNCACCGACTATGATTTCTACTTTGCCATCGATCTCAGCACTCCCGTGTGGTCGCTGATTGGTTTATGTACAATCGGCATGACTGACGCCGGTTTGATCGCCGCGACTTTCGCGACGAATGATGTCACGCCGATCGGCTCTGCTTATGTCGCCTCCGACGGCAGCAGGTTCATCGTCGAGACAAACACCTTTTTCGAAGCATATTTTGCCAAAGGCGTCGATGA
>DCUC01000046.1:6833-8558 GCA_002329705.1 Caryophanales bacterium UBA1424
GAGTATTTAGCCCGACCGATTCTTCTTTCTTTTGAAGAAGACATCATAACCGCCAGCACGGCGACGAATAACAACTTTGCCATCGACAGCATTCCTGTTCCTGTCGAAGAGGAGGAATAAACCATGAGAAACAACAAATTTATTTATATCCTTCCTCTCATCGGCGTCCTCGCCGGCTGTTCAGTCACCGATTTTAATCCGTTTCAGGAAGACAAATACGTCCCAGTCGGATTTCAGACCGAATCTATCATCCGCGATTTAACCGATGACGAAGACGACATTTTTGAGGCCGGAATCACCCGCATCGGCGACTATATTACCGGCACGCAAGAAATAGTCGAAATGCGTGAATATTACTCATCATATTTTGGCGTTTATGCACCGGATGGCGTAAATGATATCGACTATTCGGTTTCTTCGCTAACAGACATTAAGACTTATCAAAATAATGTCAAAGTCATCTCGCAAAATGCCAGCGAATCCGTTTTAAATGACTATCTTGATTATACGAACGAGTATGTTTTGAAGCAGTGGAATTATCTGCCGACACCGGCCACTTACGAAGTGCGGCGTTCGACGCAAATTAACGATGAAGAAGCAGAAGTCGTCACGTTTGCCGAAGGAGAGTATGTCGAAGCGACTGATTACAACAATATCTTCGGTTATAGTGCCGCAAGTTATGTCACGAGTTTTGAAGGGGCGGCGACGGCAATCGGCATGAACGCCGGCGATGAGATCATCATGCTGATCAGAACCTCGACATTTAATGTGCTGAATTTGGCCCGCAACGGTTTTGTGCGTGTGAGCAATTCGATCGTCAAAGAAATTAAACTTGCCCTCTACGAACCTGAAGATTCCGACATTCCGCTCTATCTTCCTATCCAGGCCCGCGAATACATTGAGCAGCGCGCAGTCTCAGAGATTTACCACACCAATGAAGTTATAAACTATTTAGATACGCCGATAGTCATCGGATTTCACGAAGTAATTAATAAATGGTCGAGCGCTAATAATGGCGACTACGATCTTGAGGCGATGCCGGAAATAACAGAAGATTAAATACCCTTCAGCATGAGAATTTTATTTCTCCTTTTTTCGGGAACGAATAACACTTTAGAAATTGCTCGTCTTTTGGCGAGCGATTTTGCTTTAAAAGGACACGCTTCCGAGATCGTTAATATCAACATCGACACGCCTTTAATCGATATATCTAATTATGATTTAGTGGGCCTGGGCTATCCGATTTANNGAAACACTCGCCCTCAACAACGCTTCGAGCCGAAGAATTATCCGCAAGCTTAGAAAAGAAAAATGCGATCTGCTCGGCGATTATCATTTTGTGATGCCGTATAATATTCACTTTCGCTTTGATGATGCGTTTGTAAAAGAAATCATGATTTATAACCGCAAGCTCAGCAAGATTCTTGTCGAAAATGTAATAAAAGGGAAAAAGAGTTTTTTGAAAACTAATATACTATACAATTTCCTGGCTTGGATCATCGGCATTCAGCGGCCGGGGGCAACGATTAATTCCTATCTTTATCGAACTGACATGAACAAGTGCATTAAGTGTATGAAATGCGTTCGCGATTGTCCGACTCATAATATCTATTATGAAGATGGTAAGATCAAATTTCGTCATTCCTGTCAGATGTGCATGCGCTGCTCATTCTTCTGCCCGGTTGACGCGATAAGCATCGGCTATATCAACGCGTGGCGCGTCAA
>DCUC01000073.1:0-850 GCA_002329705.1 Caryophanales bacterium UBA1424
GTTGTTTTTACCCGCCAAGCGCATGCCGCAGATTCTCGAAGAAATCAATCGCGATTACGATCCGCACGGCTACTTGATCATGAGCAAAAATCAAAACCTCGTGACATATGATCGCTATAAGAGCAAATTGAAGAATCTGGCCAACCGCTTCTACTATATGATTCAGGGTGCTTATCGCGAACCTTATGTCAACAGCCAGGAAGTCTTCTATGACGAGCTTAGCAAAGGGCAGGTCTACAAACTGATGATATATTTCGGCCTTTCTAAAAAAGCGCAGAAAATAGCTAAAGAGGTCAACAAAGAACTCCGCGAAAAATATCCGGAAATCGAGGCGAGNNTGGATTGGCATGTTCATCGAAATAACCCCGCGTGGCTGCACGAAAGCCGATGGCATTAAATTCTATCTCGACTATCTCAAACGCAGTTATCAGGATGTCGTTGTGGTCGGCGACTCCGGGAATGATATCTCAATGTTTACGGCCTTCGAACACAGCTTCTGCATGGAGCACGCGCATAAGTCGGTGCAAAAATATGCAAAGCACTGCATCCGTCACTTTAGTGACTTGGAACAATATGTGAGAGAGGAATAAACACATGGAAAACATTCAGAAAGCGATCGTCACCCTACTTCATTACAACACGATTATTCGTGATACCTTGGAGTATACAATCAAGAAAAAGGAATATAATCTTGATTTTTATAACTTCAAAAAGCGCGGCGTCTTANNGAAAACGGTCAAAAACTGACGACCCGGATCAAAGATTTTTACGATACGATTTACGGCGACGATTCGACGATATTGCGCGTCGCTCCCGAAGGTCTTCGCGTTGATCACGCCCAGCACCTCAC
>DCUC01000073.1:948-1146 GCA_002329705.1 Caryophanales bacterium UBA1424
CGCTTTTATCGCGGCTTAGTCTACATGACGATGATGAACGATTTAGAAGTTCTCTACTTCGATTACAATAAAGTCAGAAATGAAGCAAAAGGGGAAATTACGCCCCAATCTAATTTCATCCAAAATGACATCAGCAAGGTGACAAATTTGATGAATTTTACGCGTCAGAATTCCGTGGCGACCGACCTCGCTTATATG
>DCUC01000073.1:1245-1440 GCA_002329705.1 Caryophanales bacterium UBA1424
TTTAAATGGCGCGATCTCTATAACCCAGTCATTAAAGAGTTGCTCCAAGCATCGAAAAACACCGGTGAGAATCAAGCCGCGAAGGCTTAATCTCACTTAATTGTTATTGAGAAAACAAATTCTTACATGTTAGAATAGGTAGGCTAAATTATGAAAATGAATGTCACAAAAAAAGAATTCGCCTGGTATGTCGTC
>DCUC01000073.1:1496-7578 GCA_002329705.1 Caryophanales bacterium UBA1424
GTCATCGAATGGTCCAAAATCAATATGGACTGGCGGGCCTGGGGTATCATCTTCTTCCTTGCGGGCGCCCTTGTGGCCGTCATCACCTTATCGGTGTTTGCCAAAGGAGCTGACCGCATCGTCGAAAAAGAGCAGCGCCGGCAAGCGCGTCTGGCCGCGATTAAAGAAAACGGCNNTTTTTTATGTTATTCACCATGATTAGCAAAATAATGGCTAAGAGTTTTTGGATAATGAAAAACCCATCTTTATATTCTAAAATAGACACATGAAGAAAGCGCTGAACATCGCCATTATCACCTTGGCGGTTTTACTCAATGGACTGATCGTCTTTGAATCATGCCTGCCCGGCGGAGTATCGGTAACGCGCAGCAACTGGCTGAGCAATATCTTCGCCGACATCATCAACGTCTTTATTCCGGGAAGAGTCGAAGTAGTTCCTTTGGAATCAATCTCGCTCGTCGGCGATCAAAATATTATCATCGGCACTACGAATCGCTTCAGCGTCGAATATGTGCCGTCCAACGCCACCAGCAAGGGCATCACTTTTATCGCCGGTAATGAACGGATTAATCCCGTCCAGGAAGGTTCGTCTTGCTTTGTCGAAGGAATGGAATTAGGCAGCACTAGCTTGACGGCCGTTTCCTTGGAAGATAACAGCATCTCTAAAACGGTTGACATCACTGTAAACGAGCGCCCTGCCCCGACCGAATTCGAGCTGACTGTCACCAATAGTCANNATTCTTAACGGGTTCAGTGAACGAGTCATTTTTTCGATTGGTGATTACACCGATAATCGCGCCGTTCGCTACTTTGATACCTCCTTAGTTCCTCTCGAATCATCCGATCCGGATATCGCAACCATCGAAGACGGTGTGATACACGCTAAAAGCGTGGGCAGCGTCACTATCTTCGCCTCAGATTATCCTTCGCGCTCGGTCGACATCGAAGTTATTGAAAACCCGAATCCACTAGTTTATCCGGATGAATCATCCTGGGAAATTACCGGTAATAATGTCGCTCATNNCCAGCTGAGCATCGATTGGGGCGACGCGATTCCTTCGGACCAAAGCGTCACTTGGAAAGTCGAAGATGAGTTGCTTGCAAAAATCGATGCTGATGGGAAGTTGAGAGGATATAAGAAAACCGGTTTCACCAATGTCATCGCCATCAGCAATATGGACACCGAGCAGCAGAAAATCTTTCCGATTAGCNNTCGATGGCAGCCCCCTCGATGAGGAAGTTTCGGTGGGCGACACCATCTACATCAGCGCGATTTTCTCGCCTGATAATACGACAAATTTATACATCGATGTGATCTCGAGCGATGCAGCTGTTCTCGCGGCCCAGATTGAAGGAAGAACCGGAAAAATCACCGCCAAAAAAGAAGGGACAGCGACGATAACCGTCTCATCCACAGCCAATCCCGAACTGAGCGAGACCCTGGTGTTTGAAGTGATGCCAAAAAAGGCGATTGACGGCGAGAATTATGTTGATTTCGCCTCTTTTATCCGCAAATCAATCGGTCATTTCTTGCTGTTTGGTGTCAGCGCCATTTTTACAACCTGGGCTTTTTATTTAATGTTAAATAAAGTGTTTAAGAAGAAATGGTTCATTGTTCTTGTCAGCGGTCTTTTTGGCATCACGGTAGCAAGCGTTACCGAACTGATTCAACTTTTTATTCCGCTGAGAAGCGGAACCTGGATCGATGTCGGCATCAACATCCTCGGTTATGCTGTTTTCTTGGCGCTGACCATTTTGTTTGGCTTTCTGATTTTGAAGCGGCGGCAAAAAGCAGGGACAAATAAAAAAAGCGCTGAGCGCTAATTTTGTCGGATGGCGGAGGAAGAGGGATTTGAACCCTCGCGCCCCGTTAAGAGCCTACAAGCTTTCCAAGCCTGCCCCTTCAGCCGCTTGGGTATTCCTCCGCGACAAGAAAAATTATAAGTAAACATAACGCTAATTACAACGATTAAAGCATAATATATAATATTATTAAATATGATTGAAATCAAAATTTCGAGCCAAGAGGCCAACCAACGAATCGACAAATATGTCCGCAAGTATTTAAATAACGCACCTCTTAGTTTTATCTATCGTATCTTTCGAAAGAAGGATGTCAAGATTGACGGTCACTGGGTCGATATCAATTACATCCTCAAGCCCGATGACGTGCTTCGCATCTATGTCACCAATGATCAAATTCGCGACTTGTCTAAGCCTCTCGAAATAAAAAATACGGTGATTTCCGATGCCATTATCTACGAGGATGCAAATATTATCATCGTCAATAAAAGCAAGGGTCTTTTAGTCCATGGCGACGCAAGCGAAAAAACGCACACCCTCGCCAATCAAGTCATCAATTATCTGATTCAGAAAGGCGAATATAATCCTAAAGAAACCAAAGGTTTTGTCCCGGCTCCCGCCCATCGCCTCGACCGCAATACTTCGGGCCTAATTATTTTCGCTAAGAATCTTCCGGCCTTGCAGGAACTGGAAGCGATGTTTAAATGCCGTCAGGGTATTGAAAAACATTATTTAGCGTTGGCGGTGGGCCGAGTCCTTAACGACCAAACAATCGATTTACCACTCAAAAAAGACGCAAAAGCCAAGATGGTTAAAGTTGACAAAATAGTTTACGGCGCCCAGGAAGCGCGCACAAAAATCAAAGTCATCAAATATTATGGCGATTACTCGCTTCTCGATGTGGAGCTGTTAACGGGAAGGACGCACCAGATTCGCGTGCATCTCGCCGCCATTCATCATCCCCTGGTCGGCGATGGAAAATACGGCGATTTCAAAGATAATCGCCTCTACAAAGAAAAGTTTAATTACGACTCGCAATTTCTGCACGCCTATAAACTCGTTTTTAGCATCGATAAGGGCCTTCTTTCTTATCTCGACAGGCGGCAGTTTACAAGTGATCTTCCGAAACGTGAAGAGGAAATACTTCAGCAATTATTAAACAAGGAGAACATCAGATGAACACACAGCAAAACTTTTCCCGCTGGCTTGAAAGTCCGAAAGTCAGCCCGGCCATGAAAGAGGAGATGAGAAAAATGAGTCCGCAAGAAGTCGATGAGTCGTTTTTTAAAAACATCGAATTCGGCACGGCCGGCATGCGCGGAATTCTCGGCCCCGGAACAAATCGCATGAACTTTTTTACAATTCAAAGAGCGGCAGTGGGATTTGCCCTTTATCTATTTGAAACCTTTCCGAAAGCAAAAGAGTTGGGAGTCGTTATCTCACACGATAATCGGCGTATGTCACGAGAATTTACGATGCAAATTACGGATATTTTTTCGAAAATGGGCTTAAAATCATACATTTTTGATGCTCTTCGCCCGACTCCGGAATTATCTTTTGCCGTGCGCTATAAGAAGGCTTGCGGCGGCATCATGATCACCGCCTCACACAACCCTAAAGAATATAACGGATTTAAAGTGTATGATCAACACGGCTGCCAGTTGGTGCCGGCAAAAATTGCAAAACTGATCGCGATTATCGACCGCCTTCCCGACGAATTATCGCTCGAGATACCGCCGAGTCTAAACCGCGGAGAGACTATTGTTCTAGATAGTGATGTCGATGAGGAATATATTCGACTTGTTAAGGAAATACAGCTTAATCCCGCCTTGCCGAAAAGAGGCTTCAGAATTGTCTATACCCCCAACCACGGCACAAGTTATGTCAATGCCATGCGCGTTTTTAAAGACTGCGGCTATGAAGTTTATCCCGTTCTTTCGCAAGTTGACCCCGATCCCGATTTTAAAGGTACTCTTTCGCCGAATCCCGAAGAGAAGAAGGCTTATATCGAACCGATTAAACTCGCCCAAGAAATCGGCGCCCACTTTATCGTCATGACCGACCCTGACGGCGACCGCGTCGGTGTCAGCTATCTTGCTCAAAGCGGTGAATATGAGCTTTTTACCGGCAATCAGTCCGCGGCCCTTTTAATTGACTATCTCCTCGGCGAGCGAAAGAAAAAAGGACTGCTCGCTAAAAACGGCGTTTTCTATGATACGATCGTCACCTCAGATCTCGGGCGGACAATCGCCAAGAGCTATGGTTTAAAAGTAGAAACCTTTCTCACCGGCTTCAAGTTTATCGGCGACCGCATTCAATATTATCTTGAACACGGTGGTCCGACATTTGAATTCGGCTATGAAGAAAGCTACGGGTGTTTAATCGCTCCCTTTGCCCGGGATAAAGATGGTATTCAAGCCATTTTAATGTATTGCGAGATGGCCTTGTTCCATCACCTGCGTGGCAAAACACTTGATGTCGTCTATGACGAACTTCAGCAAAAATACGGCTATCGCCTCGATCTATCCTATTCGGTCGAATTCAAAGGTTCGGCCGGAATGCAGAAAATGCGCGATATTATGACGCGGCTCAGCAATCGTCAAATTAAGGAAGTGCTGGGGCAACGTGTCGTTGAAATCCGCGACTATATCAATAGCGTGACAAGAAGCGAAAAAGGCGAAGCGCCGATTGATTTACCAAAAGCCGATGTCGTAATTTTGCTTCTTGAAGATGGCTCGACCATCTCCGTTCGCCCGAGCGGCACCGAGCCGAAATGCAAATTTTATTTTGGCATCAAAGGAACGAACGCCGCGGCCATTGAGAATCGGCCAAAAGTTCTCTTTGCAGACTTGAAGCGGCAACTCGGCATCGTCTAGTGTTTTTTTTCTTGAAAAAACGCAAATTGGGTTTAACATTGTTAAGGAGTCAAATATGAAGCATTTACTGGTTGTAATTCTAAAGAATAACGAACGGGCGCATCGCCTCTTTGAAAAGCTTACTGAGCTCAACATCAAAGGGACGGTTTTACCCTCGACGGGTTTAAACCACGCCTTGATGGAATCCAATGTTAATCATCCTCCAATCTTCGGAGGATCGCGCTATCTCGTCGAGCAGGAATACGAGTCAAATGCGACCGTCTTAATCGTCATCGACGACGCCAAATTGGAAATTGCCCGCTCGACAATCAAAGAAATCACCCAAAATCTGACCGACGCTTTCATGTTTGCGGTACCCCTTAATCACTACGAAGGCAGCGACGTTTAATGGAATACCTTAATATAACTCTTATTCTCGGGCTGGCAATGGCCGCGGGGCTTCTTTCAACAAGATTGATGAAGCTTTTAAATTTGCCCAATGTCACCGGTTATCTCATCATCGGTTTGCTTCTCGGTCCTTTCGTCGGTCATCTTTTTTCCGAACAAGCTATTAGCGATTTTTCTATTTTAAGCGACATTGCTTTAGGTTTTATCGCTTTCAGCATCGGCTGTGAATTCAAGCTTTCTTCATTGAAGAAGATTGGCGGCAAAGTCGTTGTCATCACCCTTTTTCAAGCTTTATTGACAGCGGTTGTCGTCGCTTTGGCTGTCTTTGCTTTCTCACGCGATGTCGCCTTATCGTTAACCCTCGGTGCGATTGCGACGGCGACGGCTCCGGCCGCGACATTGATGGTCGTCCGCCAATACAAAGCCAAAGGACCGGTCGTCGATACTTTGCTTCCGGTGGTGGCTTTTGACGATGCGGTCGGCCTCATCGTCTTTTCGGTTTTACTGTCGATTTCAAAGGTTGTCGCCACGAACAGTTCTCTGACGGCGGAAGCCATTTTGCTCGCTCCGTTAGTCGAGATTTTCTTATCGCTGGCCATCGGCGCCGCACTCGGCGCTTTACTAGCTCTTGTCATGCGCTTTTTCAAATCGCGGGCCAATCGCCTGATGCTGATGATTACGACCGTTTTTCTTGGCGTAGGACTAACTAAACTCTTCGCCTTTATCGATTGGTATTCTCTCTCGTCGCTATTGCTTTGCATGATGATCGGCGCCGTCTTTGCCAATATGCGCAGCGACTCGAATTTAGTCGTCGAAGGAGTCGACCGCTGGACGCCACCTCTCTTCATGTTTTTCTTTATTTTAAGCGGCGCTGAACTCGATGTTAGGGTCATCGTCACGGTCGGATTGATCGGTGTTGTTTATATCGTAGCGCGAAGCGTCGGCAAATACTTCGGCGCCTACCTCGGTGCTTTATCGACCAAGAGTGACAAAAATATACGCCATTATCTGGGCTT
>DCUC01000068.1 GCA_002329705.1 Caryophanales bacterium UBA1424
CTAAAACACCAATCCACTGATATTCTGTTCCGCCAATAGAAACAAGTTCATGAGATTCACTGGCGAGACTCCAGCCGTTAAAGCTACCAACAAGGTAATAATGACCGCTTACGTAAGCTTTAACTTCTTCGGCACCATTCGCGGTTGAAGAAAAACTAACGCCGACACCGACGGTTAAAATCGCTCCAAGAGCAATCGCCGCTATTTTTGTCCATAACATGTTCATTTTTTTCATAAGGTTTCTCCTATGCATTAGATAACAAAAAGATAAAAGTTTTTTTAATTATACTTACTAATTTTTTAACACTATGCCATACATATGTCAAACAAAAAATTAAATTGTGAATAGTTTGAGCTTAAATCGCAAATAATAATCCGAGATACTATTGATTGAGTGTAATATTGCCAATGCCTTTGTTGCATTCGCATCGTTCATAATACGACAAGGAAATGAACACTTTTTTATGTCGCGGCATTTCCAGAGGTGATCGTGGTGCCAACTATCTTTTATAGCTATAAATAAAATACTTAAAATTCCACTATTTCTCGAGCGCGATCTACTTTTTATGCATATTTGTTCACACCAAAGTTTTTGATAAACGGTACAAAACCTTTTTTTGAAATTGAGGACTCTTTCCTGTTCTGTTTTGAAATATGTACAATGTCATAAAATAATGTGATAATAAGCGAAATCTCATAAGAATATAATAATGCAACTAACACGAGTGTAATTAATTTTTCATCTTCTTCGCTCGTCCCTTAAATTAAATGTTTACAAATGTATGGAGTTGCTTATAATGTTAATTAGTAAACTTAAATTGTAACTGGGCATGCGAAGATTTTCGCTCCCTTTACAGAAAATTGCGAAAGGAGACAATTTATGTTTAAACCGAAAAGCCTCTTTCTATTGATGGCGTCGCTTTTGGCCTTGTCGGGCTGCGGCGATACTACCGAAGGAGAGACGGTCCGTCTGCAGGTGTGGGGTCCCGCTAAAGAAGGCGAAAAAGAAGTTTACGAGTATTTAGCCGGCAAGTTTCAAGAAGCCCATCCCGAAATCACATTTAAAATGGGTTTTGGTGATGTGGGTGAAGGTGATGCGGCCACGATGGCGCTCGGCGATATCGACACCGCCGCTGATGTCTTCATGTTCGCTGACGATCAACTAGCCAACCTCGTTCAAAAAGGCGTCCTCAATGCCTTGCCGACAACATATGCAAACATTGTCAAAGGACGCGATCTCGAAAGATGCGTTAACGACGCCAGCTTCACAAAGCAAGATGAAGAAGAAAAAGTTTATGCATTTCCGCTATCCTCGGATAACGGATACATGCTTGTTTATAACAAAGCATTTTTCACTGCGACCGATGTTCAAACTTTAGAAGGCATGATGGCCAAAGCTAATAAAGATCATCAAGTCGTCATCGATATGGGTAATGGTTATTACTCTTTAAGCGGTTTGCTCGATTACGGTGAGTTATCTTATGATCCGTATGCTCGCGTTCACGAGACTGATTTTGATTCGACCGCTAACGCCAACGCTCTACAAGGTTTGATTGATATTATTCAACCGAAAAAGGACAAAGGCTTTAAGAGCGTTAACGTCGACGATATCATGACTGATTTCTCCGATGCCAACGGCAACAAAGTCGTCGCTGCCGTCACCGGCAACTGGAACGTCGATAATATCATGGAAGAACTCGGCGATGATTTTGCCGCCACCAAGCTTCCAACATATACAAGCGCCGATAGCAGCACCGTGCAAATGGGATCTTTTTCTGGCTCTAAATTAGTCGGTGTTAAGTCTTCCTCCTTAGTCTCTGCCTGGGCTTTGGCCTTTGCTGAGTTCGTCACTAATGAAGCTGCTCAACAATATCGTTTTGAAGCGATTAAGAAGGGTCCTTCCAATATCGTCGTCGATGGCTCTGCGGCTGTTCTAGCTGAACCTGGACTAGCTGCTTTGGATGCTCAATATCCATTCTCGATTCCGCAAGGCAAGTCCGTCGGCGAATCATTCTGGACTCCAGCCGCTTCCGTCGGCAACTTCATCGTCAACGGCCCAGCCGGCGTCGATGGCCCGCAGACCATTCAAGAACAACTCGCAGCTTTTGTTGCAGCCGTCACCGCTGCTCCTGAAGTATAGTGAATAAGATCTTTTAAAATTAACAGCTAAGGGGATTCATAAAGAGTCTCCTTTCCTGTTTGTTTACTAGCTCATCACAAAGTGATACATTAAATACGGAAGATTTTAACAACTGTCAATCTAAATGAGTGCCGCTTTGTCCTCGATAAGCTATTCGCCAATCATCATGCATCATTAAGCAAAGGAGAATTGTTATCGCTTGATAATAATCACATAATTATGAACGAGAAAAAAACGACACCTCCCTTAATGTTCCCCGGCCAAGACAAGAAAGATTTTTATCTTTCGACGGGAACTGGACATTATTCCCATCTCATGAGTTCTTTTTCGAATTTCGTGATCGGCCTCGTCATCGCCATTAGCATGGGAGGCTTTTTTATTGCTCGCCTCCTCCATTTGATTTTCACTTCCACGAGCGTTGACGCGTCTTCTCAATCAGCCTATTGGCTGTTGATAATCGCGACTCTCGTCCTTTCCGCCGCCGCGCTGGCTGGGGGAGTCTTAGCCGCCGTTTCTTCATCGTCGCAGCGCGCCAAGGTCAACCGCGAAGAAGTTCGAGATGAAGTCTTAATAAAATGCTCGCGTTATCAAGCGATTGTCGGTCTTGTTAATGTCATTCTAACGAGCGTTTTATTGGCCCTTGAAATCGCGGCAATAATAATTCTTAGCGCCTCGACCTCAGGAGCCGTTATCACCCCCTCTTTTTGGTGGATTATTCTCCTCGCTGTTTCAGTTTTGGCATCTATCGGCTATCTCATCATCTCTCTTGGCCATATTAAAGCCGTTAAGAACGGACGCGAATATTATTTGGCTAAGAAAGTTGAACCGATCAGCATGGTCGAATCGATTGTCATCGGCATTGGAAGCGGAGCCAAGAACCTTGGAGTTGGACTATTTAACTTCATCATGCTCTTCATCAAAGCTTTCATTAATCTATTTGTGGCTCTCTATAAGCTTATTGTAAAAGTCGCAATTGCCGTCGCCAAATTCGCCAAAAAGTTTACCATGACTTTTATCAAGGGCACATATCGCACGAAACTATCTTATTTCTTTATGGGCTTGGGCCACGCCCTCATGGGAAGACCGGTCAAAACCATCTTATATTTGATCCTAGAAGCTGGCTATTGGCTTTTTATGTTTTTGCCTCAAGGCGGTTTTTACTGGCTTTCGAAATTCGATAACTTGGGCGACCAAGCTTCTAAAATTGTCTATGAATGTTCAATTATCGGCATGCCGATAAACATCTGTCCCGTCGAAGACCAAATCGAAGTTACAGTCTTTATGGATAATTCGATGTTAATCACTCTCTTTGCTGTGGCGACTATCTTGCTGACCGTCGCTTTCTTCGCCCTTTATTGGATTTCGATTCGCGGCGTTGTCAAAGCTGAAGAAACTTATGTTGAAGCTTTGAAAAAACACGAGAGCACCGATGACGGGACAACTAATTCCGCAACGCAAGAAAAACCAAAATTCAAGAGTCCACTTCCAACTTTCAAAAATGAAGTTAACGAGCTCCTCAACTCGCGCTTTCATCTGACGACTTTGTCGATTCCCGCCATCACGATTACGGTATTCACCCTCGTCCCGCTGGTATTCATGATTCTTCTGGCGTTTACTAATTTCAACCAGCAAAACGGACCGCCGAACACCCTTTTTACATGGGTTGGGCTTCAGACATTCGCCCAACTCTTCACTTCCGTCGGCGGAAGCAGCTTTTCAAAAGCTTTCGGCGATATCCTCGGCTGGACGTTCATCTGGGCTTTCTTTGCCACTTTTTCTAACTACATCCTCGGCTTAATTTTGGCGATGATGATCAACCGCAAAGGCATCAAACTCAAAAAGATGTGGCGGACGATATTCGTCATCACCATCGCCGTTCCGCAATTTGTCACCCTGCTATTGATGAGTCAATTGCTTTATAAGTACGGACCGCTTAACGAGACATTGTTACGGCTGGGATGGATCAGCGAATATATCGATTTCTTGACCGTCCCTCTCAACGCTAAGATCGCCGTCATCCTCGTCAACGTCTGGGTCGGCGTGCCTTATACGATGCTAATCACCTCGGGAATTTTAATGAATATTCCCGATGATCTCTATGAATCGGCCCGCATCGACGGGGCCGGACGTTTTACTCAATTTGTCAAAATCACCATGCCATATATGCTGTTTGTGACCGGACCATATTTAATTACGCAGTTCATCGGCAACATCAATAACTTTAATGTTATCTTCTTCTTGACCGGTGGCGGTCCTTCCGCCAACCTGCCCGGTGTCGAATACGGCAAGACCGATATCCTCGTCACTTGGCTCTACCGACTGACTGTCGGCGGAGCTCAGCAAGAATACGCCATCGGCAGCGCCCTCGGCATCTTCATCTTCTTAATCAGCGCCTTTATCACGTTGTCGCTCTACGCTAAAACGAGCGCTGCGACACAGGAAGGAGATTTCGCCTAATGAATGCCAAAGTCGAAACCAAGCCGACCAAAATCGTCGGCAATGTCCTCGGTTTTAAAAACCAAAAAACAGTTAAGAGAGCAACAAATATCGCCGTCTATATCATCTTGGCGGTCCTATCCATCATCTGGTTAGCTCCAATCGTCTGGCTCATCCTTGATTCACTGCGTATCGAATCGACGGGTCGAGTCAGCTACTTTATTCCTCAGCAGTTCGGATTCGATAATTACATTCAACTCTTCACCGATCCGCGCATTCCGTATCTACAGTGGTTTTTAAACACCTTTATCGTCGCGATTTTCACGAGTTTAATCTCCACCATCATCGTTCTCCTTACCTCCTATACGTTTAGCCGCCTGCGCTTTAAAGGGCGTCAAGGAATGATGAAACTACTGATGATTCTCGGCATGTTCCCCGGTTTCATGGCCATGATTGCCATCTACTTCATCTTAAAAGGTATCGGATTGCTACCTAGCGGTAGCGAGCAAGTGCCGATTTCTAATTATTTAATCTCGCTCATCCTCGTCAACAGCAGCGGGGCGGCCATGGGCTACCTCGTTTCCAAAGGCTACTTCGACACGATATCTAAATCGATTGACGAAGCCGCCGAAATCGACGGAGCTAATAAAGCGCAGATTTTCTTTAAGATTATCCTTCCACTTTCAAAACCGATTCTCATCTTTACCGCCCTCACTTCCTTCATGGGTCCGTGGGGCGACTACATTTTCGTCGCGACCATCACTCGTCAGAGAACTGATGCGTGGACGATTGCCCGCGGTCTATATAATATGCTGAACGGACAAGGCATGGTCGCCGAATATTACACGATGTTCGCCGCTGGTGCCGTCTTAATCAGCATACCGATCACCTTACTATTTATTTGGATGCAAAAATATTACGTTAGCGGCGTCACCGGTGGCGCGATTAAAGGTTAATATGATGACAAAAAGTCGCGTTTCAACACTCTTTGGCCTTTTATCAATACTTCTCACCTCATGCGGAGCGAACACCGTTCCGCAGAATTATGAATTCGATCCCGATGTCGCTCCGGGAGCAAGCAAAGCTTACTACGAGATTTTCGTGCGGTCCTTTGCGGATTCCGACGATGATCAAATCGGCGATTTCCAAGGTTTGACCGATAAAGTTCCTTATTTAAACGAACTTGGTGTCGGCGGGGTGTGGCTCATGCCTATTCACCCTTCTCCCACTTATCACGGGTACGATGTCGAGGACTACTACGCCATCAATGAAGATTTTGGCACACTTGCCGACTTCGAAGAATTTGTCGATACCGCTCATGACGCCAACATCGATGTCATCATCGACCTCGTCATCAATCACACATCGTATACCCACCCTTGGTTTATCCAAGGAAAGGAAAATTTCCGCACTAACAATTTCAGCCCCGCTGACGAGACGAATAAAGCCAACTGGTACAATTTCTACTGGGAGGGGGGAATCGTCAAATACGAGGCTGGTTTTGGCGATTGGATGCCTGATTTAAATCTCGATAATAGCAAGGTTCGCGAAGAAATCGCCAACATCTGCGCGTATTGGCAGGATTTAGGGGTCGATGGTTTTCGCCTCGACGCCGTCAAATATTTCTACATCAGCGAAGCTCAGAAGTCGATTGATTTTCTCTCTTGGTTAACCGATGTCGTCCGCGCTAACGACTCCGACGCTTATCTCGTCGGCGAAGTTTGGGATGATCAACCGACCGTCAATCTCTATTACGGCGGAATGGATAGCCTCTTTAATTTTGCCGGAGCGGGAACAACCGGCTATATCATCGACAACATCACCTCGGTAACCGGCAGCACTTTTGCCTTTCGCATCGCCGATAGCCAAGAAAAAATCTTAACCATCAATGAAAATGGACTTATGGCTAACTTTCTAACTAATCACGATATGGACCGCTCGAGCGGCATGTTCATCATGGATACGGAGGCACGCCGCAAGCTCGCCGCTTCCGCATACTTGCTGACACCCGGTGTTCCTTTTATTTATTACGGCGAAGAAATTGGTTTACGCGGGACACGAGGTTCAGCGCAGACTGACGCCAATCGAAGATTGCCAATGCAGTGGACAAGCGGCGATGATCCGTGGCGGACGGCGTGGCCAGAAGGCACGACCTACGACATGACCAAGCAAGTTAAAGAGGGAGCCTTTGAACTGCTCGAGGAGCCCTTTAGCCTCACTAATCATTACAAAAAAGTTCTCAATGTCCGCAACGCCTACCCGTGGATAAAAGATGCCATCGTCGACGATGTCGCGGTCGCCAACAACGCATTGGCAGCATTAAAACTTTCGAGCCGCGATGGAACAAAAAACATATATGTCGTCCATAATTTCGCCGCTGAAGAAATGGCGCTTGACCTATCGCGTCTAAGCGACGACGAGTTAAAAATAGCCTATGACATCTTCACAAATCAGACTCGCGCGTCAATTAGCGAGAACAACCTCACTCTCAGCGCCTACTCATCAGTCGTTTTTGAGAAGAAGTAATTAATAGGAGGATAATCATGTTAAAACTATTAGCGATCGCCTTGCTGACCGGACTCATGTCGTTAGGAGGTTTAAATCTCCCATCAGAGCCAACGCAAGTCAGCGGGGGGCAAGAAGCCCCAAATGTTTCTTCTTTAGCGCCATATGAAGAAGAAACCGTCGTCTTTCACTACCATCGCAGCGACAACAACTACACGAACTGGGATTTATGGGTGTGGGGTGAGGGCGTCACCGGCATGGCCTTTAAATACACAGATGATGATGATTATGGTAAGTGGGGAGCCTTGCCGCTCACCGATTTCACCGATAAGACATATATTAATATCATCATTCGTCCGGGGAGCTGGTCTCAGCAAACCGGAGATATGACTGTCGAATTTGCCGATTTTACCTTGCAAGACGACAACGCTTATCACCTCTATCTAATCAATATGGAGGAACATGTCTATTCGTCCGCCGAAGAAGTGCTAGCCGGCCGTCTAGTCGTCGCCGAGTTCATCTCGCCGACACAGATTTTTGGCGCCACCAACATCGCCACCACCTCTTATAGTCTGAGCGTCGGTGATGATGCGCTAAGCTCTGGAGCGACCGGAAGCGCCTATGACGCCACGCAATATCGTCACGAATTCACTCTGACGCTCCCTGTCAGCCATACGATTAATCTAAATAGTAATTACTATTTGCGCGTCACGTTTGCCGAAGCCGGCAACGACGATGTCACATCCCTCGTCTCCCTCGCCGGTCTTTTCGATGACGAGATGTTCGTCGATGAAGCCACTTATAGCGGCGCCGATCTCGGCGTCACCTATTCTTCGAGCCAATCGACATTTAAAGCTTGGGCTCCGACGACTTCTTCTTTGAAGTTACGCATCTATGAAAGCGGAACCCCGACCACCCTCGACGATGAAATAGGCGATGACACTTTTGAAGAATACGATTTTTCCAAAGGAGAACAGGGTGTCTGGACCGCCGTCGTAAGCGGTAATCTCCATGGCAAATACTACACATATATCGCCACCAATTCCGCTGGGACGAATGAATTTGTCGATCCGTATGCCCGGGCCGCCGGAGTCAATGGCTTACGCGGCATGATCGTTGATTTTAGCCAAACCGATCCCGAAGGTTGGGACGATGTCACCTTCAGCGCTAAAGAAGAGACGGAAATAATTCCTTACGAACTCCACGTCGCCGACTTGACGGCCGACGATACGTGGAACGGCACCGAGGCCAAGCGCAAAAAATATCTTGGTCTCATCGAAGAAGGAACGACTTACACAGAAGACGGAGTCACTGTTAAAACCGGCTATGATCACATCAAAGAACTAGGTGTTAACGCCGTGCAACTCCTCCCGATATTCGATCAGGAAAATGATGAAGTCAATGTCTCCTTTAACTGGGGATACAACCCGCGAAATTACAATGTTCTCGAAGGAGCTTATTCATCTAATCCTTACGATGGTCTAGTCCGCATCCGCGAATTCAAGCAAGTCGTCAAGCGCTTTGCCGAAGATGATATTCGCATCATTATGGACGTCGTCTATAACCATGTCGCTAACATTTCCGGCAATTCTTTAAGTAAGCTCGTCCCCGGTTATTATTTCCGCTATAACGAAGCCGGCGCTCCAAGCAATGCCAGCGGCGTGGGAAACGATACCGCTAGCGAACGCGTGATGATGTCGCGCTTCATGACCGATTCGACTTATTTCTTGGCCAGCGAATACAAATTAGGCGGCTATCGCTTTGACTTGATGGGTCTACACACCGTCGAGGCGATGAACGCTTTAAGCAGCAAATTACGCGAGGATTACCGCGAAGATATCATTATTTACGGCGAACCTTGGGACATGTCATCCACCGCGATGAGCGTGACGATGCCTCTTGCCTCGTATCAAAACATCGATGACACGAATCAAGTCGGGGGCTTCAGCGATCAAATTCGCGATGCGGCTCGCGGTGGCGTCTTTAAAAGCACCGATGCCGGATTCGTCCAAGTCGGAGCCGATAAAATCGACGTCCAAATGAAAAACCGTCTCAGTTTCGCTTTGCTTGGCAAAGTTTTCAGCGGAACAAATGATCCGACAAAAACGATCAACTATGTGTCATGCCACGACAACAACACCCTATATGACAAGATTCGTCTGGCGGGTGAGAGCTATGGTTATGATGAGGCGCGCCTTAGACAGCAAGCCGTTCAAGCTCAGAGTTTTGTCTTATTAGGTCAAGGCGTGAGTTTTTTGCACGCGGGCAGTGAGATGCTTCGCTCCAAGCCTCTCGGAGATGGAAAATACGATCACAACTCTTATATGAGTTCCTATGAAGTCAACTCTCTAAAATGGGATGAAAAAATCGATAATCTCGACATCTTTACGACTTATCAAGCCATGATAGCCTTAAAACGCGATAACGCCGCCTTCCAGTACGCGACTCGCCAAGAGATTGACGATAATGTCAGCGTCGAATTCGGCAGCGACTTTGATATGGCTGACACCTTGATAAAAATGACCGTCGAACACGGAGACAAAACTTATGTCGTCGTCTTTCTCGGTTCAGCGCCGCGCACGAAAGTAAATCTCGATGGTATGGAAGTCTTGATTGACACGACCGCCACCCTTGAACCAGGAACGGTGATTGAAGGCGAATACACGATGTCGGCCAACACGACATTAGTCCTCGATGCTAACCCTACCGCTGAAGGGGGTGGCTTATCAACCGGAGCAATTATCGGCATCAGCGTCGGTTCGGCGGCTGGTGTCGGAGCAATCGCAGTATTGCTATTCTTCTTGCTTAAAAGAAAGAAAGTTGTCTAGAGCATTAACGCGTATTCGTAACATAAATATTTCAAGGAGGTAGAGACAGGCAAGTTTTGTTGACAGCAATTGTTTACAATTGTAAAATTGTATATGAAGAAAAAACCTATTTAGGAGCCTAAAAAACAAAGGAGGAAACATGAACAAATTGTTTAAAGGCCTATTTGTCACAGTCTTAGCAGCTGGGCTGTTGGTGGGTTGCGGACCCGAACCAGTCGTCACCCACACAGTCACCTTTTACGAAGACACTGTCGGCAAATTCTATGCAGAAGTCGAGGTTGAACACGGCACGGCAGTCGATATGCCGGCTGATCCAGTCGTCGAAGGAAAAGAATTCATCGACTGGTTTACCACCACAGATCTCACGACCACATTCGATCGCGAGACACTCATCGTCGAAGACATCGATCTTTACGCCAAGTTCCGTAAAGAATACGAACCCGATACTCGGACTTTCTACGTTATCGGTGATCTTAAGAATACCGCTTATCCTGGCGCCGCTCTATGGGATCCGCTAGCAGCTCCAGAAGAAGGTTTGGTTTTTGAGTTAGTCGAAGAGGGTGCTAACCTCTTTGAAGTCGTTGTCGAAATCGGCTACATGGGCAAGTTTAAAATCAAGCAGCCAGATGTCGCTTGGAACGCCGAAGAGGAATATAACTGGACTAATATTCCCGCCGACCAAATCGATGCAGAGATTATTAAGGAAGCTGATTTTAGCAACATTCAGATGATTACGGCAGGCAATTATCAAATTCG
The DNA here is from genome assembly GCA_002329705.1 of Caryophanales bacterium UBA1424. Lineage (GTDB taxonomy): Bacteria > Bacillota_I > Bacilli_A > RFN20 > CAG-826 > UBA1424. The sequence continues at coordinate 10,666 of DCUC01000068.1, forward strand.
CATCGAAACTGACCTTCAAGAGCTCTATATCACGCGACTCGGCGATGCCGTCGGTGAAGGTGTAACTCAAGATCCAGATCCTGATGCCATTAAGAATTGGGGTATCGTCGGCGCCGTCAATGGTTGGGGTGCCACACCTGATATCGCTCTTAATTATAAAGAAGATGGCGCTTACTATTACTATGATGCTCTATATTTAGAAGCCGGTGATCCAGCTGGATCAAATGGCTTGAAACTCCGCACTGACAACACCTGGGGTGAAGAGTTAGCGTCACATGAAGACAATGTTCTTCCAGCCAATGGCGGAATTACTAACACGGTAGAAGAAGAAGTGGTTACTGAAGGTGGTAATCTCAATGTCATGATTGATGGTTTCTATTCATTCTACCTCATCGAGACCGAAGGCGTCTGGATGCTCACCATCGAGAATATGGAAATGGTTCTCCGCGGTGCTGTATTTGGCGATTCCTGGGGTGCCGATCACGATGCTCTGCCACTCACTTCAAGAGTTGCCGATGTCGAAGTCGCCACTACTTATGATCTCGTTTTTAGCGGAACCGTAACTGGTTTATTAGCTGGCGAATTCAAAGTCAAACTCGGCGAATATGGCGGAGTTAGTGGCTGGGATGTCGCTTTTGGCAACGCTGAAGGCGGAAACCTCGTTATCGAAACCGCTGGCGATTATGTCGTTGAATTAGCTGTTGAACTCGATACCCTAACTGGCGAATTTGCCAATGGAGTAGTCACCGTCACAGCAGTTCCCGGCGAATAACAACAAAACAAACTTTTCCTAAAAAGGGTTTTAAAGGCCTGCATAAAGCAGGTCTTTTTTCTATTCTTTTGACAAATGTTATATATTTAAACAATTAATTGTTATGATAAAATTGTTAAAAGAGGAATTATCGCATGAAAAAAATTAAAATACTTTTTGCTTTATCTCTCATGGCCACTTTTGTCCTCGGAGCCTGCGAACAATCAAACACAAGCGGGACGACGGACGATATTAGCGGAACTGATACGACATCAGCATCAGGTAGCGACAGCGAAAGTGGCGATATCGTCGGAACGCCGATTCTTCCTGGCGAAGTCCCGAATTTCGTCGATATCTATTTTAGTTTTATGGGCGAAAATTTAGGAAATTACCAATTGTGGCTTTGGGATGATGGCGGCACCGACGGGGTTGCTCTCGACTGGGATTTGATCGAAGGCGATTGGGCTGTTCGCCGAATCGACACCGCGGCTTTTGCTCCTGTCCACGGTCTCGGAATTATTATCCGATCACGAAATAGCTGGTCATTCCAGACTGCTGATGGTTTCATTCGTTTTAGCGATTTTGGCCAGGTTGACGGGGTTTTAAGCGTCTACACAATTATCGGCGATGGCAACATTCTTGAATACTATTCAAGAGCCAGTGACGCTCTCGGCGATCGCATCATCAGCGCCGATTTTCTCGATTTTGATCGCGTGGAACTCGTCTCCACCGCCGAACCGACATCGATTATCTTGTACATTGATGGGGTGGAAACACAAAATTTCGTCCCTTCGCAAACCACACAAATATTGACTTTGTCAAATAAAGCTGTCCTCACCAAAAAGTATGAGATCTACACGACATATGCGACTCATCAAAAAATAAAGATTAAGCCGGTTTCGCCACGCGCCATCTACAAGAGTCAAGCTTTTAGTGACGCTTATACCTATACCGGCGATGATTTAGGCGCGACATATACACCTCAGCAAACGATGTTTAAATTGTGGGCTCCGACATCGTCGGCCGTCCGCCTCCATCTTTTTAATTACGGCTCACCATCAACCTTGACGGGCGACGTCTTAAGCGATGTGCCGACCGCTAAACACGATATGATCTTAGGTGAGAAGGGCGTGTGGAGCGTCACCGTTCAAGGCGACCTCAACTTAAAGTTCTACACCTACCGCGTCACTAACTCGAACGGGGTCAGCGAAATCGTTGATCCATACGCAAAAAGCGTCGGGGCCAATGGTCTACGCGGCCAAGTTATAAATTTCGAAAACTATGAAACAGCAACATTTGATTCCTCAATCAATCAACTCTCGCCAATTGACAGTCCCACTGATCTCGTCGTTTACGAGATGCACGTCGCGGACTTGACATGGGATGAAACATGGAATGGCTCCGAAGAAAATCGCGGCAAATATCTCGGCCTCATCGAAGAGGGCACGACTTACACCGAAGGTGAAACAACGGTGGCGACCGGATTCGATCACATCAAGGAATTAGGTGTCAACGCCGTTCAGATAATGCCGTTTTATGATCAGAGTAATTTTGAATACCCGCGTCAAGAACTCATCGTCGACGAAGATGGCGAGCCGATTCTTGATAATGAAGGTAACAATCAGTATAACGAGATTATCCCATCGCATAACTGGGGCTATAACCCGCTCAATTTCAATGCTTTGGAAGGTGTTTATGCGAGTAATCCGTATCGCGGCGAATATCGCATTCAAGAATTTAAGCAAGTCGTTGAAACATTTGCCGAACATGACATTCGTGTCATCATGGACGTCGTCTATAATCACGTCGCCAGCGCCAGCGCTTCCAATTTCAATAAAATCGTTCCTGGCTACTATTTCCGCTACAACTCAGATTGGACTTTAAATAACGACTCGGGAGTCGGCAACGTCTTCGCAAGCGAAAATCCGATGGCTGCCAAATTCCTCATCGATTCAATCCTTTTCTGGATAGAGGAATATAATATCAAAGGTTTCCGTTTCGACTTGATGCAGTTGATAAACGATGACACCCTCATCGCTCTCGACCAAGCCTTAAAAGATGCCGGACATGATGATGTCACGATCTGGGGCGAACCGTGGAGTGCAAAATTTGGCGATTATTCCGGCGGCGATAAAGTCAACCGCGGCGTCCTCAAAGACACGCGTATCGGCGCCTTTAACGATCAAGGACGCAATGCTTTGAAAGGTGGTAACAACATCACAAATAATGAGCATTGGGGTTGGGTTAATAAAGGCGTTGCCGATAACTACGAACAGCCATACATCAATCGGGTTAAAGGGCTTTTAGCTGGTATTCACGGCAACTATTACGAGGACAATGGTCAATTTGACTCCAAGTATAATAACAATCCTAGCAAAGCTGTTAACTATGCCGGAAGCCACGATAACTTCTCACTCTTTGATCAAATGCTATTTAGTTTCGGAGGGAACGAAGAATTGGCGATGCGCGCTCAGACGACGGCCAATGCCATCATCTTGTCGGGACAAGGCATTCCCTTCTTTCAAGGCGGGGATGAAATCGGCCGTAGCAAACCATTTGATGAGACGAGCGAAATAGCAAGCGAATTTATCGCCACTCACGGAGGCGAATACGCTATTCTCAACGGTCAGTATTACAGCGGCAATTCCTACAACATCGGATACGAGACAAATAGTTATAAATGGGACGATAAAATCAAGTGGCTTGACTTCTTTAATGCCTATAAAGAGCTGATTGCTCTACGCTTAGGAGAAAAAGGTGATTTCCTCCACCTTAAATCAGCTTCCGAAGTTGGAGATAACTTCCGCTATTGGCAGGACATGAATCCGCCACTTGGCTGGAGTTCGATCGCCAGCGAAAACAAATTTAATTCAACCGGCTACCAAAGTTCAGGCGCCATCTATTCTTTCTACACCGCTCGCATTTCTGAAAGCGATACCGCAACTGAAGTTTTCCGCTGGTCGAACACCGGCGTTCAAGCTCGCGTCATCTACGATAGCGAAGGGCTATTAACCGGTCAGACTTTGACCAATCAAGTCGCGATGGGGCGTTTCCGGGTTATCATCGTCGAACGCCTGTAATGAAAAAGATCAAACGTCCATATCCGAGCATTGTCGAGGCTTCTTTTGCAAAGCGCCTCGGGGCTTTGCTCATCGATTTGTTAGCGACCGTAGCGATTGGCCTTTTAGCCTATATGGCCGTCGATGGAATTTTTCATCAAACGACAGTCGGCGGGCAAATCGATACGCGCTTGTTTAGTTTAAAACAAGCTTCTGGCCTCTATATTGCTGATGGCGAGACGGAGACGACTTACATTCTCGAAGGCGAC
>DCUC01000020.1:0-2723 GCA_002329705.1 Caryophanales bacterium UBA1424
AGATGGACATATTGCTTATAGGCGTTTTGCGCGCCGCTATGAACGGCATCCCAGGTCGTTTGTTCGACGGCCAAGTAGCGGCCACCCGCATCTTCGCTGACGACCATCGAAAGGTTGTTGTCTTCGAGGTGATCGCTAAAAGCGACGATGGCGTTATCGTAATTATAAAGATAATTCGATGCGGTAAAATCAGAACCTTGAGCTTGAAGAGAAGTAACCATGATCGGCAGGACCGCCATCACGAGTGACAAGACAGCAAAAATTACGGCAAAAAACCATCTTTTGGTGCGCCCGCCTTCTATACAAGCATCATTGTTAATGAGGCTCTTCATAATCAGTTTAAAGTTTTTCATATTATTCAATAATTCCAATCGCTTACATAGTTTATTATATATAAGGTTCATTTTCAAACACTATTAAACAATGGAAGATGTTGCTAAATGAATTAGTTTCATTTATATTATGCAAAGAAGAAACGTGAACACAAAAATTCGCCTGATTAGATTAACGAAATGGATTGCGGTTTTGCTATCGGTCTTTTCTCTTGTCACGATAATTTTTCCATTCGCCAGCGAAACGCTTTTGGATGGTACCATAATCAGCTATCCGACATGGATTGCTGTCTTCGGCGGCGAATTCGCTTTTAGCGATACAACGCAAAACTACACGATAAACTTCCATATCAATATCTATTTGTTAGTCACTTATCAGCTCGCTGGTTTAAGTTGCTTGGCCTTCTTTTTATCCAACCGCAAGAGCACGAATTTGATCTTTGCTCTCGTCATGGCTTTTATTAGCATGATCGGGATGATTTTCATGCCTTATGTCGTCCGCTTTGCGACTCCTGGCTTTCTCGTATCCGGCATTAAAATCAGCTATGGTCCCATTCTCGGTGCGAGCGCCTTGCTAATGGCACAGATCATCGCGTTATTTCATATTCTGACCGACGATCGTTTTAATCGCTAATCACATCATTCCACATTTTCTTATTCGACATTATGTCGATATAAGGTATAATCTTTCTTATGAAAATTTATAACAAGATCATCTTTTTTGTTGCCATTGGTGGCTTCCTATTGGCAAGTTGTAGAAATAACCTGCCATCCGACTCTGCAAGCGACACCATTAGCGATACCTCGAGCGCGACTTCTGAAACCTCGAGCGACACCGCAAGCGATACGAGCCAAGGAACTTCTTCTTCAACCTCCACCAGCACAACCACTATTACCAATCCCAATCCCGAGAATTCCCGAGCCATCTTGACGACGGTTCAAGCCTTGGCCCAGAAAAAGGCTAGCGATACGACAAATCTCTATCGCGTTAAGGGCATCGCCCAATATCCCGGTTATGCCAAAAAAGGCTATTTTGATTTAGTCGATGGCGGATGGACGATTGTCGCCTACGGAATTAGTAGCAAGAACACTTGTATCAGATTATCGGGATCAACATATTCATATGCTAATGATGATTCGTTTATCAGCACTGGAATCAAGGCTGGAGACGAAATAACGATCGAAGGAATTTTTACTTTCTATGCGTACTCTAGTAGTTATGGAGTTCCGGAAATTTCTGGCTATCCGACAAAGATCGTCAGCAATGGACTAAGCGAAATTACGGCAAAATCATATACCGCTGCCGAAACATATGCGGGCAATTATTATAATTCGATTACCGCGAGCGATAGCGGTAGCGCCTTAGGAACGAAGCTTCACAACCTGATGATGTCCACACACAGTACTTATGTTTCCTATTCAAGCCTTAACTCGACATTGAAAACGACCGATCTCAAGTGCTTTTATTCAGGGCAGACCTATGGCAGCTCTTTTAACCGCGAACACGTCTGGCCACAGGCCAAGTCCAAAGACAATAACGGCGTTCAGCTTTACGGCGAGTCTTACGCAGGCTCAGACATTCATCATATTCGCGCCTCGATAGCGACCTATAATTCTTATCGCGGAAGCACGATGTTCGCACCGATATTCGGCACGCCGCGAACAGTTAATTACACCGGTGGTGGAGTTACCAAATTCGGTTCTAGCAATAACTACGGAGTGACAGAACCCGCTGATTCGCGCAAGGGTGATGCGGCGCGCATCATCATGTATGTTTACACCCACTATGGCACCGATTTCGGTGGCACGACTAGAGCCGGCGTAACTGGAAAGTTATATATCAGCAACGTCATCGGCGCCAACACCATGAACGACTGCTTTAAATTGCTTCGCAAATGGAATGCCGAAGATCCCGTCAGCAGCGAAGAGATGAATCGCAACGAAATAGCTTTTCAGAAACAAGGGAACCGCAACCCTTTCATCGATTACCCGACTTTTGCCGATCGCATTTGGAATTAATTGTACTTACCAAAGTACATATAAACATGATTTGTTGTCCAACATCTTTTAACATGCTAAGATAACTACGCTTATAGATATATAAGCCACCATGGGGATGTTCATGGCATCGACAGGGTTGTGTTCGCAGTAACTGCAGCCGAGTGATGACGTTATCATCAAACCAAAGATAACTGGCAACAGAAATCTTTCATTCGCTGCCGCCTAACAAGGCTCCTAAATACTGGATTAGGTTTCTAACCTAGCAGCGCGCTTCCGAAGGTTTCGTCCCTCACGCTTCGGGCAAGTGTCATAACAAGGGAATAAGGTCCAAGGTTGACTAGCTAAACGACTCGAAAACCCATTAGTCTCGCATTAGATACTTCGATGGTA
>DCUC01000020.1:2732-14001 GCA_002329705.1 Caryophanales bacterium UBA1424
GGACCTTCTTTGGACCGGAGTTCGATTCTCCGCATCTCCACCAATCAATTGAACATGCTCCCTAAATTTGGACCACAAAGTGGTGCAATTAAAAGGGAGCATTTTTGTAAGAAAATTTTTTCTCTATATAATTGGATATTTGCTTCTGCCGAAAATTAGATTGCGGTTTAAGTAATGAAACAATAAACGCCAGACCATTCCGAGAGTTAACCTATAACACGATCAAGAAAATAGGTTAACTAATACGCTCCATCCTCCGCTATTTTTTAACTCTTAGTTTGATAAATATTATATGAACGATTAGCCGACTCATTAATTATTTTTCAAATCCGTTACATTTTTGGCGGCCGGCCATAAGCACGACATCGACCGGCGTCTTGTTTGCGGAGCACGCTGTTGACGATAGACATAAACCAATTAATGCCATAATGATACTATTCTTTTTCATGAACCCATTATACACAAGAGGAAAAGTGAATTGTAGGGTATTTTTAGTAAACATTTTTAATAAAAATGAGGTGTTTTTTAAAAAGGAAGAAAAGCACAGACTCGCTCTAATTTTAAAAGAAAAAAAGACACACCCAGCTCGCGCCTTTTTTTGTTGATTACTTTGCTACATCGGCGTTCTCAGCAATCACATTGACATCCATATGATGCGGATACCGATGAGCATGATAAAGATCATATAAATGTGACGCCGAGCATCGACTTAATCACATCTTCGCGTCATCGAAACGCGCAATGATGGGTTCGAGTTTCTTGACCGTGCGGGAAATCGTACCTTTTTTAAAGGGGTTTTTCATTTTGACTCTCTTCAGAAGTTCGGTGAACGGATAAGAGCCGCCGAGCTTGCACAACTTGACATAGCGTTTCCACGCAGTTGCTCTGTCTTCTTCCATAAGCGTCAGGAACTGAAAGGCGACGACCTGGGCCAAGGTGTAGTCGATGTAATAGAATGGTGCCTCAAAGATGTGACTTTGCCGCATCCAGCGCGCCCCTTTCTCGTAAAGCGGAAATCCCGCGTATTTCTTATACGGGGTGTACTTCTTTTCAATTTCACGCCACTTGGCGCAGCGCGCGGCATGCCCGGAATCCGGATTTTCGTAAACGAAATGCTGAAATTCATCGACGGTAACGCCATAGGGCAGGAAGTTAATGGCGCTGACGAGGTGGGCGTAGAGGTATTTATCCTTATCTTCGTCGAAGAACCGCTCCATCCACGGCCAAGCGAAAAATTCCATGCTCATCGAATGGATTTCAGCTTCTTCCATCGTCGGGTCGCGGTACTCGGGCAACTTGATGTGGCGCGAACTGTAGCCTTGGAAGGCGTGTCCTATTTCGTGGGTCAGGACGTCGATGTCGCCCGAAGTGCCGTTGAAGTTTGAAAATACGAACGGAATCTTGTATTTCGGAAAATAGGTCATGTAGCCGCCGCCTTGCTTGCCGGGACGGGATTCGAGGTCGAGCATGTGCCGTTCGACCATCAGCTTGAAGAAGGCGCCGATGTCGGGGCTCATCTCCGCATACATCTCTGCGGCTACTCCGACGAGGTAATCCTTATCGCCTTTTGGCGTCGGGTTACCGGTGGCAAAGTTAAGGCTCAAATCATAGAAAAGAGGTTTTTTGATGCCGATTCGTTCGGCTTGTCGTCTCACTAATTTCTTGGAGAGCGGGACCACGGCTTTGTAAACCTGGTCGCGGTAGCTTTTGACATCCAGAGGACTGTAATCGGTCCGCCCCATGCGGGCATAGCCTAGCGGGATGAAATTATCAAAGCCGAGTTTACGGGCCATCTGATGACGCAAATGCACCAAATCGTCGTAGATTTTGGCCAATTCCTCTTCGTGCTCACCAAACCAGCCAGCGATAGCCTGAGACGCCTTTTTGCGAGTATAGCGGTCGGCTTCATCGAGGAACTTACCCATCTGCGACAGGTTGTAGACGCCTCCTTTGAAGGGAATTTGGGCCGAGGCCAGCGCCTTGGCGTATTGACTTGTCAGTTTATTTTCCTGTTGCAGCTCGCCGATAATCTTCGGATCGAAAGCTTGGAGGCTCAGTTCGATTTTCTTAAATAAGAATGACCCGAGCATCTTTTCAAGCTCCGACCGGAATTTTGAGGCGATGAGGGCCTTCTGATAGCGGTTGTATAATTCCTGGAAAAGAGGAGTTATCTCGTCACTGGCTTCCTGAGCTTTCTCATAGGCCTCAACGCGTGTGTCTTGAGTGTAGCGGACGCTGATAAGCGTCAGTTGGTTTGTCACCTCGTCGACCAATTTGGCGATATCATAGATAACATTTTTCTGATCGGCGGCTGTCGGGGCGGCCTCAAACGCCTGCAAGAGTGTTTCAAACTCCTGCTTGATGGCATCGATGTTGGGAATAATTAACGGGAATTGTTCTAATTTCATGGTTGTTCTCCTTTTAATTGATACTGAACGACACGGATGAGGTCATGCCGACCGTGAATGGACGCCAATCCTTGATGACTTTGTCATTATAGCACGGCATATTCACCATGCGTAGGTGGCACCGCAAGCGGATACTTTCTTTACGACAATCTAAATTACTAAATCGGGATAAAAATATAAATTGCGGTGGATTAATTACATGTCTTGTCCATCGTTTATTCGTCGTAATTTGCATATTGCGGTTACAATTTATCCTAATCGTGATATAAAATCACGTTTTGTGCTACAATAGCAAAATTGAAGGTAGCAGTATGACGAACAAATTTTCCCGTTATCTCAGAAGTAAAAAGAAGCTGATTCGCGCTTTAATCGATCAACTCGGAACCCGATATTCCTATGTCAGCGTTTTGGGCACGGATGTTTCCGGCACGACCATTGTCGTCGATAAGTCGACGGCCAATGTCGTTCCCAGCGGTCTCAGCGAAGCGGGCTTTGTCATCAAAGTTTTTAACGGCCAAATTTATAGCGAACTCTCGACGAACGAGATTACGAAGAAGAACATCCCCATCCTGATTTCCGAAATCAACCGCCTCGCCGCTCATAAGAGCACAATCGCGCCCGTCAAAGTCAAAGTGTTGAACGAAGAGCCGCTCACAAAACGTTTTGTCCGTAAAAACAAAGGCCAATCTTATACGGTTGAAGAAATTATCAGCATTCTTAAAGGATATGTAATGAGAACCCTTATGAGTTCGGAACTTGCCGTTAATGTCCGGGCATCGATCGAGATGACCGAAGTCTCAAAAATGTATATGTCAAAGCAAAAGGATTTGGAGCAGTATTATACTTGGGCCAATCCCCGCTGTTATGTATTGGTTCGCCGTGGTGACAACACCAAATACGGTTACGACGGTTTTGGCATTAACTCGATTGAGAAAGCTCTTGAAGATTTGCTTCCGGCGATCGATAAGTCGCTTAAAACCGCAATTGAATTACTTGATTCGGTTATACCGACGCCCGGATATTACGATGTGATCACCGCGCCCTCAATCACCGGCCTCATCGCCCACGAAGCATTTGGTCACGGTGTTGAAATGGACATGTTTGTTCGCGATCGGGCTCGTTCCCAAGCGTATTTTAATAAAAGTGTAGCCTCGCCTCTTATAACCATGCACGACGGAGCGGATGCAACGTTCAGCGTCGCCTCCTATTTCTTTGATGACGACGGCGTCTTGGCCCAAGATACAAAGATTATCAATAACGGTATTCTCGTTTCCGGCATTTCCGATGTTTTGTCGGCCTTGCAATTAGGTAAGGCACCGACCGGAAACGGCCGCCGCGAATCTTACAAGCGCAAGAGTTATACGCGCATGACCAACACTTTCTTTTCTCCAGGCAAAGCAAAGTTAAGCGACATGATTAAAAGCATTAAACACGGCTATTTACTCGCGCAGACGAATAATGGCATGGAGGATCCCAAAAACTGGGGCATTCAATGCACGGCTCAATACGGCAGAGAAATACTCGATGGCCAGTTCACCGGCAAGATAATCGCCCCCGTCGTCATGAGCGGCTATGTCATCGATTTATTAAATTCCATCAGCGCCGTCTCCCGCGATTTTGAAGTTATCGGTTCCGGTTCATGCGGCAAGGGATATAAAGAATGGGTCCGCGTCAGCGACGGCGGGCCATATTTGAAAGCGAAGGTAAAGATCGGATGATTAAACAATTATGCAAAGCGTTAAGCGCTGCAAAATCGATAACTGATTGGCTGATCAACGAAACGACCACACACTCGACCCAGGCTTTTTATGTCATGCAGAAACTCGAGACGACCCGCCTCGCCGATACCCGCGAGTACAGCGTCACCGTCTACAAGGAATTCAGCGACAAAGGAGTCGCTTATACCGGATCATCAAGTTTTGTGCTGAGCCACAAATTATCCAATGCCGATTTGAATAAAAAAATAGAAGAAGCCGCCTTTGCCGCCTCTTTAATCAAAAATAAACGCTTTGATTTAGTTCCGGGCACGGCAAAGAGAACGTGGAAAGAGAAGCCGTTTGGCAGCGAACCGCTCGTTCTCCTTGATAAAATCGCCGGCGTCTTNNACATCGACCATCCGCGTCGTCTCCTCAAAAGGCGTGGATTATAAAAAGACTATGCACCGCGTCAATATCGAGGCCATCCCCTCTTATGACGGCGCGGACGACAGAGTCGAACTTTACCGATACCTGACTTATTCCAAAATCGATTTTGATGTTCTGAGGGCTGACGCCAAGGCGGCGTTAAGCGACGTGACAAACCGCTATGCGGCCAAAGCCATCAAAGATATTACTAAAACAGATGTCATTTTAAGAGACGAAGATGTCAAGAGTCTATTTGAAAGCCTGATCGAAGATTATTCATATGATTCGGTTTACCGTAAAAATACCGATAAAGTTATCGGCGACGCCATTCAAAAAGATGTCACCGGTGAATATCTCGATATCAATCTCAAGCCATCCTCAAAAGCTGATGGCTTTGATCGCGACGGCGTTTTGCTCTCACCGACGAACATTATCGAAAAAGGCGTTATTACCAATTATTACGGCTCGAACCAATATGCTCAGTATCTCGGTCTCAAACCTAGTGGCTTGCTTGCCACCATCGCTGTCGGAAAAGGCAAAACAAGCTACGAGCGCATGAAGAAAAAACCGCATCTGGAAATCATCGCCCTCTCCGGCATTCAAATTGACATGTACTCGCACTATATCGGTGGAGAAGTCCGTCTCGCCGTTTATTTCGACGGTAAGGAATATCATCCGGTTTCCGGCTTTTCCTTCAGCGGCAATATCGAGAAGTGCCTCTCAGCTTTAGTTATGTCTAAAGAAACAACTGTTTTGCAAGGATACGAAGGGCCGAAATATATCTTATTGAAAAATATGGAGATTTTGTAATTTCCCATTCTACTTTCTAAAAGTCATTTCTTTGTCTGCGAAAATAACCTGATATTATTGAATATGAAGATTAGAACGAGGTGGTTAATATGGGAATTATTTCATCTGCAAGTCGCAACTCTCTTTGGAGAGGTTATGACTATTTCGTTGGAAAGCGAGTCCTGTCATTCACCAAAATTAGCGATTTTGAATATTCCGGAATCGTTAAAGGTTCGCAACAATATCACGTGACAATTGATGTTAATCATTCAAGAAAATCAACTTGTGATTGTCCTCTTGCTAAAGACAAAAGAATCGTTTGCAAGCACAAAGTGGCTCTTTTTTTCGCTATTTTTCCACATGAGGCAGAGGCTCTATTAAAACGAGCCGAGGAATACGAAGAAGAGGAAGAAGAACGTCGCGAACAGCATGTCGAAGAAATACGTCAGGAAGTCTTTAAACTTTCAAAAGCCGAACTTCGCGAGAGATTAATCAATGCTTTGTTGGCACTTGAAGAAAATAAAACGGATTACTATTAATTTTTGCCGATTCTATACATTTTGGAGTAGCAAAGTTAATCGCTAGACATCCGCGCTTGGCAATTGACTTTTGGCATCCGCATAAGTATATTTATGGCTACGGGAATGAAGTACTCCCATCGTTAATCGAAAACCGCATTGTGCTGATGACTTCTACGAATTATTTCGTGGTGTCATCAGTTTTTTATTGAAAGACACCCGCGAATAACGGAGGACAATATGCTATTGGCCCTCTCGCTTATCATTCTTCTTGGCTTTTCTTTTTCTGAGATCGCCTTTCGCGTTAAGCTGCCGCGCATCGTAGGTATGTTACTAGCCGGAGTTGTCCTTGGGCCTTTCGTTTTAAATCTTATTGCTCCACAAGTATTAGAGATTTCACTTGATCTCAGGCAAATTGCCCTCGTCATCATCTTACTTCGCGCCGGCCTTTCTTGAAATATAATAAGAAATGGCGGCCGATTACTAATTGAGCGAATTATTGTTATCAGCTTGTTCTAACAAATTTAGCGTAACGCTAATATTTCGAATACAACAAGTAAATATTGGTTTTATGTTCATATGAATAACGGATTTGTCGCCCCTTCTTTTATAATAATCACTGCATCAATCTATTACGCGAATTTTTATAGAACAAATGGAGGCGCCTCATGGGTACAGAAACCAAATATATGGTTATAACCGCCGAAAGTTATCCCTATGGCTGGGAGACAAAATACTTTTACCTGCCGGTGAGGGTGGGCTTTAAGATTGGCGATGTCATCACCGCGCATAACGGCAAACAGTATCGTGTCATCGATGGCAAGACGCAAATGCGGTTTGAAGATATCGATCTGGATAAATACGTGTCGTTTGAATAATTCAAGAAAAGAATGTAAATCGTTATAAGGCGAGTTCTTACTCTCGTTTGTTTTGACATCAGCCAGCAGACGCAATCATTATTTCCCAAACTACAATTATTGGCGGCCTCTTGCTATAATTTAGACGTCGCAGCATAAGAAATGAACGAAAGTAAAATGAAGGTTTTAGTCACGGGCGGGAATGGTTTTCTCGGCAGTCACATCGTTAGAATTCTCCTCGAAGAAGGCTACGAAGTCCGGGCTTTTATTTTAAAAGGCACACCGAGAGACACAATCGCCGGAATCGCTTGCGAAATTTATGAAGGCAATTTATTAATACCCCAAGACATTGAAAACGCTCTTGAGGGCTGCGATTATTTAATTCATACAGCAGCCATTACCGATGTATGGCCTACCAAAAACCCCTTTTCATGGAAAATCAATTACGAGTTGGTTAAAAACATCGCCTCAATCGTTCAGAAAAAAGGCATCAAAAAATACATTCATGTCGGCACTGCGAATTCGTTTGGCTTCGGATCGCCTAACGAACCGGGAAACGAAGAAAAACCTTTTAACAGCGGCAAATACGGCCTCGACTACATCACTTCCAAGAAAGCCGCTCAAGATTTTTTGCTAGGTGAAGCTAAAAAAGAAAACGGACTGCCTGTCGTCATCATCAATCCGACATTCATGATTGGTGAAAACGACACGAAACCCGGACCGGGAGAAATGATAATTTCGGTGATTAAGCGAAAGGTACCCGGATATGCGGCGGGAGGCCGAAGTTTTGCTTCTGTTAAAAATGTTGCTCGCGCTTGTGTAAACGCCATTGACAAAGGACAAGTTGGCGAGTGCTATATCACCGGCGGAACCAACCTTAACTACAAACAATTTTTTACGCTTGTAGCCGAGAAGGCCGGCGTTAAACCGCCCAAGGTCTTTGTGCCAACATTTTTAGCTGTCATCTTTGCTGCTTTAATGCAATTAATCAGTAAGATGAGAAACAGAAAACCTCTCTTGAGCGTAACAATGGCAAAAATGTCGGGAGACGGACATTATTACTCTTCCTTAAAGGCGGCGCGCGACCTCGATTATGTTCAAACCGGTCTTGATAAGGCCCTGGCGGAAGCATTAGAGTGGTATAAGACGCATGGTTATCTCGATTAAGAATTATGCAAAATAATAATTTAGTTAATAAAGTTGCAATCATTACTGGAGGTGGCAAAGGCATCGGCCGCGAAACCGCGAAGTTGTTTGCCATGCAAAAAGCCCAAGTGATTATCACCGGACGCGGCGAGGCGGCCTTGAAAGAGACGACCTCGTTAATAAACGCACAAGGCGGAAGATGCGAATACTTTGTCGGCGATGTGACAAGCGAAGATGACTGCCGAAGAATTATTGCAGCGGTGTTTGAAAAGCATCAGCGCATTGACGTTTTAATCAACAACGCCGGCATGAGCATGCGCGGTTTATTCGAAGATACGGACTTAGCGTTATTTCACAAGATTATCGCCATCAATTTTAGCGGCGCGGTCAATATGACCAAATTGGCTTTGCCAAAGATTATTGAAAGCCAAGGAAGCATTTTGTTTGTTTCAAGTCTTTCGGGGCTTAAGGGTCTCCCCGGCATCGCTCCATACGCGACGGCGAAGATGGCCCTCACGGGCTTCAGCGAATCATTGCGGGCGGAAGTGCATCGCCATCACGTTCATGTCGGCATCATCTATGTCGGCTTTACGGAAAACGACGAAAACAAGCAAATCTATACAGCAAAAGGAGAATTATTAACCCTTAAGCGTGACAAAAACAGCGATACTCAAAAAGGCGTCGCGCGCAAATTAATGCGAGCGGTCCAAAAGCGCCGGCAAGTCATGTATCTCACCGCGGCGGGAAAGATTGCCAATTTAATGTATCGGATATTCCCCAGATTGTCTGGTTACCTCATAAGAAAATACGCTATGAAGAATAAAGGATACAAATCAAAATGATTTTCGCTCAAGCTCTCGACTTTTCATCCTTGCTAAACGAAGAGATAGTTGCTTTGATTATTTATCCGTTGCTCTACCTGACCTATTATTTTGCCAGTGACTTTCCAATAATTAAGAAATTCAGAAACCGATTTGGCGAAACAAAAGACAATTTTGAACAATCGGTCTATTTTCGCCGCTCGTTAGGGTTTGTTCTTCTTGGTCTGATTCCATTTTTTGTCACCCTCTTTTATTTTCAAAATCCGCTTGGCGATTATGGACTCGGTCTTCCGTCGGGCGAATACGCCCTTTGGTGGTCATTAGTTCCGTTAGCGGCCGTGCTCGTCGTCAGTTTCGCCCTTCCAGGTAATAACATCGATCTTTCTTATTATCCTGAGGTTCGCAAGCCCGAGTGGACGTTAAAAAGGACAGCCATCAATGCGGCTTTTTGGGCTATCTACTTACTGGGATACGAGTTCGCTTTGCGTGGCATGTTATTTTACACGACGCTTTATGCTTATGGTTTATGGCCGGCAATTGCCATCAACAGCGCGATCTATGCCCTCATCCACATTTTTAAAGGTCCGAAAGAAGCTTTTGGAGCTTTCTTTTTAGGAATTCTTTTGTGCTTGATAACATATTATACGAACTCGATTTGGGCCGCTTTTATTATCCATGTTGTGATGGCGGTCGCTAATGATATTAAGGCCGTAAATGCTGCTAAAAAAGTCAATAATTCAGCAAAAAGTCAATAATTCAGTAATTTTTAATATACTTTTTATAATAGACTAACAATGTATTTTTCGATCTCTTCTGGTTTTACGGCCGGAGCGAATCGATCGATAACCGTCCCATCGCGATTGACGAGAAACTTCGTAAAATTCCATTTGATGTTTTTGCCAAGCGGCGTGCTTTTTTGGCTCTTGAGATAAGTATAAAGGGGCGCTTCATTGTTGCCGTTGACTTCGATTTTGGAAAACTGTCTGAAAGTAACATCAAAGCGGAGTTTGCAGATACTAGCGATTTCGGCATTAGTTTCCGGAGCCTGATTTTTAAATTGATTGCACGGGAAGTCCAAGATTTCAAATCCCTTGTCACGGTATTTTTTATAGAGGGCTTCCAAACCATCGTACTGGGGTGTAAAACCGCATCCGGTCGCAGTATTGACAATTAATAGAACCTTGTTTTTAAAATCCGCCAGCGAAACATCTTTACCGGTGATGTCTTTCATCGTGAAATTGTAAATATCCATATTTATATCCTCGCCTTCATCTTCAATGATTCGAGCCCGGATGACAACGAATATGCTACTGAGGCATACTCTTTTTAACTATCCGAAGGTTGCGCTTTGTTCCGCAGATGACATTTTCTATTTTCTTCGTTTTTAAATAGGCATTGCCTGACGAATGTATTATGTTAAATAATAAGAAGCATCATGAAATTGAGATTAGCAAAAATTAATTTCCGGGATGGCATAGCCAATATTTTTCCTTACCTCATCCTTTTAATTCTTTCTTTCCTTGCCTTATTCGTTTTCTTTTATGAGGGTCTTTTGCAGGGGGACGACATCGTTTTTCATCTCGCCAATATCAGTGATGAATATTTGTCGTTAATCAATCAGGGTTCGATTTCGCGCATCTCGACTTACCTCGGTTCAAATCTCGGCATCGGAACGCGCCTTTTCTACTCGCCGCTTTTTCATCTTCTAGCGAGCTTATTATACGCATCGACTCAGTGGCTGGGCGCAGACGCCGTAACGGCTATTAAAATCGTGATGTTTGTCAGCGTTTTTGTCTCCGGTTTGTTCATGTATCGCTTCCTTTTAAAAGTCACTAACGGAAAGACTGTAGCCTCGATAATCGGTGCGGCGATCTATGTCTTATATCCCTATCGCATCTTTGATGCGTTATGCCGGGCGGCCTATGCCGAAGCCTTGGCGTTTGTCTTTATTCCCCTCTTTTTTAAGGGGCTATATGGCTTAGTCAATTTCAAGGAAAAAATCACGGTTCTGCCTTTTGTCGAAGTCATCCTCGGCGGATCGCTGCTTTTTCTGAGCCATAATTTAACCGCCGTTTTTGGTTTTATCTTTGGCGTCATTTTTCTATTAGCCAATACCCATAAAATCATCATCTTGTGCCGTCAGCCTCGCTACTGGATCACCGGTTTGCTCTCGATTGTTTTTCTGGTCGGAATCATGTCCGTAACCCTCTTCTCATCTTTAGAATTGATGAGCAGTGGCCTTTACAATATCTCCAATCCCGGCCGGATGTGGACGACTATCAGCGCCGTCACCAGCCGCATCGATACCGCCTTCAGCTATTCCGGCTTTTTGAACTACCTGTATATGAACGGTGCCTTTGGAGTATCGATGGGTCCGAGTGCCTTGACTTCGCAAATCATCTCGTTTCTTCTTTTAAGCGCCTTCTTTTTTGTCCTTCATAATACCCTCGGGCGAATTAGAAAATTGCGTTTCTTCCGTTTGCTCATCAGCGCCGCCATCTATCTCGGCCTGATGTTTGTCTTCGCCAATCGCCTCGAAGTCATTCTCGGTGCGGCGGTGGTCGTGCTCCTGACCTTTGCCATCGATTATGTGTGGCGTTCTGCTCA
>DCUC01000020.1:14025-14202 GCA_002329705.1 Caryophanales bacterium UBA1424
ATCACCCAAAAATGGTTGTGGCGCATCATGCCTGAACCGCTTCTGATGATTCAATTCCCGTGGCGCCTTTTCGCCTTTATTCAATTCTTTGCCAGCTGGGCAATCGCCTGGCTCTGCTATAAATTCGAATTTAAGAAAGCCGTGCCTTATGCGGCGGTGACCGCCCTCGGGTTTTGT
>DCUC01000016.1:0-483 GCA_002329705.1 Caryophanales bacterium UBA1424
CAGCCGCGTTCCTTTAGAAAAACCTAAATGCAAGATCAACGGGAGCTACGATCAGTGCCCGTGGCTAAAAATATGCATGAAAGATTTAATGGTTCCCGACAAAAATTCGCTTTATGTCTATCGCGGCGGACACACCGGTTTTGGTCCCGCAAGCGAAAACTCTAAAGAAAAGGCGCAAAAAGAAAAGATTGAAGAACTCATCTGGCGCGGTATCACCAAAGCGCTGGATATTGACTACGATTGGCTTAATGAAACTCAGAAGGTTCAGTATGAGGTGATAAAAAGCGGACAGCCCTTTATAGATAAGAAAGTAATTAAAGCCATGCTTAAGGATTTAAAATATCCTCTTTTTCATCTCGATTTTGAATCGATGAATTTCCCGATTCCCATGTACCGGGGTGAGGTGCCTTATCAGCAATCGCTTTTTCAGTATTCGCTGCACATCGAAAGAACGCCCGGTGTTTGCGACAAAGAAAAAGATAA
>DCUC01000016.1:562-1474 GCA_002329705.1 Caryophanales bacterium UBA1424
CTTATTGAGATGTTTCCGAAATACGCTGTCGAACTCAATTCGATTTTGGAACGGATCTATGATTTGAAGGACATTTTGGATCCAAGCAAAAAAATCATCGCGGATTACGAATATTTGAAGTCAAAACCGTGCGCTTTTAATTATTACAACGAATCATTTCAGCGCTCTTATTCGATTAAAAAAGTATTGCCGGTATTTGCGCCACATCTCGATTATGCGAATCTTGATGAAGTGCATAATGGTTTGGACGCTCAAGCGGCCTTCATGCGTTTAAAATATCTTGAAGGCAAAGCGTTTGATGAAACATACAAGAACATGATTGAATATTGTAAACAAGATACATGGGCGATGTTTGAAATCATGCAGGGGTTAAGAAAACTGATCAATGAAAAATAAACGCTTATTACTAATCGCCGCCGTTCTGATTTTGTCTTCCTGCGTCAACGGAGGCGNNGGCGACACCTCTTCTAGTTCGGAGACAGGCCGGCCGACTAGCGGCACGGAAATCATCGATTTTTATGCTATCAACGATTTTCATGGTGCGATCAGTAAAAATGACTATTTTGGTGAACCCGGCCTGGCCCGCGTCGCCGCCTATCTAAAAGATAAGAAAGATGACGCTCCCGAAAACAGCGTCATTATCAGCTCTGGCGATATGTGGCAGGGCTCTTACGATTCATATCATAATCGCGGCCGCGTCATCACCGAAGCAATGGATGATATCGGCTTTGATTCGATGACGATTGGCAATCACGAATTTGACTGGGGCAAAGAATTTATCGAAGATAATGAAGGTTGGGCCGACTTTCCGCTTCTGGGTGCCAATATCATGGAATATCCCGATACGAGCGTGAAATCATCAGTCGGTCAGGAGTATGCAATTATCGAACGCGGCTTTCTCAAAATCGGCGT
>DCUC01000016.1:1487-2048 GCA_002329705.1 Caryophanales bacterium UBA1424
GTCGTCTTGTCGATTCACGCCGGACAAAGCGAGGTGGATTCTTCCATTTCGGAGGGCAAGTATGTCGATGCCGTCTTTTGTTCACATACCCATCAAGTTGAGCAACAAGTCGTCAATGGAGTGCCGTTTATTCAAGGCGGTTCAAATGGCAAACATGTCTCAAATATTCGACTATTGTTTAATTATGCTACCGGACAGGTCAATCACGTTTCTTCGCAAAATACATATGAAGGACAGCTGAATTCTCTTACTCCCGACACCGGAGTGCAGGCGATTATTAGCCAGTTCGCCCAGTCTTCGGATTCCGATAAAAATCAAGTCGTCGGTACGCTGACCAATAATTTGAATCGGTATGACACACTTCCTAATATGGCAAATTATACAGCGGCTATGAAGGCCCTTGAAAATGGCTATGACATCGACTTTGCCATGACTAATGTCGGACGCAGCAACATTCCCGGCGGAACCGTTACCTATGGTGATTTGTTCAAAGGGTTGCCTTTTGATAACTATATTTATATCGTTAGAGCTACTGGCCGGAATATAAAAAAACAAGCGGAA
>DCUC01000016.1:2113-7398 GCA_002329705.1 Caryophanales bacterium UBA1424
TATTTTACTGACTATAATCCGGAAACAGATTATCTTGGTTTCGTTCACGATCCGGCGAATACATTAACGCCTCTATACCCTCGCGATCTGCTTGAGGAAGCATTTTATGAAGACGTCGATCATATCATTAATCCCTATGATTACACCGGCTCGCGTTACGAGAGTCTGACCATCTAGAATTTTTGTCGATCTTTTTGCGCTAAATAATGATATTTGCCGTATTTTATTATAAAATAGTCAAGTAATTTCCTTTAAAGGGGAGTAGCGAAGCCTTCCTTCCGTCAAGACGGCATCACGCCCGGAACTAGGCCAGTAATGAGCAAGACCTTTAAAACCTTAAAACAAAGGAGAGCTTATTATGTACGAGACAAAGAAGATCGATGAACTATTAGTCGAACACGCCGTCGACCCCGCAGTTGGCCTAACGAGCGAAGAAGCTTGTCGGCGACTGGAAAAAAATGGCAAGAATAAACTAGTTGAAAAAAAGCGCAGAAGCATTTTTTTGACCTTTTTATTGCAGATTAACGATCCGATGATTTATGTCCTTTTGGCGGCCGCCCTCATTTCCGCCTTGGTCACCATCTTTGGCGAAGGCCACGATGACTGGGCCGATGTCATCATCATTTTAGCTGTCGTTTTATTGAATGCGACAATCGGCACAATTCAGGAAGTCAAAGCCGAAAATGCTCTTGAAGCTTTAAAAAAGTTATCATCTCCGACCGCGACCGTCAGGCGCGATGGCAAAGTTTTTGAAATCAAAGCTGAAGACCTCGTCCTCGGCGATATCGTCATCCTCGAAGAAGGCCGCTCCATCGGCGCCGATATGCGCCTTTTAAAAGAATACAATCTCAAAACCGATGAATCTTCTCTGACCGGAGAATCGACTCCCATCGAAAAAGATTATCAAGTCGTTTTCTCTGAACCGGTCGGCGTCGGCGACCGCATCAACTCCGTCTATATGTCAACTCCGATTGTCTACGGCCATGGCGAAGGCATCGTCGTCGCCACCGGCGAAAAAACGGAAATCGGCAAAATTGCCAAGATGCTGGCTGATGAAAAAGAAGAGGCCACGCCGCTACAAAAGCGCTTAGCCGATCTATCTAAGATTCTCGGCATTATCGCCATCGTCATCATCGTGGCCATCTTTNNGTTGCCGCTGTTCCCGAAGGGCTTCCAGCCGTCGTCACGATTGTCTTGGCTCTCGGCGTGCAGAGAATGGTTAAAGTCAACACTATCGTCCGCCGCCTTCCCAGCGTTGAAACGCTCGGTGCCGTTTCGGTCGTCTGCTCGGATAAAACCGGCACCCTCACCCAGAATAAAATGACGGTCGTCAGAGCTTTTGTCGACCATGAAATCATCGATTCCGAACATTTCAAAGGCGATAGTGTCTCCTTCCTGGCCCGGGGCATGTCGCTTTGCTCTAACGCCTCCATCGATAGCGGTGTCTATGGTGATCCCACCGAAATCGCTCTCGTCGAATTCGGCAATAAACTCGGCTTGCGCAAAAAAGACCTCGAAGGCGTCCATCCGCGCATCAATGAGCTGCCTTTCGATTCGGTTCGTAAGATGATGTCGACTCATCACGAGCACAAAAGCGGAGCCATCGTCTTCACCAAAGGTGCTCTCGACTCAGTCATTAAACATACAACCCATATTTTGATTAACGGCCAAGTCCGGCCAATTACCGAAAAGGATTTCAAACAAATCAACGAAGGTAGCGCCTACATGGCGCGTAATGCCTTGCGCGTATTAGCTTTGGCTTATAAGGAAAGTTCTGAATTAAGCGAAGATAATTTGACTTTTGTCGGCCTTGTCGGCATGGTTGATCCGCCCCGCCCAGAAGCCGGCGAAGCGGTTGCCATCTTTAAGAAAGCCGGCATCGTCACCGTCATGATTACCGGCGATCATCGCGACACCGCCTTAGCCATCGCCCGCGAGTTGAAAATCGCTCAGGAGGAATCCGAAGTTCTATCCGGCGATGAGCTTTCGAAAATGAGTTTTGAAGAACTCCAGCAAGCGGTGAAAACCGTCCGCGTTTTTGCCCGTGTCTCCCCGGAAAATAAAGTCAGCATTGTCAAAGCGATCAAAGCCAATGGCTACATCGCCGCGATGACTGGAGACGGCGTCAATGATGCTCCATCGCTAAAAGCAGCCGACATCGGCATCGCCATGGGCATCACGGGCACAGATGTTGCCAAAGGCGCCGCTGATATGGTTTTAACCGACGATAACTTCGCGTCGATTGAAAAGGCTGTCGAAGAAGGTCGTGGCATTTATGCCAATATCAAGAAGACAGTCTATTTTCTCCTTTCGAGTAATATCGGTGAGGTCATTTCGATGTTCGTCGGCATCGTCTTAGGACTCCCGGTACCGCTTATCGCCATCCATATTTTATGGGTTAACCTCATCACCGACTCCCTGCCCGCCATCGCCCTCGGTTCTGATGAAAAAGCCGATAATATCATGGAAGACAAACCCCGCGACGAAAAAGAATCGCTCTTTGCCCGCGGCGGATATTTCTTTATCATCACTTACGGTATCGTCATCGCCATCATCACCCTGTTCGGCTTCTTACTCTTTCCCACGATTCATATCGTCGAAAGCGGCCTGCCCTTTACCTTGGCCAATTTGATCGCGGTGACCAATGAACCGACGATGCTTCGCCTATCTCAGAGCACGGCCTTCAGCGTCCTCGGCGTTTCTCAGCTCTTCCACATGATTGGCATGACCAACACCGAAAAGAGTTTTGTTCATGTTTTCAAATCGAAAAACTGGCTCCTTCTCATCGCTTTTGTCTTTGGTTTGGGAATGCAAATTCTCATCACCGAAATTCCTTTTCTCGAAGATTTCTTCAGCACCGCCCAGCTGACGCTTGTCGAATGGCTCTATGTCATAGCTCTGTCAGTCGTGCCTCTTGTCATTCACGAGATTATCGTTTTAATTAAGTTCATTAAAAAGCAGATCAAAAAAAGAAAATTGGCCAGCGGCAATTAAACGTATTTATCACTTGAAAAGCGGCTTGATATATTTTACTATTATTAAGCCGCGCATGCCGACTTAGCTCAATCCGGCAGAGCAACTGAATCGTAATCAGTAGGTTGTAGGTTCAATTCCTATAGTCGGCACCAATCTTTTAATCCAGTTGGATGTTTAGCTCAGCTGGGAGAGCATCTGTTTGACGTACAGAAGGTCGGGGGTTCGATCCCCTCAGCATCCACCATCCGTTATAAATGGCCTCCGCAAGAGGCTTTTTATTTTGCTGGTGACAAACGATTTATATCTAACCTATAATATGGGCGATGCATCTGTAGTTCAATGGTAGAACACTAGCTTCCCAAGCTAGGTACGCGGGTTCGATTCCCGTCAGGTGCTCCAGCCCGAAACAAGAGAATTCACCGAATGCATAAGGTGGGTTTTTTCTTTTTTATGGTGACGAGTAAAAGCAGAAGAAATCAGGTGCAATTCGGGCTATAAATGACTTTTTACGGATTTTTTTCAAATATTCACCTAATTCGCGATTAAAAAAATATTTTTAGAATTATCTCTTCAAAAGCCCCCTCATTTCACCCTTTTCTTCTCCGCCATTGTTCTGCGCTTTAATTTAGGAATTAACTTTGCTAAAATACAAGATGAACAAAAACAAAACGGGGAACGAATATGGAAGATTATCGCCAGAAATGTATTAATTTGCTTAAAGAAAGAGGCGTTACGCTGAATGATATTGCTGATGCGGCCCGCTTTTTACAGGCCGATTACCACGTCGATTTGCTCAAGGAAGAATTGCTCGATTCGGTTTTAAGCGTTCTTGCCAAACGCGAGGTTCAGCTCGCCATCATGACGGCTGTCGAATTAGATAAATTAGCTGAAAGCGGCAAGATGTTTGATAAGGATCTCGAAGCGATTTTAATGCGCGATGAAGGCCTTTATGGCGTCGATGAAGTCATCGCTTATGGCATTTGTAATTTGTACGGATCAATCGCTCTCACCAATTTCGGATTCATCGACAAGAAGAAATATGGAATTATCGAAAGCCTAAATAGCCACGGCAAATCAAGTGGCATCTGCAACACTTTTCTCGATGATATCGTCGGCGCTATCGCCGCCAGCGCGGCGTCGCGTTTTGCTCATCGCTGGGCCAGGTAATCGTTTATGACATTGCCTGATTTTGGATCTGTTTCTACGTGGATTGATTTAGGCCTCGGCGTCTTGGTCGCCGCTCTTTTTACCTTCATTCTCTATCGTATTACGAATCGCAAATTCGTTCTTTTTTATGCAATTTTAAGTTCTCTTGCTATCATTTTGGCATGGTTCTTCTCACTTGAACTATTAACGACAATTTTAACGATTGTCTTGATGACTTCAGCGACGGTTGTCATGTTTGTCAACATCAGCCGCATTCGCCCGCTGATCGCCAGCGAGCTCAAGGGCAAGACGATGTTTGGCTTTCGTCCTAAAACGACTGAAAAAATCTTTGATCGAGAGGCCATGTACAAGAAAGTCAACGACGCCATCTTGGCTCTCAGCAAGCAAAAAATCGGAGCTTTACTGACGTTTGAAAAAAATATCCTTTTAACTGATGTTATTAAAACCGGCACCCTCGTTAACGCCCCGGTTACCGCCGAGCTGATCATGACTATTTTTTACCCAGGCACACGTCTTCACGATGGCGCCGTCGTCGTTCGCGGCGACACGATCTTGGCTGCCAGCGTCTATTTCACGCCGACGACAAAACCGCTGACCGGTAAATACGGATCGCGCCACCGAGCGGCGATCGGCATCAGCGAAATGTCTGACGCCGTGACGGTCGTCGTCAGCGAAGAAACAGGACGCATCTCGCTTGCCTATCGCGGCGAACTGCAACCGGTGACAGTCGATACCTTCTTGCGCGTCTTCCGCGAGTATATGCTCGAGATGCCGGAAGAAGACGAAGAATAATAAAGGAATAGCAAAATGACAAAATACTTTGGTACGGACGGAGTCCGCGGTCGTGTTGACGAAAAACTCACTGTTGAGATGGCTTATCGAATCGGACGCTTCATCGGTCAATATCCCGATGGCAAACGCAATCGCATCGTCATCTCTCGCGATACGAGAATATCCGGTAAAAAATTGCTGGACGCCTTAATCGAAGGCATTCGCCTCAGCGGCGGACACGTTTATGACGAAGGTGTCTCGACGACGCCATCGATCTCCTACATCGTCGAATCAAAAGGCTTTGATTACGGCATTATGATCAGCGCCTCACATAATCCGTTTTACGATAACGGCATCAAAATATTTGATGC
>DCUC01000016.1:7469-10937 GCA_002329705.1 Caryophanales bacterium UBA1424
GAAGAATACATCTCCTTTCTCGTCTCCAAAGCCAAATTTGATTTTTCAAATCTCCGCATCCTCGTCGATTGCGCGAACGGTTCGGCTTCAAATGTCGCGCCGATCGTTTTCAAGCGGCTGGGTATTAACGCCGAATTTGTTAATGATAAGCCTAATGGCTTAAACATTAACGAGCACTGCGGCTCGACGCACATCGAAAGCCTGATTGAAAAGAGCAAACAGGGTAAGTACGATTTATGCTTTGCCTTTGATGGCGATGCCGACCGCCTTCTCGTCGTTAAAGATGGCGAAGTCATCGATGGCGACACGATGATCTATATGACCGCCATCTCCAAACTCGATCGCGAAAGACTCGACAATAATGCGGTGGTCATCACCGTGATGTCGAATCTCGGTCTCAAATTA
Source organism: Caryophanales bacterium UBA1424 (assembly GCA_002329705.1). Lineage (GTDB taxonomy): Bacteria > Bacillota_I > Bacilli_A > RFN20 > CAG-826 > UBA1424. Next base: position 7,875 of record DCUC01000016.1, read on the forward strand.
GCCTTAGAACGCCACAACATTCAGTACATTGAAGTTGATGTCGGCGATAAATATGTGCAAGCCAAGCTTGAGGAATTGGACTTATCCCTTGGCGGCGAGCAATCTGGACACATCATTTTCTTCCATGACTTAAATACTGGCGACGGCATTTTAACCGCCATTAAGATGATGACCTTATATGTTGGAAACGGCTATTCATTCGACGAACTCAAAAAAGATTTATTAATCTTTCCGCAAGTGCTCATCAATGTTAAGGTCAACGATAAAAAAGCAGTGTTAAGCGATGCGGGTTTACTCGCTCTTGTCGACGAAGAAAAAAAGGCGCTCGGCAAAGAAGGCCGACTGCTCGTCCGCCCGAGCGGAACCGAACCACTCGTTCGCGTCATGACCGAAGCCCGGACCCTCGAAATTTGTAACGGCGTCTGCCACAGAATAAAAGATTATATAGAGAAGTTAGCGCGTTAATTATTTATAATTAAAAATAGAGATGAACATTCTCTATTTTTTATTCTCGCGAACAGCGATAAAGCGCACGCCGATCAGGGCACAACGCGTTTCGAGCGATAATCCCAGATTGTCTGGTGATTCATTTTTGGCCAGTCTCACCAAGCTGTCGAGATCGTGGCCCGAGTAGTGAAATAATTTGAAATCGAGAATTTCATAATCGATAAAATACGATTGATAGCGATCGACTTCAACGAGGCGGCGGCACGCCCCGAGTTTATACATTCCGACGCGGCGGTCAACTAAAGGCGCGAAGTAGCGGCGTCCGGCTTGGTAGGTGCCGATGTAGCGACCGGTTCGTTCGATGATACCGACAAAGCCCTTCTTAATATTAATAAAACCCGTCAAGGCAAAAAGGATGATGCCGAGTCCGGCAATCGCGGCGATCGTGAGGTAAAATTGCTGATCAGTCATCTTGCAAATAGTTTATCATGAATTTACCTGCATATAATCAAAAGATGATTGCCGACCGCCGCGACTTAACAATTGTTAATCGCTCCGTTTGGCGCTATATTATAAAGAGAATTAATGGAAAAGAAACAATTTTACGATTTCATAGTGAAAATGCAGGCAATCTCTAAGATTGGCCTTTTATTTTCCAAAGACGAATACGCCATCGATAACTATCGGCAAATCAATGATTTAAGCGCGAAGATGCTCGCGTCGTTTACGGAGCTTGAATTTGAACGCCCCAACTACTTTAAGCGCGATATCTACCCGACTCCGAACGTCTCGACGCGAGTTGTTGTCTTTAACGAAAAAGGCGAACTCCTTCTTGTTAAAGAAGCGAAGACGGGAACATATTCAATTCCCGGCGGATGGTGCGACCTTTATGATGCCCCCAGTCAGGCAGCGCTCAATGAAGTTCTTCAAGAGGCCGGACTCGAAGTTAAAATCACCCGCCTCGTCGGCGTCGTTGACCGCACGCCCAATGTCGCGGTTCCCGAATATGTCATCGTTTTTCAAGCGGTGCCGATATCTGATTTTCGCCCCCACGGCTATGAGACGACCGGTGTCGGATACTTCGACTTAAATCACCTGCCCGAACTCTCGCATAAATTATCGCTTGAAGAAATTAAGCGAATCATCGCAGCCTGCCTCAACGGAGACACGATTTTTGACTAACCGCTTTTTAAGAATTTTTCTTAAATGTGTATAAAGAGTAGCCGTTTTTTGTTAAAGTTAATAAGAAGGACCAGCAAGAATGAACCGCGCTAAATCTTACCATCGCATCTTCGCCAATATCTTTGATTTGGTCGTCATCGTGGCGATCGCTTTATTGCTGACATTTCGCTCGCTCATCTCGCTTATCACCGCGCTGATTAATCCGACGAGCCTCGACAGTCTGGCTCTGTATCTGTCAGCTTTTGGTTCGGGAGCCCTGGCCTTTATGGCGGTCATCGCCTATTTTATCGTCCTGCCCATCTTTTGGAACGGGCAGACGCTCGGCAAACGCTTCTTTAAAATACGCATCATTAAAAACGATGGCTCTGACATCGATTTCAAGACGATTTTTTTGCGGGAAATGATTCGTGTTTTACTCTTTATTCTGACGTTTGGCGTCAGCGCTTTCGCCGACACGATGGTCTTGCTTTTTTCTAAACAGCGCATCGGTTTTTACGACTATGTCGCCGCTACACAAGTAATCGATATCGATTAAGAGGAGGAATTTATGGGAACACCACACATCAATGCCGAAATGGGCGCCTTTGCCAAAGTCGTCTTAATGCCGGGCGATCCGCTCCGCGCCAAATGGATTGCCGAGACATATTTGGTCGACGCCAAGTTAGTTAACGAAGTTCGCGGTATGCTAGGCTATACCGGCTATACCAAGAACGGAAAGAGAGTCTCAGTGATGGCTTCGGGGATGGGTCAGCCTTCGATCGGCATCTACTCGCACGAACTTTACACGGGTTTCGGTGTCGAATCCATTATTCGCATCGGCACCTGCGGATCTTACCAAAGCAAAATCAACCTATTCGATGTCCTCGCTTGCCAGACGGCTTCGACCGACTCGAACTGGTCCTCGCAATTCGACTTAAAAGGCGGGACTTTTTCCGCGCCGGCCGATTTTGATTTGTTAGTGAGAGCATACGAAGTGCTAAAAGCGAGAAAAATGCCGCTTCATGTCGGCAATATTCTCTCGGCCGATATCTTTTATGATGTCGATCCAAACTCCTGGAAAAAATGGGCGAATCTCGGAGTGATGGGCGTGGAGATGGAATCGTACAGCTTGTATGCGACAGCCGCCCGCCTTGGCAAGCGCGCCTTATGTCTTCTTTCCGTCACCGACCATTTCTTAAAGGCCGAAAAAGCGACGAGCAGCCAACGGCAGATCGGCCTCGGCAAAATGATTGAAGTCGCCCTTGAAGTCGCCGAATCGTTCGCTGAATAAAACTTGTTAATGACCGATTTACAAATAGCGTTTATCATCACGGCTTCGCTCACCGGATTACTGCTCCTTTTTATCATCTTTTACCGACCGGTTAAAAGAGCCATTTTGCGCCGCCACTATGTTTGGTTTTTTGCTCGCTATATCTATCGTATCGCTCTTGATTT
>DCUC01000016.1:10974-12477 GCA_002329705.1 Caryophanales bacterium UBA1424
GGACGGCTATTATCCCGGCGCCATCAGCGCCAAAGAAAACGATGTCTCATGGATTTACTACTCAAGCCGCAAGAAAAAGGCTTATATTGATAACCCGCTTCGCATCAATGCCGACAACGTCAACCAGATCTCGATGATTACCGATGTTAATAAAGATTTGTTAATATCTATTGTTGTCATCAATGACGATTGCCATGTGGAACCCTTTGATGGCACTTCAAAGACAAACTTTCTCGTCAAGAAAAGCCAGCTTCGCCATCTGATTAAAGCCCTTGAAGGGCGCGATGTAGACAATATCGATGAAAAAGCTCTGGCTAAAGCAGTGACGGAAATTCACGCCTTAAACCGCAATAAGAAAAAATGAACATCGCACAAAAAGCTCGGCAAACCTATCAAAAATACTTGGCCAGCAAATTAGCCATCGCCTTTTCCTTTACGATTTTTGTTTTGGCTAGTCTAGCCCTCGGCATTCTCGGAAGCTACTTGTTTCTCCTTCTCGTCCCAATTGTCATTTTACCGATATTTATATGTCTTCAGATGACCAATAGCGCCTTTGCCAAAGGAATGTCGCTTAGCCAGAAAAACTTTTTCAGTTTTTACCGCGCGGCTTTCACGCCGACGCTCAGCGGAGCTTATCAGGTTCTATCCTCATTTTTGAAAGCGGCGCTACTCTATTTTGGGCTTTCATTCGTTACCGTTTTTATCATGCTGCAATTCTATTTAACTCGAGATCCGTTTTTTGCCCAGCAAATCGAGAGCATTTCTGCCCTCGCCGCTAACGGCAATCTGGTCGAAGCCCTCGCCGCCTATGAAAATAATGCCAACATCATCTTCATCTCGAGCATCGCCACTTTTATCAGTGGTGGTTTTGCTCTGCTGGCCTTTCTCCACTTTATCGGGCGCAATTCCATCGTCCCTCATCTCGCCTTGTCGATGTCTTCGATGCCGGGGCGAATCGCCTTTTCGATTCACCGTCAGGGATTGAAATTTTTCAAGCGAGAATTCAATATCGATTATTATCGCGCCACGTGGTTGGGGACACCCTTGCTTCTCATCGGCTTTGCCGGCGGGGTTTTGGCCACCTATTTTTTGACTCGCGACCCGTATTTGATCCTTCTCTCCGGCTTTGCCGGCGCCTTTATTGCTCTCACGCCGTTTCTTCCCTATTATCTCGATGTGATGGAAGAGATGTTTAAGAAGTACAAAGACCGCTATATCGCCATCTCGATCGATCAGGCTAAAAAAGCTTACGAAGAGATCAAAGTCGCACAAAAGCTGAGCGAAGAGCAGCAAGATGAACTCGATAAGCTGATAAGCGATCTGCAGAAAAAGGCTGACACCAAAAATCAGGACCAAGAAGAAAAAAGCGGTGAAGAGGAATAAAAAAAGCCGACTGAGCGGCTATCTTGAGCATCTGGAGCAGGTGACGGGAATCGAACCCGCGTCACTACCTTGCCAAGGTAGTTACGCGGGTTCGATTCCCGTCACCTGCTCCAGATGCTC
>DCUC01000045.1 GCA_002329705.1 Caryophanales bacterium UBA1424
CATTTTGAACTGGTGACGCGCAAATGTCATCTGTCGCTTTACATAATGACGGGTGTTCGTAATGATATCGTTGATTGACTGCTCTCGACTCGTTATACCTAGAAGGTAATTGATGGATTCCTTATATCCGATGGCGTGAAAAGCTTGCTGTTTAACTCCGTATTCATTGATTAAATTGCGGACTTCTTCAAAGAGCCCGTTTTCAACCATGCGGCTGACGCGCTCGACAATGCGAAGATACAAATCGGCACGTTCAAACTCAATCCCGAAAAAGAGCGTTTCATAGAGTGGCTCAGAATCCTTTTTAAGAGGAATTTCAGATTTTTTTATGCCTTGCGACCGATAAATTTGTAGAGCCCTTAAAACGCGGCGCCGATTATTGAAATGAATCGTTTCGGCGGCTTTGGCGTCAACGACTTTCAAGGCGTTATGAAGCGCCTGATTATCCAATGAATCATATTCTGATAAATCGACATCCGCCTCTTCTTTAAATCGATAATCAAAGAGGGCGGCTTTGATGTAAAGGCCGCTTCCACCAAGCATAATCACCGGTATATTTTTCGATAAGAGATCGTCGATGATCACCCGCGCTTCTTTTTGATAGCGGGCAATAGAATAATTCTCGTCGACATCAACGATCGCAAAAAGGTGATGGCGAACGCCTTGGAAATCTTCTTCTTTAGGCTTGTTGGTGCCGATGTGAAGCTGGCGGTAAACATGAAAAGCATCGGCGTTGATGATCTCCCCGCCCAGGCGCTTGGCAAGTTCTATGGCAATCCGGTCTTTGCCGGTATTAGTCGGACCGGTAATAACGTAAATCATAATTTAATTATAGGGCAGAACGATGAAAAAACATCGCTAATCAAGCAAATCGGCGATATTTTTCAGAAAATTGTGCACTTCAGACTGGATGCTTGTGAAGTTGGCCACAAGCGGATGATTATCATAAACAGCTAACAAATTCTCATATTCAGCCTTCTTAAGAGCGTGTTCTTGTTCATCGGCCATACTCAATGACAGGGCGACTTGGGCGGCATTGACTTTAATTTTGAGCGCTTTCAGTTCTTCATTTTCGCCAATTAATGCGCGGAGGCGAAAATATTCTTTAACGAGTTCGCTATTCATGATTTCACGTTCGAGATTATCAAGGGCGTTTTCAATATTATTCATCGACGAGTTCTCCGATTAATGAATAGGTGTGGGATTCAAGGATGCGGACGCGGACAATTTTACCGATGTGCGAGGCCTCGCCGCGAAAATGGACGAGTTTGTTTGTTTCACTGTAGCCAGAGAGGACCGACTTGTCTTTTTTACTCCAGCCATCGACGAGAATTTCGTAAATATTACCGACCATGGCATACGACGATTCTGCAATCGTCTCTTCGAGGGCTTTTGTCAGAATTTTAAAGCGCGCCGCCTTTTCTTTTTTGCTCACGTTGTCAACGAGTTTGGCGGCCGGCGTCCCTTTTCGGGGTGAGTAGATAAAAGTAAACGCGCTCTCGTATTTCACTTCTTTAATAAGTGAGACGGTTTCCATAAATTGTTCTTCGGATTCATTAGGAAAACCGACGATGATATCGGTGCTGAGGGCAATGCCCGGAAGTTGATCGCGAAGTTTTTGGACAATTGCCAAATATTGTTCACGGGTGTATCTTCGCCCCATTGAGCGAAGAATCTCGTTGTTGCCACTTTGGACGGGTAGATGCACATATTTCATTAAGTTCTCATGCCTTTTCATCACTTCGATAATATCGTCGCTGAAATCAAAAGGATGCGAGGTCAAAAAGCGCAAGCGCGGAATGCCTAAAAGCGCAACCGCCTCGAGAAGAGTAGCGAAGGTGATATTAAGATTTCTAAAGTCTTTCCCGTAAGAATTGACATTTTGGCCGAGCAAGGTAATTTCTTGATAGCCTTGTTCGACGAGATGACGACACTCGGCAACAACCTCATCGAAGGGGCGGCTTCGCTCCTGACCGCGCGTGTAAGGCACGATGCAATATGTGCAAAATTTATCGCAACCATAGGAGATGTTNNGGTCGGGCCAAAACATCGACAACGCGGCAAGACTCGCGGAGATGAATGTCGATTAATTCAATTATTTTATGAATGTTGTGCGTGCCGAGAATAAGGTCGACCTGCGGATACTTTTCAAGGAGCAAGTCAATGATGTGTTCCTGCTGGCTCATACAGCCCGAGACGGCGATAATAAGGTCCTTGTTTGCGCTTTTTAAAGCTTTAAGCGTGCCGAGTTCACCGAGGACTTTGTCTTCGGCATTCTCGCGGACCGCGCATGTGTTGAGCATGATAAAATCCGCGGACTTTGCGCTTGCTGCTCTGACAAATCCGGCTCTTTCAAGGATTGCGGAAATAACTTCCTCATCGCGAATGTTGGCTTGACAGCCGTAGGTGCGAATATAATAGCGTTTGTTTTTTGCGAAATCTCGAACTAAATCACTGACAAACGGTTCATAATAATGAACCGGCATCAATTTCTGGCGAATTCTTAATCTGTCGAGATCGGGCTTCGAAAGAATCTTGGATTTAGCCATCGTTACGACCGCTTTCGACAATATATATTGGGAAAATTTCCTTGCCCCGATGAGTGAGATTATCAATGTCGAGGACAACCGCCGACAGAAGTGACTGATCGCCTTCGTCAAGCTGGAAAATGTCATCTTTACCAAAAAGTGTGCGATTGATTACTTCTTCTTTTTTAAAACCAATGACACCGTTATAAGCTCCACACATGCCGACATCACTTATAAAAGCCGTCTTGTTGGGAAGGAGTCGGTAATCTCGCGTCTGGACATGCGTGTGCGTTCCGATAATGGCGTTGACTTGTCCGTCAAAAGCAAAGGCAAAGGCTATTTTTTCGGCCGTTGCTTCGCCATGAAAATCAACGATGTGAATTTCATCTTTAGGCGTTTCGGCAAGGAGATCCTTTAAGGCGTAATATGGATGGTTTACTTCTTCCTTCATGAAAGCCGTACCCAAGAGATTGGTGACGCGAATCTTGACGCCTTCGACATCAAAAACGATGCTTCCTGACCCTCCGATTGGTTTTAAAATATTCAGGGGTCGAATCAAGCACTCGGCCTCGTCAATGTAGCGACGAATATCGCTTTTAGTCGCGTAGTGATTACCTAAGGTAATCGCATCGATTCCGGCATCGATCAGTTCATGATAATGCTTCTCGATTAAACCTTTGCCGTGAGTGGCGTTTTCGCCGTTGGCAATGACAAAATCAATCCGATACTTATCGATGAGTTGGCCGAGATGTCGTTTGACGACTTGCCGGCCGTTGCGACCGACAATGTCGCCGAAAAAGAGAATTCTCATGAGTTTAGGTGCTTTCTGTTCCGCCTTTATTTTGCGGTTTCAACAGCCCGATATTCACGGATGACCGAAACTTTAATCTGACCCGGATAGGTGAGCTCGTTTTCGATTTTCTCGCGTATGTCGCGAGCGAGTTTATAAGCGGCTAGATCATCAATTTTGTCGGGGATGACCATGACGCGGACTTCGCGGCCGGACTGCATGGCGTATGATTGATAAACACCATCGTATGATTTGCAAAGACTTTCGAGTTTTTCAATGCGCTTAATGTAATTTTCGACCGTTTCGCTGCGCGCGCCGGGACGGGCGGCTGATAAAGTGTCGGCGGCGGCCACGAGGTGGGAGATGACGAATTTTGGTTCGACGTCGCCATGGTGGCTTTCAATCGAATTGATGACGACTTCTGGTTCGCCGTACTTTTTGGCGAGGCGAACTCCGATTTCGACGTGGGAACCATCGATTTCAAAGTCCATCGATTTACCGATATCGTGAAGTAACCCGGCGCGTTTCGCCAGGTTTTGATCAAGGCCCAGTTCAACCGCCATGATGCCTGCTAAATAGGCGACTTCCATGGCGTGGTCGTAAGCGTTCTGACCGTAACTGGTGCGGTATTTCAGTCTTCCGACATAAGTTAGTAATTCTTTATTAATGCGCGGCAGTCCAAGCTTGAAGGCGGCATCTTCGCCGGCTTTGCGAATTGACTCATCGACTTCGACTTTAACTTTTTCAACGACTTCCTCGATGCGCCCCGGCTGAATGCGACCATCTTTAATGAGTCGTTCGAGCGTCAACTTGGCGATTTCGCGGCGAATCGGATCAAAGCATGAAACGGTGATGACTTCAGGCGTGTCGTCGATGATGAGGTCGACACCGAGGAGCTGCTCGAGCGAGCGAATATTGCGTCCTTCGCGGCCGATGATGCGGCCTTTCATTTCATCGCTGGGAAGGGAGACGGCTGAGACGGTTCTCTCCGTCGTGACTTCTTGCGCATATTTGTTGATGGCAAGGCCGATTAACTCGCGAGCTTTCTCCTGCGCGGTTTCTTTGGCTTCGTCTTCTTTATTTTTAATAAAAGCGGAAATTTCTTTTGATAATTTGCTTTCAACGCGCTGGAAAATTTCTTCGCGCGCTTCATTGATTGAAAGCTGGGCAACTTTTTCTAATTCCTGTATGATCGAATCAATTTTCTGCTGAAGGACTTCTTCCTTGCGCTCAGCCTCTTTAAGGCGGCGATTCAATGTTTCGGTTTTTTCTTCCAGGACGTTTTCCTTGGTGATTAACTGCGCATCGCGACGGTCGATATTAGCTTCGCGCTGCGAGAGTTTGTTGTCTAAGACGAGATACTCGGCCTTTCTCTCTTTGAGTTCTTTTTCGGTTTCGAGTTTCATTTCGTAGGCGACTTGTTTGGCGTCGATCTGAGCAGACTTGACGGTGTGCTCGGCTTTAATTTCGGCGTCCCTGATAATTTTTTCAGCTTTTTTGCTGGCGCTTTTAGCTTTTAAGGCCGGAACGATAAAGACGAGCATGATGCCGAGTCCCAGTCCGACGAGAGCAGCGACGACAATCAAAATGATGTCTAATGGTGATCCCATAACTTTTTAACCTCCTTGGTTTATGTTTGTTGATTAGGGAATGTTTCCTATGGAAAGATAGGAAAAAAACGGTCTAAAATGGCTATTATTACCTAAAACGAGGCATG
>DCUC01000024.1:0-6915 GCA_002329705.1 Caryophanales bacterium UBA1424
TATCTTCACTGAGGATTAATTATGACCGGCAACATTAAAAAACAGGCGATTCTCTTCCTCGTCCTCCTCGGCGTCATCAGCTTATTATCGGATTTTACCCACGAAGGGGCGCGCAGCATCTACGGCCCTTTTCTCGGGCTGATCGGCGCTTCGGCTTTTGTCGTTTCGTTTACTTCCGGCCTCGGCGAGTTTATCGGCCAGGCCCTGCGCATCGCGACCGGCGTCATCGCCGACAAGAGCAAAAAATACTGGGGCATGATGTTTTTAGGCTATGCCGTAAATCTCTTGGCCATCCCCCTCTTGGCTTTTGTCGATGCCTCGATATGGCAAGTGGCTATTGTTCTAATTTTATTAGAAAGAGTTGGCAAAGCCATACGCGCTCCCGCTAAGAGCGCGCTGGTTTCCTTTACCACACCCCATTTAGGTGCTGGCAAATCCTTTGCCATTCAGGAAGTGCTCGATCAGATCGGAGCCTTTTTGGGACCCTTGTTTGCCTTTGCCATTCTGAGTTTTAATCAAGGCAGCGAACTTAATGGCTACCAGATGACGTTTGGCTTTCTCGGCATTTTTGCCGTCGCCACTTTAGTTATCCTGATCGTCTCGTGGAAAAAGTATCCGAATCCCGAAGCTTTCGATAACCGCACCGCTTTCAGCGGTTTTAAAGGCAATAAAGCTTTTATCTGGTACATGCTGGCGGTCAGCTTTCTGGCCTTAGGTTTTATCGATTATCCGTTGATGGCTTTCCATATGGAAGCGACCAACGCCATCGGAATCACTTACATTCCCCTTCTTTATTCTCTGGCGATGGGCATCGACGCTCTCGCCGCCCTGCTCTTCGGCTACCTCTTTGACAAATACGGCGTTAGAGCGCTACAGATCAGCACCTTTATCGCCGCCTTTTCCGTGCCAGTCTTCTTTCTTTTTAACGGTTTATGGGCAATTATCGTCGGCCTCATCTTCTGGGGTATCGGCATGGGTGCGCAGGAGTCGATTTTAAAAGCCGTCATCTCGTCGATCGTCTCCAAAGAAAAGCGCGCGACGGCCTACGGCATCTTTTATTCGGTATTTGGTTTAGCCTGGTTTTTAGGTTCGACCCTAATCGGCATCGTCTATGATTTTTCAATCCTGGCCATCGTCATCTATTCCTTTGTCATGGAAGTCGGCGCGGTTCTTTTGCTATTCGTCTTCTCCCGCACTCAAAAGAAAACGCAGATTCAAAAAGAAACGCCAATCCAGTCGTAATCTAATGTCAAAAACGTGAAACAAATTTCATATATAAGTTTGGAAATGTTTTACACCATATAGATGGATTCGCTTTGATGAATGAAGATTCTGTCTTGATTGTGTCTTTGAAACGCGCGCAGTTAAAGTTTAGAATAATGGCAGAACTAATTTAACAGGGGGCATTAGCATGTCTAATTATGATGTTGTAATTGTCGGAGCCTGCACAGCGGGCACATACTTTTCTAATCTCCTCGCCAAACAAGGTTTAAAAGTCCTCGTCATCGATAAAGACGAGGAAGAAAATCTTTCCAGGCGGCTCGACATCTTCCATTTCACGCATCAATCTTTCCAAGATTACGGCCTCGAAGAGGCGAAGAGCGGCGACGAAGAATTCGTCCGCAACTTCGATCTCTGCTATTCAAAATCAGCACTTGATAATTACTTAAAGAAAAGCTTTTTAAAAGTGGCGGTCATGCACCTGCCGCTTTTTATTAAGCGGTTAAGAAAGACGGCGCTTGCTAACGGCGTCACCTTCCGTTTTGGAGTCAGCTATGATCATCTACTTTACGACGAACAGAAAAGAATTAAAGGTATCGCCGCTAAAAGCGGAGAAGAAATCTTCGCCCGTCTCGTCGTCGATGCCTCAGGCATTCCTTCGGTCGTGCGCCGCTCGATTAGCGATCCCTTTATCGAAGACTTTGAAATCGGCCCTCGCGACAAATTTTATGTTTTGCTTAAATACGTCGAGTTATCAGACGCCAAAGATAAAGTCGAATTAAGCACCAGCTGGCCCTATTATAAAGGCTGGATCGCGCCTCAGCATTCCGCGAACGGAGCGATTGTCGGCGTCGGCGCCAATCTCTCTTATGACTACGCCCGCAAGTGCATGGCCAAATTTGAAAGAAGCATACCCCTTCCGAACTATAAACTCCAATATGAAGAGCTTGGTTGCACGCCTTACCGGCGCCCGCCGTTTAGTTTTGTCACCGATGGTTTCTTAGTCATCGGCGATGCCGCCTGCCTGACGAAACCGATGAACGGCGAGGGCATCACCTCGGCCTGGGTCCAGTGCACGCCGGCGGCGGAAGTCGTCGCCCACGCCCTCCGAGACGGAAAATACCCAACCAAAGAAGCCCTTTGGAAAATTAACACTCTTTATCAAAGAGGTGAAGGCGCGGAGTTCGCCAATTTGCGCGCCACCTTAATCGGCGCCGTCGACATGTCACCAAAAGATAACGACTATATGTTTAAAGAAAGTATTGTCTTTAAATCTGATGACGAAGAAGTCAAAGGCAGCGTGACCGGCAAACTCATTAAAGGTGTCTTGACCGGGCAGTTCTCGCTCAAGGCGTTGCGCTCGTTAATGAAATCGTCCAGCTGCGGGCAAAAGCTGGAAAAACATTACAAGAATTATCCCGATAATCCAAAGGATTACCCGGCGTGGAAAAAGAAAGCCGATAAACTTTGGAGCAAAGCCGGGACGATGGCGGATAACATCAAGGATGCATAGGAGGCATTATGAAACCAACAGTCGATAAGAAAGAAAAGAAGTATTATGGTCTGGGTAGTTTTCGCTTCTGGTTTATTATCATGGCCATGGGTTTGGCCGGGCATTTATGCTGGAACATGGAAAACCAGTGGTTCAACACCTTTGTCTACGCCAAGATCGGCGGCGATGTCACCATCGTCACCTGGATGGTCATCGTCAGCGCGACGGTCACGACTCTTTCGACCTTCATCTTTGGCACCCTCTCAGATAGATTAGGAAAGCGGAAAAGATTCGTTTGGATTGGCTATATGATGTGGGGCGTGTCGACAATTCTCTTCGGCACGACCGAATTCGCCAAAAGCTCCAATATCAGCGCTTTGGTCGCCATGGCCGGCTTCTTAGTTGTCTTCACGGATGCGATAATGAGTTTCTTTGGTTCAATGGCGTTTGACGCCGGATATAATACCTGGGTCAACGATTACACGACGCCGAAGAATAAAGGCCAAGTCGGCGCAGCTCTTGCCGCTTTGCCAGTTATCGGCACCGTTGTCGGCACTGTTCTCGGTGGAGCCTTAGTCAATATTGGTAATCCAACGGTTGGAACCCCAAACTATGATCCAAGCCAAGATAATTACCAATTATTGTTTTGGGCCCTCGGCATCGCCGTTATTTTGATTGCCGTCGCTTCCATCTTTCTAATGAAAGACGCGCCGACAACCAAACCAAACAAAGATGGTTCTTACTTTAAACAATTGTTTGACGTTTTCAATTTTAAGAAACTTAAAGGTAATCCGAACAATAAAGAGATGCTCCTGGCTAATTTGGTGGCCTGCTTCTTCTTTATCCCCTTTAATTTCTATTTTGTTCATATGGGCAACTGGCTTATCTATGATATCGGATTTACGGCCGGAGATATGGGTCTGATTCAAGGTATATCCTTGCTTCTGGCTGTTTTGGTCACGATTCCCTTTGCTAAACTCATCAATAAAAACCGCATACCGCTTGTCGCCCTGGTCGCGGTGCTCGTCAACGCGGTCGGCCTCTTAATTATGTTCTTCTTTATCAAAGGGCCGGAAAGCGTTGACACTTCGTCTTTTCTGGCGGCCAAAAATCTCCCTCTTCTCCTCGCCGTCTTCCTGGTGGGAACTGGTTATGTCTTAATTACCCAGACATGCATGATTTGGGTCCGCGGCTTGTTCCCCGAAGAAAACCGCGGTCAGTTTGAAGGCATCCGTTCCTTATTCTTCACGCTTGTGCCGATGCTGATCGGAACATTAGTGGGCAACATCATCATCAAAAATACCTCGCACGAGATACAATACGATTTATACGACAACCCAATCGATATACCGCAGGAAAATTTATTCCTTTTTGCGGGGTTACTCGTCTTGCTCACCGTCATACCTTTGGGCATTGCCTGGAAGGTGTATAACAAGCGGATGAAAGCCGAGGCACTGAGTAAATTAAAAGATGAATCAGAAGGAAATAAAGCAGAAGACCGTCCTGCTTAATCATCAGGGTCAACTAAACATCGCCGGCTATGCAAAAACGATGCAGTTTTCGTATAACCGCGGGGAAATTCGCTCTTTTCCGCTTAAATTGAAGGAATGGAACTTCTACCAGTTCATTAAAGGCGAGGATATCGTTCAACTAACGATTGGCCACGTTTCCTATACATGTTCGGTGACGGCCACGCTTTTAAATATTAAGACCGGAGTAAAACACCAAATCGGCAAGATGAAATGGTTCTTTGCTCCCGAACTGGATGTCAATCCGGAAAAAGAAAGTTATAACGAGTTTAAAAGCGATGACTTCTTAATGACTTTTAAAGTCACGGATAAGGAGCGCATTCTGACCTTTAAAGGCAAAAACGAAAGGTATCGGAATGTCGATATTTTAATCGTCGCCGAAAACGATATTCATAACGAGAAGATGGTCATCGCCACACCTTTTAAAAAGAAGAAGCAATTTTATTTAAACTACAAAGAAAATTATTATCACGCTAAAGGGCACGTCATCTTTGATGGTATTAACATTGATTTAGAAGGCGCGACTGGCCTCCTCGACTGGGGGCGCGGCATCTGGCCGTATCGCCACGAGTGGTTTTGGGGCAGCGCCAGCGCCTTCATCGATGGCGTTCCGTTTGGACTCAACATCGGCTGGGGCTTCGGCGACTTATCAAACGCGACGGAAAATATGTATTTCTATGATAAGCTGGCTTACAAAGTTGGGGTTCTGAAAGTCGAAAGAGATTATAAAAACTATCTTGCGCCTTGGCACCTCAAAGACGAAGAAGGAACGATTGAGCTATTCTTCGAACCTGCCTACGATAACTACACCGAAAACAAATTTGTCATCGTCGACACGCACTGCGATCAAGTATACGGATACTTTCGCGGCACGATTATGACAAGCGAAGGAGAAAAGCGCTTTTCGCAAGTCCTCGGCTTTATCGAACACGCCGTCAATCGGTGGTAAAATATTCATATAATGAATGGACTTCGCCTTGCCCGCCTCTCTGATTTAGCCCAAATTATGGACGTCGTTAAAGACGCCCGAGAGTTTTTAAAAGCGCAGAACTCGGGGCAGTGGCAAGACGGCACGCCCTCGATTGCGACGATTGCCGAAGATAGCATGAACAACCGCTTTTTTGTCTGGGAAGAAGAAGGCGTGATTATCGGCATCATCGCCCTTTTAGATCACGACAACGATTATGAAAACCTTAAATCCGGGCAGTGGCGTTTTCCCGCCCCATATTTAGTCATTCATCGCTTTGCGGTCAGAAGCGACTATCACGCCCAGGGAATTGCCACGAAGATACTCCAGGCGGTCGAACTGATTGCCGGCGAAAGAAACATACATACCATCCGCGTCGATACGCATGAGTTAAACATTCCGATGATTGGCTTATTGGAGAAGAACGGATTCGCTAAGTGCGGTGAAGTGCTGATTGAAGGAATCAAACCGCGCATCACCTTTGATAAAAAGATTTAGGAGAACAGAAGATGGAAATGATGGAGTTGATGAAAAGCCGCCACTCGGTGCGCCGCTACCTAGAAAAGCCGATCGCTGAAGATTTAAGAACTGCTATCAATAATTATATTGATAAGACTCGGCAAGAGAGCGGATTGAACATCCAGGTTTGCTATGATGAGCCGCGCGCTTTTAAAACTCTTTTGGCTCATTACGGTAGCTTTCGCAACGCCGTCAATTACATCGCTTTTGTCGGCAAAAAAGAAGAGCAGACAAAGGTTGGCTATTATGGTGAAGCCATCGTTTTAAAACTCCAGGAATTAGGCATTAATACATGCTGGGTCGCCGTCTCCTATAGCAAAAGAAAGACGGCACTTAAGATAAACAAAGGCGAAACAATCTTATGCGTCATTTCGTTTGGCTATGGTGAAACGCAAGGGACTATGCACCGTTCGAAGAAAGCTGCTGATGTCTCGGAAGTCATCGGTGAGAAGCCATCGTGGTTTGATGCCGGCGTCGAAGCCGCCTTGCTCGCCCCGACGGCAGTGAACCAGCAAAGGTTCAAAGTCATCTGTGAGAACGGGGTTATCACCATTCGCCCAAATGGCATTGGTTATTATGTCAATATTGATTTAGGCATCATTAAATATCATTTTGAAGCCGTCACCAAAAAGAAAGCGGAGGTCATCAATTAATATGAGCAGCTTTAAAGACTTGCGCATCGTCGACAATTTCTATCAGACATCAGCTTTCTTTCCGATGCCGACTATTTTAGTCGGAACGCTCGCCGATGACGGTTCCACCAGCCTCGGGTCTTATTCCCTCGTCCAGCCCTATTACGTCGCGGGCAAGGATTATTATGCGATGCTTTTATGCTGCCGTAACTCATCGAATACCGCTCAGCACTTATTAAAGCGGGGCAAGTGCTCGTTAAGTTTTATTCCTGATAACAAAAAGTTCTTCAAAGAAGCGGTGCGCCTCGGCTGGCCCGGTGATACGCCGCAGGAAAAGATGAAGAATTGCATTTTTACCTTAGAAGATGGATTGATGGCTAAAGAACATCCTAACGAAGCATTTCCGAAAGTTGTCGCCGAGAGCTTTCAGGTGTTTGAATGCACATGGATGAGGGAACTCGATGGCGCCCAAAATGATCAGGCAGGTTTGTTAGACGGCTATCCCGCGCCTTATCATGACTTCAATGGCATCACCAGCCTCTTCGGCGCGCATTT
>DCUC01000024.1:6941-10816 GCA_002329705.1 Caryophanales bacterium UBA1424
CGCGTGCCGGTGGATTATGGCTACCGCGATTCCAAGAGCTTCTGGTACACACCCTTTAGAAGGCCGAAAAAAGAATTACTCCCGGCGCGTGAGGTTTCGATTATGTCGGTGCGCTACGCCGCTGACCGCGTTGATCCAAGCGTGAAGTTTACCGACGAAGCATGTGCGAAACTAGTTAAAGTTCCGCGTATCTTTCTTAACACAGCCTTGAAAGGCTGCGTCGCGTGGGCCAAAGAAAACGGTGTTGAAGAGATTAACGCCGCTCATATGGATGCGATTAGAGATAAACGCTCCAAAGAAAAGAAATGATAAAAATTTTTAAGTTCTACTTACCTTGCTTGTGAAGGGATCTCGGCTGGACAGAGGTCCTTTCATACGCTATAATTACGACTACCATAAAGAGAACGGCGAGGGACAAGCCCTATGACCCGTCAGCAACCTGCGGTATGCAAGGTGCTAAAGCTTGAATGATGGGNNATGCACAAAGGAGGAACATATATGCACTTTCAAAAATTTGGCAAACTGCCACCCGCACCATACGACGTTCCAGCGCATAGCAGAAGACGTCGCAAACTATATTACGAAGGCCTCGAATATCTCGAAAGCAAAAATCCTGACGAAGAAACCCTTGCGAAGGCTTATCAGCTAATCAAAGAATCGGCAGATATGAATTTTTCCTATGCTCTAAGTAAGATTGGTGAATTTTACCGCTTTGGTCAATTTGTCGATAAAGATTCCAAAAAAGCCAAAGAAATTTTTCTAGACCTAGTCGAGCGCCTTAATCCGACTGCAGCTCTTAATCTTGGACAAATGTATCACGATGGAGACGGTGTTGAAAAAGATTCTAAGAAGGCCGGTGAGTATTTTGAAAAAGCCTTTCTTTATGCCTCACGCGAAGCATACAAGGGCGATTGGCTCGGTTACGATGTCCTCGACAATAGGCTCCTGTTGGTCGATCACGAAATAAACAACGCCATCAAAAAGTATCGTCTTGATCCCATTTGCGATATATGCCACGAAAATGTTTTTGAACAGCGATCATTTACACAATCGCCTTTTAGAGAAATCAGGAAAGTACCGTCACGCATTGAATATCCTGAATACGATGATGGGAAACCGGTTATTAGGAAAGGTTTTTGCTGTGTTAATTGCATGGATGAGTATATTTACCCATTGATGGAGGCGGTGAAAAAAGGACTGGTTAGTGAAAAAGAAATTACTTATTTGGACGGTCGAGACGATATGATGAATGCCTTAAAAATATTTTTAAAGGCTGATTAAAGATGAGTATGGAGGAGCAAAAAATGGAAACTATTGCCGAAATAAAATTAGAGATTCTCCGTTATTTTGACAAGCGAGAAGCCAAAATTAACGGCACAAAGGTCCGGCGTCTGGTGTCATACAATGGCAAACAAGGTTATGTCATTCGCAAAAAGATAAGTGAAAGGACGATTCATAATTTAACTCTTTTAGAAGTTGGACACTGGTTTAGGAAAATGACAGCGCTGCCCCATTATCACACCCCTTATAGTGGCGAACCTTTTTATGGACCGTTCGCATACGATCGATATATTCATCTCGTAGCGAGATTGAAATTAAGACATTTCTTTTTGAATGAAGACACTCAAAGTGAGATTCGCGAGCTTAAAGCACAATATGTTTTTGACGAGACGATGAAAGGCAAAAGCTTAAATTTAGGAGAAATCGAATATACATCCAACCGCTATTGTGGTGGAATTCGCACGGCCCTGAAACTTTTTCGAAAGTCCCATTATCAAGCCTTTATTGATTACCCCGTCACGGTTGACATCGATAAGTATAAAAAAGAAGACAAAGTTGAGTTTGTTTTTCTAACAAATAATATTCTTTTTATATCATTTTTGTATAGCGGTCCCCGGTCCATTCGTCATGATCATTATCGCGAAAAAATGAAACTTTTGGCCATCGGGCTCATGAACAAATTCGGGAAGCGCGATAAAGTCTTCATTTACTATTCGAGATATTACCTAGGGTGGTGTCCATTTATCGAGGAATACTCCGGTGAGAAACTATATTCTTGGTTTAGCCAAAAGGTTAAAGAAATGAAAGACATCACTGAGACGGGAAAAATTTATGTCAATTATAGCAATGTCAATTACGACAATCCGAATTTTGACTTTGAAGATGAGTCTGATGAAGATGTCGATTAAAAGAAAAGGAAAAAAACAATGAAACTAGAAAAATTTATAAAATTACACGCCCCTGCTGATGACCTCGATATCATCAGCAAAGATAGAAGAGGACTCTATGACGCGGCGATGAGTTATTTAAATCAAGCCGAAGACAGCAAAAATGATTACAAGGCAGCCTACCCCTTATTAAAAGAAGCCGCCAAGAAAAAGGATCTCTTTGCCATCGCCGAACTCGGCTGGTTTTATCTTAATGGCTACCATGTCAAGAAAGATCTGTCCAAAGCCCACGAATTAATTCGCTATACCTTTGAACGCGGTAATTCCAAAGGCGCCTATTACTTCGGCGTGATCCATCGCAAAGGCAAAGGCGCGCAAACGAATTACATAAAAGCGATTGAGATCTTTAATGTTTCAGCGACATACGCCCTTCGAGAGATGAAATTAGGCGAAAATAGAGGCAAGGACTTTCTAACTCAAATCATCAAATTAAAAGACAAGGAAATAAAAAAGTTATATGAATTGTATAAAAACGATCCCGTCTGTGATATTTGCTTTGTTAACATCTGGGAACAGGTCTTTATGGAAGACTCTATGAACGCTCCTTTTATTCGTCTCTCGCTTCCTCCAGATGCCAATCCTCCAGAACTCTATAAAAGACCCACGGCTAATTCCATCTTATTTAAAGAGGGGCATTATTGTCCTTTTTGCCAAAAAAACTATATCGATAAAATTGAAGAAGCCTATGAGCAAGGCATACTTTCAAAGCACGACATCGAGGCCTTGGCTAAAAGGGATGACCTTTTTGAAGCCTTGCAACCCTTAAGAATTCATTGGATGAAAAGACTCCGAAAAAGTTCACATTATAAAAGTTTACTCAAGACTTTTTGATGATTATCCAATAAGAATTGATAGTAACTCGTTGTTAGACAAGTATGTTTGCTTTTGGACAATCTAGAAAACATCACAAGTAAGCCCAATCGAGCCGTGTTTGAAGAAATAACGTGCAAAGGAGAGATAAATGAGTGTAAACCACAATAAAGGAAACAATATGATTAAATTGAGTTTAGAAGATTACAAGAAACAAGTAGAAGCGAACTTAACTCAAAGAGTTGGAAAGAAAGAATCCGCTCGTTTGATGACACTCTACAAGAGCGATTTTCCAGAACTTTTGGAAAAGAAATTAAGCGTCGTGGCTACGGCAACAGCGCTAATTATGGGTTATTAATATTCGAGACAAAAAAGACCTAATGAAGAATTACATGTAAGTAAAATAAAATGCGCTATATCAATATTATCTATTTTTTGAGGAATGACACGTGTTCTTAGCCTTTGACAAAACAGTAATAATTACAAATCAATCGATTCCACCAGACTGCTTTCAATCGTTTCGCGAGGAGTGACGGGCGAATCTAAGTTATCATCATCAAGATTGAAGCCCTGATGATAGTAGGCTGCCCAGATTAATTCTGAACAATACCAGTTCTGGCTATTTGATGAATGGCTTTTGGCGTACTCTACCTGATAAGGTTTTCCGAGTTGATCAATTACGAATTCTATTACCTCATCAATCTGGGCTTCGCTTGCATCTTTAATGCGATAGGCGCTTCCTTCTTTTTGAAGCATCCGCGTCGGCGTTATGATGCTGCGGGCGACGCCGACGCTGATGGCTTCGATAATGCGCACGTAATATTGTTCATATGTTTC
>DCUC01000024.1:10877-13304 GCA_002329705.1 Caryophanales bacterium UBA1424
TAGTTCACGCCGATGGGAAGCGCGATTCCGGTATCGTACCAGTAATCTTCTTCGTTTTCGTCGACGGGATATTGGTATCCGTCGAATCCTTCATATTCGCTGAAAGTAGAGGAGGAATCGCTGCTCGATATATCCGTTGATGATGTGGCAGAAGAAGACGAGGCGTCGCCATTACTGATTGATGAAGAATCGCTACTGACGGTGTCGCTTATCGAATTTGTGTCATCAATATTGCAGGCGTAAAGCGCAGGAATGGCAAGGCAGATAAAGACAATATAGATAAATCTTTTTTTCATATGTTATTTTGATTATAAAAAAGAAATGACGGCATTACACCATCAAACGAATAAACACTTTTAAAAATAACTAAACAGAGAAAGCCATTAGCATAGTCTCCTCAGTGATTCTCTTGCGTTACTGGTTTTTTTAAGACGCTCATCTTTTTGCTGACCACCTCATAAGTATAGGAGATGGCAAATACCAAGAGGACCATTAAAGCGGCGATGACATAGACGTTTAAGAAAGGCACATCTTCGATGGGAGGATGCTGCAAATACATCGCGTTAGGAGCATTTAATCCCGCCGCGGCAAAGATGCCGTTGACGATGAGGCCGACCGCTCCGAAGAAGAGAAGGCCGATCGCATAGATAATCGTGTTGTAGCGATTGACTTTGAAATAGCCACCCACAAAGAGATATAAAGATCCGATTAGCATCGTGCTGTGGCTCAGCATGCTTTTGAAGACGCCCCATTCGAAGATGGTCGTGCCGTGAAGATAATAATCAGGATAAAATAGCGATATTAAAGCTCCAAATGCGCCCGCGTAAGCAACGACAGTCGAAATATATCCGAAAAATTTTGTTTTCTTGTTGCCCCAGAACGCCACGACGACCAAAAGATACATCGACATATTGCAGAAGTAGATGGGGAACAAAACATTATCCGCGGCAATCGCGGGCTGGCCATTAAGGAAGGCGATCCAAAGCGGAGAAATATGAAGAAAGAAGGTGGCTAAGGCCCAGACCTTTAAATATATATCTTTGTATTTCTGCGATTTGATGAAGCGGAAGGGCAGCCATAATAGCAAAGCCGTTATCGCAAGCGATGTGGCGATATAGCCCAGGTGCGGCCCATCGAATAAAGAGCCAAGGATGATGGTGTTCATAACATACCTCATTTATTAAGTCGTCTTGACTGACGCTTTGAGTATTTTAACAAAGATTCAAAAAATAGAATAGAAGGCGAAAGATGAAAGCGGTAATAATGACGGCCGGGCCCGTTTGATGCTTATTTACAATCACGTGTAAGGCCTGTTTATTGTTGTTTGCCAACATATAGCAAGAAATATTAAGACGATTATTACCAACTAACGCAAATATAATTACATAGTAATTATAATGTTGAGAATAAATATTTTTTTAGCATGTTAAAATGACCTTGCAAGACAAAAAGAAGGCACTCTTACTCGCCCTCGTCCTGCATCTAGGGAGCATCATCTCCGTTAGATTACTAGTCATCATCCCAAGGAGGATTGAAAATGCCGTTTACCTTATCAAGACAGTCAAAAGATTGTCAAAAAGCCGATGCCGTGATTGTGTTCGAGTTCGTCAAAGATTTAGGAGTTGAGGTTTTATCTTTGCCTTCGTCCGAAGAGAGCCTGAAGATTAATCTTGAATCCTTAGCGCCCTATCGCGTGAGTTACGAAGCGCTTAAGGATCAAGAAGGAAAAAGCCAGATTGTGATATCTTTATCGACAATCGTTGTTGACCTCGCCCAGAGGAAGCGTCTTCTGGCTTATGCCCTGACTGAAGGATTGAAAGTAGCGAGAGAAAAGTCGTTAAAAATCCTCGCGGTCAATGTTGACGACAATCTCTTAGACGAATATCGAGAGATTGACGTCATTGAAGTCGCCACGAAAGCGATTAAGACCTTTATTAAAAAGAGCGACATGAATGTCACTCTCTGCATCGAATAATCAGTTAGTAAACCTCGCCCCGTACTACTTACTAATTAGTTTGATAATCCAGTCAGGCGCTTTGGCGATTTCGATATACTTAGCTTCCTCATAAGGACGCCCGCCGTGAAAGTCGGTTCCATATGAAATCAGCAGATTATTCTTTTTAGCGAATTCAAGCGAATACTCGCGCATCTCAAGGCTATAGGGTTGGTAGCAGCCTTCGACTCCGTCGATTCCCGCCTCGACGAGAAACGGGAGCATTTCGTCCACGACTTCTTTGGACACCCTTATTTTCATATCATCTTCGATTATATCGAAAGGATGGGCCGCAAAGGCCAGCCCTCCGCATTCATGGACCATGTCGATTATTTCTTTCGGGTCGCAAAAGAAAATGCGTCTATGCTCTGCTTTATGAATAATCTCATCAAAGGCTGCTGTCCATATTCTGCTGGCGTAGCCTTTTTTGACAA
>DCUC01000035.1:0-160 GCA_002329705.1 Caryophanales bacterium UBA1424
TCGCGCTTAATTTAAGAAAACAAAAAAGACACCCAGAATCATCTGAGTGCCTTTTGATGAGAGATTACTGGATTTCAATCATCCGTTTTGCTTCGACTTTGCGCGTCTCTTTCGGAACCGTGATGGTCAGCACGCCGTTTTCCATTTTGGCGGCGATATC
>DCUC01000035.1:167-7104 GCA_002329705.1 Caryophanales bacterium UBA1424
TAGCGCTCGCGATGGATGTAGTTCTCCTTTTCATCATTGGTCTCGCCTTTTTGTGCGGCCTTGATTGACAAGTAGCCATTTTCAAGCGAGATCTCGACGTTTTCCTTGGCCAACCCCGGCAGATCAACCATCAATTCATAATGGTTGTCTTTGGCCACGATATCAGTTTTCATCGTGGTGTGGCGGCGGGTATCCGGCCAATCCGTTTTGAAAAGATCAAGCGGGAAAAAATCGTCGAAAAATGGATCGTGAAGAACTAGTTCTCCTTTTCTATTTCTCATATTTTCACCTCCCTTTTCAGTGTCCCCCTTTAGGGGCACTTCTATTGTAGCATAAATTTTAGCACTGTCAATAGGAGAGTGCTAACGATATGCTCAGAGGTTTAATATGTTTTATTCGACGGTGACGGATTTTGCTAAGTTGCGCGGCTTATCGATATTCAGTCCTCGCTTCAAAGCGACATAATAGGCGAGGTACTGACCGAAGAGCACTTTGACGAGCGAACTTAAGTATTTTGGGGCATAAGGAACAACAAAGTCGTCTTCCGGATGAGCGAGGGTTATGGAACTGACGACGATGACGCGAGCCCCGCGGGCTTCTACTTCATGCAAGTTGGAGCGCATCGCGAGCTCGGTTTTGGCATCGGAGATAAAGCCGATGACCGGCGTATCTTTTTCAATTAAGGCAATCGGCCCGTGTTTTAATTCTCCGCCCGGAAAAGCTTCGCTGTGGATATAAGTTATTTCTTTGAGTTTGAGCGAGCACTCTAAGGCCAAATCATAATCAAGGCCGCGACCGAGAAAATAGACATCGTTCTTGCCCGATACAAAGGAGGCGAGGTTTTTGATTTTGTCGTGGTTATCGATAACGCTTTGCTGAGCGGCTATCACCGCTTCTAAATCGGCGATGACCGATGCGTCATCATTTAGCGCGCCCGCCAGCAAAGCTAAGGCGCTGACTTGGGCGACATAAGCTTTCGTGGATGCAACGGCCACCTCGATGCCGGCGTAAAGAAGAAGGGTGTGGTCAGCGCTTCGAGAAAGCGTCGAACCCTGAGTGTTGGTGATGGTAATGATTGTACCATCCATTTTTTTAGCGACAGAAAGACAGTGAATTAAGTCGGCGGTTTCGCCTGACTGACTCATAAAAATATAGACCGTTTTTTTACCTGATGTATAGGGGTTATAAGCCCATTCGCTGGCGATATAGACATCGCTTATTTTTCCGGCTTTTCTAAAGAAACGACTGCCGAGAAGGCAAGCGTGATAACTCGTGCCGCAAGCAAGAAAGACGATATTATCGGCCTCTTTAATTTGCCTCATCATTTCTTTATCGAACAAAAATGATTTGCCGTCGTAATAATTGTCCACAAGAAGTTTGACACAGCTATCGGCTTCTTCGATTTCTTTGAGCATATAATGGGGATAACCATTTAAATCAAGAGCTTCGGGTTTTAACTCCGTCTCATGAAAGACGATAGGAAGAGGATGATCATTTCGACCAAACATTTTGATGTCGTCAAGCGAAATCGAACCATATTGGTAGTCGCTGATGGTGACGAACTGATCGGCGACCTTAAGCATCGGAAGATAATCGGAGGCGAGGAAGTTTCCGTTCTGTCCGCGACCGATCAGAAGCGGAGAACGATTTTTCGCAAAATAGATGATGTCGGGCTCTTTGCTAAACAATATGGCGAGGGCATAGCTTCCTTTAACATCGCTCATCATCTTGCTGATGGCTTTATATACATCTCCTGTGTGGCGGTAGTTTTCTTCGATGACATTGGCGATGACTTCGGTATCCGTCTCGCTTAGAAATGAATAACCTTTTTCCATCAGGGCGTTTTTAACAGCGCGGAAATTCTCAATCACACCGTTATGAACGATGCTAAAAAGTCCGGACTTGCTAGCGTGAGGATGAGCGTTGATGACCGAGGGCTCGCCATGGGTGGCCCACCGCGTATGCCCGATGCCGACCAATCCATCAATCCTTTTTTCTAATTTGTTATCTAAGTCTTCAACTCGACCTCTAACCTTGTAAATCTCGGCTTTTTTTCCGTTAAACACGGCGATTCCGGCTGAATCATAACCGCGATATTCAATTGTCTTAAGTCCTTCGATGAGATAATTGCGAATCGGTTTATTCGATACGCCTCCGACGATGCCACACATGATGTCTTTCCTCCTGCTGATTAATTATACAATTAAATCGGAAAGCGTTGGATAAGGATAGTATTCCTTGGGGAGAATCCGCTCGGCCTGATTGCATAAATCTTTGATTTCTTGAAGCAAAGGCCGGATGCTATGAACGCACATTTCGGCTTTTTCTTTCTTGCTGTGATTTCCGGAGGCGAGTTTAATGCCGGCGGATAGCAGTTCATTATGGCGGTCGAGTTCATCGATAAGGCGGCCGCATTCGGCGCTCCGCTTGGCGATAGCCGTCGCCGAACCGTTCATCGCAATCGCCGTGCTCTTATAGAGGGCGGCGGTTTTAATCAATGCCGGAATAATGCCCTTGTCGACCATCGACACGAGCGTTTTTCCCTGCGTGAGGACGGTTTCAATAAATTCGGTATAGTAAATTTCATAGCGGGCATCGATTTCCGCTTCGCTTAGGACATTTAAAGAAGAAAGCATGCGGCGGACGAGTGGCGTTTTGAGCGTCTCGACACTGTCGATGTAATGCGGATAGTTTTCTAGACCGCGACGAGCTGCTTCCTCCGCCCATTCTTTTTTATAGCCGTCACCCGCAAATAAAACGCGATGATGGCGAGAAAGGATTTCGTGGGCGAGTTTAATAATTCCCTCGCTGAGTTTCTCGGGTTCGATATCTTTTAGTTTGAGGTCGATTTCGCCAAGAGCCTCGGCGATGCCGGCTAGCAAAACGGTGTTGAGGGCGGCGGGATTGCGCGATGAACCTAAAATCCGAATTTCAAACTTGTTGCCGGTAAAGGAAACCGGTGAAGTCCGGTTGCGGTCAGTTATATCGAGGGGAAGAGCCGAGAGGTTATTGATTGGCGAATATAACTTTTCAAATTCCAGCGGCGTCACATTCGGGCGATTGGCCAATTCCTCAAACACGCGGTGAAGGTGGTCGCCCAAGAAGACGGAAACGATCGCCGGAGGGGCTTCGTGACCGCCGAGGCGATAGTCGTTTCCGGCATCCGAGCACGCCATGCGGATTAATGTCGCATAGCGGTCCACCGCCTGAATAAAGGCGGTTGCGAAAACGAGGAATCTGAGATTTGAAGAGTGGTCTTCGCCGAGTTCAAAAAGATTCATGCCGGTGTCGGTCATCAACGAGAAATTGTTGTGCTTGCCCGACCCGTTGACGCCGTCAAACGGCTTTTCATTTAATAAGCAGATTAAGTCGTGGCGTAAGGCCATTCTTTTTAAGATGTCCATCACGACCATGTTTTGGTCGACCGCCACGTTGACGTTGTTATAAATGCTGACAAACTCATATTGTCCAGGGGCGACTTCATTGTGCTCGATTGAGGCGTAAATGCCGACTTCCCAGCACTTCTGATTGACTTCCTTCATAAATGAAGAGACGCGTTCGGTCAAAGCGCCGAAATAGTGATCATTCATGCCTTGGTCTTTGGGCATGCTCTCACCAAATAGCGTTTTCCCGGTAAAGACGATATCCGGACGCATTAAAGCCTGGGCCTTATCGACCAAGAAATATTCTTGCTCAAGGCCGATCATGGCTTTGACGGATTTAAAACCATCATAGCCTAGTTTCCGCAAAATCTTTGATGCGTTCACATTCATTTTTTCTAAGGCGACGAGCAGGGGAAGTTTCTGATCGAGCTTCGCGCCGGTATAGCTGACAAACACGCACGGTATAAAAAGGACATGGCCTCTGACAAAAGCATAAGAGGTAATATCCAAATAAGTGTAGCCGCGCGCTTCAAAAGCCGTGCGGAGTCCGCCGTTAGGAAAGGACGAACCATCCGTCTCACCTTTTAAAAGCGACTTTCCCGATAGACGGGCGATCGGCTCCCCTTCGCCATCCATCTGAATGAACGATTCATGTTTTTCGGCGGTTAATCCCGTCATCGGCTGAAACCAGTGACAGAAGTGAGTGGCGCCTAAATCGATGGCCCAGATCTTCATGGCGTGGGCGATGGCGTCTGCCGTTTCCCGGTCGATTTCCGTCTCGTGGCAAAGGGCCTGTTGATATTTTTTAAAGACTGATAACGGCAGCGAGCTGCGCATTACTTTCTCATTGAATTGCTTTTTGGCGAATTCTTCGATGACAACTTGTTTTTCCATTGTTAATACTCCCATTTTTTACAATATAAAAAGATTGGGATAATTGCTCATAATTATAAAAGCAAGCATCCATGCAAAATCGCACTTCAGTACTTCATATTTAAATTGAATCCACTATCTATATATCGAAAATGTTCGATGTATTTTAAGATGAAAGGCTAAGCATGATCAGGGCTCTGTGATTTTGTCCCTTTTCTAACGGCCGCTCGGGCCGACAAGGCACCCGCCGAATCTTTCGAAAACCTTGTTCCTCGTCACCCTCTTTAAATAGAGGGCCAGGCGCTATCTATAGTGAATAATGGATTAACCTCCTTTTCGTTCCATCTTGCCTTTATTATACATATTGAAAACCATAGCACAAAAATTTTTTGCTCTCCGAGAGATGAAAGCGCTATAAAAAATGCTGAAAAATGCGAATTATAGTAAAATAAGTGACATGAAAGAATCTCTTCTCTATGACAAGTTGCCTAAAGGCAAAGTCCGATGCAATGTCTGCGGACACCACTGCCTGATTGCTCCCGGCTATCGCGGCATCTGCCGCGTCAGGTCAAACATCAACGGTGTTTTGTATTCGCTTAATTACGGCCTTTGCATCGCCGCCGCCATCGATCCGATAGAGAAAAAGCCAATCTATCATTTCTGGCCGAGAACCGAAACATACTCCTTTGCCGCCGTCGGCTGCAACATGCATTGTCCGTGGTGTCAAAATTATGAGATTTCGCAGACACCCAATAATGAATATGTCGTCGAGGGCGATGAAGTGACACCCGGAGAGCATGTCGCGAGAGCTTTGAAGTTTATGACACCTTCGATTTCTTATACCTACAGCGAGCCAACCGTCTTTTTTGAGTACGCTCTTGAAACGATGAAACTCGCTCGGGAAAAAGGCCTCAAAAACATCTGGGTCAGCAATGGTTTTATGAGTGAAGAGATGCTTCGCGAAATCCTTCCCTATCTCGATGCGGCAAATATCGACATCAAAGGTCCGGATGATGAATTCTACGCCAAGCACTGCGGCGGCAATCTGAAAACAATTATAAATAATTTAAAAACAATGCAAAAAGCCGACATTCATATCGAATTGACGACGCTATTTATCCCCGGACTAAATGACGAGGAATATCAGATTAAGAAATTGGTGGCGGCCATCGTCGAAAATCTCGGTCTTGAAGTGCCGTGGCACATCAGCCGCTTTTTCCCGGCCTGGCGCATGCTTAATGCCCATGTCACGCCTCTTGAAACACTCCATCTCGCACGCTCCATCGCTCAAAAAGCCGGACTCAAATATATTTACATCGGAAATGTCTAGCATGAATAATCTCCGCGCATATTTTGTTCCCCATCCCCCGCTCATTATTCCCGAAATCGGGAGAGGAGATGAACAGGCTATCAAAGCCACCATTGCGGCTTACCAGCAAGTCGCTAAAGAAATTGCGGCATATAAACCGGATACGATTGTGATTATCTCGCCTCACGCTTTGACTTATGAAGATTATTTTCATATCGAAGGCGGTTTATCCTCGCGAGGTAATTTCGCTGACTACAAAGCGCCTCAGATATCGTTTAATGTCGCGCATGATGTCGATTACGTCAAGAAGCTGGCCTCCTTTGCGAAGAAAACGACTTTTCCGGCCGGCACTGACGGGAGGGCGAATAATCCGCTTGACCACGCGACGATGATTCCCTTATATTTCATCAATCAGCATTACCGCGAATATCAAGTCGTGCGACTCTCTTTTTCCGGCCTCTCTTTTTTAACTCACTATAACTACGGAAAAATGATTAAAGAGATAATTAGGAGCGATGCCACAAAAAAGTATGCCGTCATCGCCAGCGGCGATTTATCGCATATGCTGAAAAGCGATGGTCCATATGGTTATGCTGAAGAAGGACCTCTTTTTGATAAAGCTGTTTGCAAAGTGCTCAAAAGCGGTAACTTCCTCGATTTGTTTAATCTTGATCCGCAGATGGTTGAAGGGGCGGGCGAGTGCGGCTTTCGCTCGCTATTAATCCTCGCCGGCACTTTAGACAAATTGGCAGTCTCTGCAAAGCTCCTCTCCTACGAAGGGCCTTTCGGTGTCGGCTATGCCGTCGCTTCCTTTGAAGTCATCAACTCTGACGAGAAGAGAAATTACGGGGCTCAGCACGAAGAAAAAGAGGAGAAGAAGTTAAAACTCATCCGCCGCAAAGAAGATGAATACGTCTCACTGGCCCGCCAAACGCTTGAATTATATGTAAAAACCGGCCAAGTTTTATCTATTGATAAAGCATCTGATCTGTTAAAGCGAACTCGCGCCGGAGTGTTTGTCAGCTTAAAAAAACACGGCGTGCTGCGCGGCTGTATCGGTACGATTCAGCCAACCACGAAATCAATCGCCCATGAAATTATTCAAAACGCCATTTCGTCGGGAACTGAAGATCCGCGCTTTCCGCCGGTGAGCATCTCCGAGCTTTCTGACCTCGTCTACAGCGTCGACATCCTGAAAGAGCCTGAGCCGATATCATCAAAAAAAGAATTGGATATCAAAAAATACGGCGTCATTGTTCGCTGTCGCGGACGAAGCGGTTTGCTCCTTCCCAATATCGAGGGTGTCCATTCAGTCGAGGAACAAATCAGCATCGCTTTGAGCAAAGCCGGTATTTCTAAGCACGAACTATAC
>DCUC01000035.1:7175-13022 GCA_002329705.1 Caryophanales bacterium UBA1424
CAATACTTATCAGGTGAGGTATCTTCCATGCGCTCTTTAGCGGTTCCGCACGAGCCGGCAGTCGGGATGATAACATCATCACCTGGACGCCAGTCGGCAGGAGTCGCGACTTTATCAGTATCGGCTTTTTGCAAAGCCTGAATGATGCGTTTGATTTCATCAAAGTTGCGGCCCATCGAAAGCGGATAGTATAAAATAGTGCGAACGATGCCGTTTGGATCGACGACGAAGACGGCGCGGACCGCCTGCGTGTTGGATTGTCCGGGTTGAATCATGCCATACTTTTTGGCGACATCCATGCGGATATCTTCGATTAACGGAAATTTGACTTCGATGTCTTTGAAGTTTTTCCATTCGATTTCTTTGATTTTTCTGAGCCAGGCAATGTGGGCGTAGAGCGAGTCGACGGATAATCCGACAAGCTCGGTGTTGAGGGCCTTAAAATCATCTGCTAATGAGGCAAAAGTCATAAATTCAGTCGTGCACACCGGGGTAAAGTCCGCGGGGTGCGAGAAGAGGATGACCCATTTCCCCTTGTAGTCTTCCGGGAAATTAATCATTCCCTGAGTGGTCACTGCGGTAAAGGCAGGAGCCTTGTCGCCAATCAACGGCATTCTGTAGACGTTTTCTTCCATGTTTTTCTCCTTATATTATGTAATCGCCATAGTAAAAAACTATGATGTTTATAACATTATTTTAACATCTTGAATATGCGTTTATAAGGGAAGTGCTCAGGATAAAAAATTAAACTGCAGAATGGCGGGGAAGAAGATCATTAAAATACCGATGACAAGCATTAATATGCCACCGACCAAGTGGTTGTAGCGGGCGATTTTATTGGACACGACTTTAATTTTTAAAGTCAGCATCACAATCGTAAAGACGATAATATCATCGATGACGAAGAAGAAGATATAGAGTAAGACATAGCCGACTCCAGACCATCCCCCGAGATCATTCAGAGCCAAAATATAAGCGAAAATAAGGGGGACTCCGGCCGAGCAGGCCAGTTCGATAAAATTGACGATCAATGCTAACGAGATGACACCTAGAAGGGCGAGAATGAGTTTGTTCTGAGTGATGATTTTACGAACGCGGTCCATCAGTTTTGTCCGCTGCTTTTCATCCGTCGTTTCGCAGCCCACATCCTTTTGGCGAATGTTTTTAATAAACTGGTAAAGATTGTAGCCTCCGGCGGCCAGAGCAAAAGTGCCGACGATGATGCGGAAGGCGAGGTTGCCGGCGATGAAAACCGCGGTATTGATCCACGCCATCATCAAAGCGAAATAGAAAAGAGCTGAGGTCAAGATAAAGATGCCGCCGAGAATGAAGATGCGCTTACGATCACTATTGGGTAGCAAAAGAGAAATTAAAAAAAGTAAAACCCACATCGCACACGGATTAAAACCGTCGACAAAGCCCAAAACAACAGAGACAAGACCAAGCGAGATGGCTTTGGGATCAATCACTCCGAGAAAGGGCAGCTCGACTTCGAGTTCTGTGCTATCAAGATCACCGGGTTCAATCGACGCGACACCCTGTTCAATTATTTTTGAGACGACATCAACTTGCGGCGTCTGACTATATCGCTCAATACTTTGCGTGATGAAGTAGCGGACGGTCACATCATAACCGGAAAAAGCTTTTCCTCCCAGAGCAGTTGTCGGAACGCCGACGGAAAAATCAAACACTTCGGCGATGTCTTCAAGAAGTTGCATATTGACCGCATAGTCGGGATTCGCCCCGCCCGTTTTAAGATTTGCGTCGATTAAGTAGGAGACGATTGTAACGTTATCGTATTGACTGTCATCGGCGAGGCTGCTTAAGAAGACTTTTTCCTGACTGCAATAATTGCAGCTTTCGCTATAAAAGAAGTGAAGCTTGACCTCGAGTGGCGCCTCCGCGGCTCGCCGAACTTCTTGGGGGGCGATATCGCCGCCGCTTGCCGATAAAACGAAAACGGCAGCGGCCGCCAAGAGGAGTTTCTGCCACTTATTTGCCATTGAGTAACGCCTCAATTTTTAACGTCATTTCTTTAAGCGATTTTTCGCCGATGAAGCGGGCGACTTCAATTCCTTCTTGATATAAAATCAAGACCGGCAAAGTCTTCCATACTTTATGCTCCGCCACCGCCTCTTTATCGGCGTCGAAATCATATTCGAGAAACTCGATGTCCGGGTACTTTTCGCGGAGTTCGTGGTAGCGCCCGATCATGATGAGGCACGACGGGCACCAGACGGCGGAGATGATGACGGCTTTCATCGGCTATTTCCCGCCTTTTTTAATGCCGAAACGAATTTTCTTAATTCCTGTTTGGTGGTTGACGGCGAAAGGCTGACGCGGAGGCTCGAAAGGGCCCGCTTTTCATCGCCCGTCAAAGCTAATACGGCGAGTGATTTTCTGGTATTGCTCAAACAGGCACTATGGTTAGAAATATATATCTCCTGTCGAGAAAGAATTTCGACAACTTTGCGGCTTGAATGGCCAAGCAAACTGAAATTCAAGATATGCGGCAAAGCCTCGGAGGGACTATTTATGACGACCGAGGGAATTTTTGTTAAAAGTTCACGAAGATATGTATTCAAGGACTTGACTTTAGCATACTTTTGCTCGTGTTTTTTATAGACTTGAAACAAGGCTTTCCATAAGGAAAGAATAAGAGGCGTATTCGGAGTGCCGGCCCGATAGATCGTCGTGCTCGAACCGCCGTGAAGCTGTGCGTCTAGTGCGACACCTTTCCTTTTAATCAGAGCGCCGATGCCTTTAATTCCGTAAAACTTATGAGCTGAAAAAGTGACGAGATCGGCAACGTGAAGGGGGACGATTTCCTTACCGATGCTCTGCGTTGCATCGCAATGGAAAAGAGCGCCTGAGGCATGGGCAATTTTTGCTATTTCTTCGATTGGCTGGCGAATGCCGATTTCGGAATTAACCGATCCGATTGAGACGAGGCCGACATCGGGATTCATCAACTCTTGGAGGTGAGTTAAATCAACTTGGCCATGGCTATCGATACGAACGATGCTGACAAGAAGGCCTTTTCTTTGTAGGGCGTTGATTGGAGCGATGATTGAGGAGTGTTCAAAGCTTGTCGTTATAACTCGATTTTTAGTACCCTTCAAGGCTTCAATGGCACCTTTGATGGCTAAGTTGTTGGCTTCGGTCGCACAGCTCGTGTATATGATTTCGTGGTCGTTAAAGCCGAGCGTATTCAATATTTGTCGCCCTGCTTTTTTAATCGCGCTTTTGCTCATACGTCCGAGTTTGTATCGGGAGTTTGCATTAGCAAAATACTTGTCGCTGACGACATTGAAATATTTCAAGACGCGGGAGTCAGTTTTAGTCGTCGCGCTATAATCAAGATAAATCACCGTTAATTCTCCAAATGTATTTTTAATTATAACACAAACAATAAGTATCTTTTTCAAATAAAGAGACCCCTATTTAAGGAGTCTCTACACCGGTATTAACTATAATTTTTCGAGGATTTCAGGAACTTTATCGAGCCAAGAGCCTTTAAACAATTCGATCAATCCCAAATCCGAGAGGCTCGAAAGATGGGGATCGATCGGGATTTTGGCGAGGACTTTAAGATTATATTCAGAAGCGATATCTTCGATATGGCTCGCGCCGAAAATTTGGTAATCCTTGCCGTTATCGGGACAGCGGAAGTAAGACATGTTTTCGACGATGCCGATGATCGGTATATTCATCATCTGCGCCATCTTGACCGCCTTGCTGACGATTAACGAGGCCAGCTCTTGGGGAGAAGTGACGACCACGATGCCATCAACCGGCAAGGACTGAAACGTCGTCAGGGCGACATCGCCGGTTCCCGGGGGCATGTCGATAAACATGAAGTCGATGTCTTTCCAGACGACATCCGACCAAAAGGTTTTGACCATGTTGCCGATGATCGGACCACGCCAGATGACGGGATCGGTCACATTATCGAGCAGTAAATTAATCGAGATGACATCGATGCCGGTTTTACTCGCCAGCGGAATCACTCCTAAATCGTTGGCGTAGGCCCTTTCTTTCAAACCGAATAATTTCGGAATCGACGGGCCGGTTATATCGGCGTCGAGAATGGCGACATTGTGATCTAAACGCTTCATCAGCACCGCCAGCATCGCGGTGACGATCGATTTTCCGACGCCGCCTTTGCCGCTGATGACGCCGATGACTTTCTTAACACTGCTGTGCTCGTTTAACTTCGCTGAAAAATCGACTTTCTCGTCTGTTCTTTCATCGCAAGTTTCGCCGCAGGTACTGCAGTCGTGAGTGCAATCTTTTTCCATAATTTTCTCCTGAAATAAGCGCTTCAATTATACACTATGAATCTTTAAATATAATCAAAGATGATTATTTACCAGTCACAATCTTCCGTAAAATATCAAAAAAACCAGCAAAAAGCGGTTTTTTGCTTCGAAATTATTCTTCTTCGTAAATAAAGTCGTTTACTTCGTAAGGAACTGCTTTATAAAATTTGGCATTCAGCGAAGCGATGTAAGCCCGGTTTTCTTCAAAGGCGGTATCGCTTAAAAAGGGATATCTGACGCTTCGGACCTTACTATACCCACGATCGCTTTCAACTGCATAGATTATCGCCTGGAGAAGCCTGGTAATAAGATTGAGATTATCAAGTCTTAATCCGATGGTTANNTCAATGTGAAAGCCGTCGACTAAACCTTCTTCAAAAAGGGTTTTCATCTTTTCATGATTCGTTCCGTTGGTATAGATGATGATTGGCTTATCGCTAACTTTTCGCACCTGCTTTAAATCACTTCGCAAGTCATCAATTGCGGCGTTTAAAAATTCGCCGCCGCTGAAGACGACATATTCAAAGAGATCTTTTTGTCTAATCACGTATTTAATGACATCATCAATCAGATAATAATCGTCATGATTTTTTTCAATTAATTCTTTGAAGTTAAAGCAGTGAAAACAGCGAAAAGAACATCCCGTCAAGGCGTGGACCAAGAGGGCGGGATGTCCTTTTATTTCACCGAGAGTAAGCAGCAGATTTTTATAGTACTTGATCATCGGTGTCACTTTCGTGAAAGCGCCGACGCTGCGCCCAGTCAAAACGCCGAGCTTTGCTCCAGAAGTTATAATCGCCGCGATAATAACCCTTTTCGTTAATTTTGATATTTTTTCTAGCAATCATGCGCACATAGCCGATGACGCGGCTGTAAGTGCCGATGTCGTTGCTGTGGCAAACCGGGCATTCGGTGATGTTGAGAGCGTCGGTGGCTGCCAG
The DNA here is from genome assembly GCA_002329705.1 of Caryophanales bacterium UBA1424. Lineage (GTDB taxonomy): Bacteria > Bacillota_I > Bacilli_A > RFN20 > CAG-826 > UBA1424. The sequence continues at coordinate 12,439 of DCUC01000035.1, forward strand.
TGTTTGTCCACAGGACAAACAACTGCTGACAGTCGGCGAAAGGGTAATATAATTAATCGGTTTTCTAAACAGCCTTTCGATATATTTGGCAAGGATGTCAGGTTCGATTTTTGATTCGATAAAATGATGGAGAATCGATCCGGAGGTAGCATAGCCCTGGAACTCGGCGGCGTTCTCGATTTGTTTGGTAAAATCTGGCTCGCTGAAGGGCAGCATGCAGCCCGAGGTGAGAAAGACGTTATCGGCTTCGCCCTGAACAAAGATCTTGCGGCCGTTTCTCTCGGCCCATTTGATGTCGTTGCGCGCTAATTTGATGCCGGCGTTTTCGGCCGGGGCATATTCGATGCCGCAAGCGACTTTGTCGCGGACGATAAAATCATCGACGATGCTCGACATATATTGCATTAATTCATGAGCGTACATTTTGCCTTGCGGATCATTCATGCCAAGCGGATAACCAACATTGATCAGGCCTTCGTGCATGCCGGTGACGGCAAAGACATTAAAGTAGTTTTTGAGATTTTTATTAAAGGAGAAGAAAGTCGGATAAAGTTCTTTGTGGTCTTCAACCCACTGCCGCTTAG
>DCUC01000035.1:13033-13668 GCA_002329705.1 Caryophanales bacterium UBA1424
AGATTCAAGACTTGAATGGCGCCGACGTTGCCGACCGAGGATCCGAAAATACCGCCGCCAAGGCGTGAAAGAAGGCCGAGGTTAATATTTAACCGGCAGCAGAGGCTGCGCGAGACAGCGGGGTCTTTGGCTTTGATTAAAGGATTGAGATTTTTATAGTAGGGATCATTAAATGCTTCGGTGCGGAAGTTTTCAAAATAGACGCCGCCCCAGGCATACATTTTTTCTAGGAGCAAAAGGAAGACGGGATTATGATAATTAAAATTATCGTCGATCTGCACGGTGATTAAGGGAAATGTCAAAGGGATGCCAGTATTCGTTCCCTTAGCCATCGCCGAGATGAAGGCGACATTGACGCGGTCAAAATAAGCGGCCGGTATTTCTGAGTATTTATACTCGCGAGCTTCGCCCCCGATGACGACATATTCATCTTTGATATCTTCTGAGGGCTTGCCGAATTCGAGGGTGCAGTTTGAAAAGGCGGATTCGGAACCGGCCCTTAAGGGTAAATTGAGTTCGTAGATTAATTGATACATCAGGCGGACGAGAAGCTTATCGGAATAATCGACGCCGCGAAGCTCTTCGTCGTATAGGTAAGAAGCGAGAATCGTCGTCATCTGGGCGAGCATGACGGC
>DCUC01000035.1:13726-17422 GCA_002329705.1 Caryophanales bacterium UBA1424
CATCGCGACATCGCGGCAGGAGATCGACTGGCAGTATGAACTGAGTTGTTTGTCGTGGATATAGACGACGCCGTCTTCATAAAGATCAACGAGTTTTTTCGGGAGAATATTCGTCATCAAATATTCTTCTTCGGCGCGGTTTGATAAGTTTTTCCGCATCAAAGGAAGAGAATAGACGAAGTTGCTATTTTCTCTTTTTAAATAATCAGCGCGTTTATCATCATCGTTTCCGATAAATTTGTCGATTAATTCATTCGTCGTTTTAAACATTCCCATAATACAATCCTCCCTTATTAGTAATTACGGTAATCTGCTGGTGATGGGGGCGATTCCGCCGTTTTTTGGCGAACAAAAAAACTATGTTTTCATTCGTCTTTTTTGTTATGAGTCGTCCTTATGTGTATGAAGATTTGTCGTCTTCGTATTACATAGTATAGGCACTTTTAAAACTCTTAACAAGGCAATTTTGAACTAAAAAATGGTAAACACAAAAATACCGCCGATGCTATCGAAAAATATGCTGATAAAAATATTTTGTGGTTGTATTTTTTATTTAAATAAAGTAGATATAAATAAAATTGATCACGTACCTAAAAAATATTTATTTAGTCAATATTGGTTAATTATTTAGTTGACGATAGTAATTGATTAATGCTCTTTTTTGATTCTTAAGAATAGGTATCCGCCAAATGATGCAAGACCAAGCATCGCAATAACGACAACGAGAATAGAAGGGGAAGATTGATTTACATCAAGCAAAGAAGGAATATTACTCGAGCNNAGGAATATTACCCGAGCCGATAACGCGATAAGCACCATCGCTATATGTTAATGTTTTGCCTTCGTGCCTTGCCCACGCTAACAATCTTTCCCTTGCTGTCGAAATAGCATAATCAGCGGATGTCCAAAAGGCTTCCTTATCAGCACTAGACATTGTGTTTAATTTATCAATAGCGAGATAAAATTTTGTTGTACATTGATTAGTTGTATCTTCGTACATCACATAGTTAGCGACATTGGAGGCAGAATCTTGTCCTGATAAGGTATAGCTGATTGAAGTAATGTTGCTGTACAAAGAAGAAGTGCTGGTATATGCAACTTTGAAGTAACGATAGCCGCCTTTTGCGACTTCATTAGAAGAATAAGTTACCCAGGTCTGATTATCTTTGCTGATCGCTATCACGCCGTCTTGTCGAAATCCGGATTTTTGAACGATTGAAACAGATATTAAATCTCTTTCAAAAGCGTTTGTGTTATTGATAGAGCCTATCGCTTTTCCAAATGAAAGACAAGATTGGTAAATATAAGCGTTGGTCGTAACTGTAAAATTAATCGAATCGATAGTAACTGAAGTGCTGCTTGGCGTTCCGCTGCTCTTTGAAATGGTTGATCCGTTGAATTCTGTACCAGACAAGGAGTTTGTCTCGCCACTTGGGGTTTGATAAGCATTTCTAGATACATTGACTGAGAAAGAATAAGAGACGCTGTCATAGATAATTGAGAATTGCTTCGATTTGTTTGAACCGCCGCTATTGGTGTCAGCATAAGTGAATTGATATCCGTCACTGGAAAACGAGAAATCAGTTGTTGCATTAGTAGTGCCACTCGCATATGTAAGAGTAACAGTTATTTCGCTCTTGGATATCGTTTCTCCCGGGTGATATGTTGTATTATTTGTAACGCTGACGTCCGTCACGGCATCAGCAATAACCGTAACATTAAATGTAGTTGTCATTGGAGATGCTGAAGTCTCAAGAGAGCCAGTGTATGTAACGGTGACGGTCTTTTGACCGGCAGAGGAACTTGAAAATCCGCTTAGTGAATAGTCGCCGCTACTTAAAACGGCACTAGGATATTTTACGCTATCAGTATATGTGGCGGTAACGCTGACCGCGGCTTCGTTTAATGAACCGCCGACATAGATGTTACCACCAGTATATGATGCTGAGAGACTGTGAATAATCTTATCGCTTGGATTGGAATCGGCGTAAGTGAGGGCAATCGTAAGAATCCTTAATTGTGTGTTGGTTGTATTGCCATTTTGGATTGTCAATGATGAGGAAATATTCAGATTGGAAACAGAATAAGCGGTCCCGCTTGCCGAAATTGAGGTGGCGGATCCGCCATTAACCGCGTATTTGACGGTTGGAGAATATCCACTTGAGGTTGTTATTTCAAAGCCGGTATATATCATTCCCGCAAGAGGGTCGATTGTGATGCTGCAACCAGATCCATTTGAAGCATAATAAAGTCTTAATTCTTTACTTGAATCATTGTAGGCGGGAGCGCTTGAAGCATTGTTTTGAGCGGTTGTATAGGATAAGAAACCGGCGGCGGTTCCTGAAACAGCAGAGAAGTTGGTGAAGGTTCCATTTTCCCCCGAAGCAGTTCCCCAGCCAATTGTGTAAGTTCCGGAGCTAATTGCTGTTACTGTAACGGCTAAAGTATCATCGCCCTCGCCGTAAACCGAGATGACATCAATTGATGCTGTGCCAGCGCCAACAGCAGTCACAACACCGGTGTCTTCATTGACTGTCGCAACGCTATCGTTCGAGCTATCAAACAAAAAAATGCGCGAAGCGTTACTCGGAGTAACCGTAATTGTTTCTTCGGCGTTATATGTCTGGCCTGTATTTAAGGTTACTGATTTTGGTTCAAAAGCAATCGATGTTGTCGCTACCGCACTATCGACAGTGACGCTGACAGTGTCGGTAGCTGTTTTGGAGTTTTTGGTAGCAGTGACAGTAATTGTTGTGCTTCCAGGGCCTTTTCCTTCAACTAAGCCACTACTATTCACTGTGGCAACGCTGGTGTTACCAGAACTATACGTAATCGTGCCGTTATAGGTGTCTAAATCGATTTGACGTTGTTCGCCAACAGAAATGCTTAGGCTTGATTGAACTGTTGTTACATATGGATCATCAGCATTCATCAAATTAGCGACATTTAGTCTGCCGTTTGTTATGTTGGATGGACCGGCATCACTGAGTCTTGAATCCCATCCGCTAACAGGAACCATTTTGCTCGTGTAATAATCTTTGCCGTCCGCAGAACTTTGAAGCTGGGTTAAAAATTGATCAGGAGTTCCGTTTGGGAATTTTTCTTTCCAAAGACAAGCAGCACCCGCGATTATTGGACTAGAAAAAGATGTTCCCTGAGTATCTTCATAGGTCCGCGTCGGACTGCTTTGTGTTCCGGTTTTATGAGCTGTATAAACGTAGCCAGGAGCTAATATATCGACATTTATTTCACCGGTTTGTGATGCGCCAACATAGTTAGTAAACTCTGCTAACGCGTCTGCGTTACCTTTACTGTCCCAATCGCCAATAGCGCCAACGCCAATTACTTTGTAATTACATGCCGGGTATAATTTGTAATCAGTCGCTTCGTTGCCNNGCCGCGGCGACAACAATAATTCCGGCATCATAGGCTTGTTGGCAGGCACTTTGTAAATATGTGGCGACTCCTGAAGATCCGGTCTGTGAATCTCCAAAACCATCTTCGAAACTTTGAGCATATGCGCCGAGAGACATATTGATTACATCAACATCCTGAGCAATCGCGTATTTTATCGCGGCATCAATAGCGGCAAACGAGAAATCTATTTTTAGTGCCAATATATCGGCATCAGGAGCAATTCCGACGCCACCGCCGTTATTCATCGGGGCAGCAGCTGTCGTCGATGTAGCGGTTCCG
>DCUC01000052.1:0-2786 GCA_002329705.1 Caryophanales bacterium UBA1424
CGTCTACTCTGATTATCAACCCCTCAAATCTTATACTTTTACCGGTTCCAACCAAGGTTGGCAGCGCGAACACGCCTTCGCTCAGACGCTCGGGGACTTCGATGTGAACAACAGCCGTCCCCCCAGCGAGGCGACATTAGTGAATCAAATGCGCAGTGACTTTCATAATCTTTTCGCCTCTGACGGGAGATTAAACAACTCCCGCGGCAATAAAAACCTCGGCAACGTAAGCGAAGAGATGGGCACCATTGTCTACCCAACCGATTATTTTGGCAATCAAACCGGCTGCCGCGCGATTGAGTCCGTGGATGAAGTCGGAGTCAGCATCTTTGAACCGCGCCCTGAAGACAAGCCGATGATGGCCCGCGGCATCTTCTACATGGCGACNNTGGCTCGCGGCATCTTCTACATGGCGACACGCTTTGATGATCTCGATGTCGTCGAAGGCATTTCGGCAACGCGCAGCAAGACCCACGGCATGCTCAGCGACCTCCTCACCTGGGCGGACGGCGAAGTCTCACGCCGCGAATACAAACATAATCTCGGCGTTTATGCTTTTCAGAATAATCGCAATCCGTATGGTGATTTTCCGGATCTGGTCGATTATGTTTTTGGTGAGAAAAAAGATGAAGCCGGCGTACTGAACAAACTTCGCCCATCATATTATGATGTGGTAATTGATGAAGGTGAGCAACAACCCGGTGAAGTCCGCAATTTAGGAATCAAAGATTTGACGACTCTATTTCAGGTTGGCCATTCTTTTTCAAAAGCCGACGACTTGAAAGTTTTCACCGTCAACAATGATTTTTCGATTAATGCGAATTTGAACACCGCTGAATTTAATGTCTCAATTAGCGATGGGTATACATTTGCGATGAGCGACGTCGGAATGATGCAGGTCAATGTGACTTATCAAGATTTGAACATCACCTACGAAATCGAGATTGAGGCCGATCCTTCACTATTGGCTACTTATCAATATAGTCTAACTAGCTCTGATCCTTTTGCGGCATTTCGCAATGTCACTGGCTTAAACGGCATCGTTCACGAAATCAGTCTGGGAAGCCTTGATTATAATTTTTATTTTGCTTCCGGCAAATTGTATAATTTTGACGCCGCAAATGGGCGCGGTCGGCAATTTGGCACGAGTACGGCCCCCATGAACAATATGTATCTTGAAACCAAGGACGATTTTTCTTTCGGCGGAAAGGCAAATGTCAACGCCGTTTATATCGTCGCTTCGACGGCAACAACCGGAGTGGATCCGAAATTGGATGTAAGCATCGGCGCTTATTCTTTTGCACAACGTTCGATGACAATCGGTGTCAATAATGTCATGTACGAGTTCGTTTTGCCAGAAGGCCAATCATACACAGGAAAGGTGCGACTCGCTTTTAGCGGATTCACCGGCGGAGCTCTGTATTTAAATAGATTTGCTATTAACGCCGTTTCGTGAGTATTATATAATAATAAAGCGTTGACGAAGACACGCCTTTGACAATTTAGCGAGATAACGAGAGTGCAAGGTTATCATCAGTCAAACGGTATCCCTTCTGAGCGAGACCTGAAAATTAGTAGGGAATCCGTGCGTCCGACGTTACCGGATATCGAGGGTTATGCAAATATTGCATAAAACTAAGGTGGCACCGCGCGATTAGCGTCCTTAGATGAGGACGCTTTTATTTTGAAAAGAGGAAGTTTATGGAACTCAAGAAAACACTATTAATGCCAAAGACCAGTTTTGAGATGAGAGGAAATCTCAATCTCAAGGAACCGCTCTTTTTAGCGCGGTGGCAAGAGCAAGACTTATATCAGGCAATGCTTAAATCACGCGTCGGGGCAAAAGAATACGCTCTCCACGACGGGCCGCCTTACGCGAATGGCAACATTCACTGTGGGCATATGCTCAATCGTTTACTTAAGGATTTCATTGTCCGCTATAAGCATATGTCCGGGTTTTATACACCGTTTGTCTTTGGCTGGGACACCCACGGTCTTCCCATCGAAAATCAGGTGACCAAACAGGGCGTCAACCGCAAGGCGACGCCGATCGTCGAATTCCGCAAGAAATGCCGCGAATATGCCTTGAAGCAAGTCGAGATTCAAAAGGAACAAATCAAGCGTTTAGGCGTAGTCGGCGATTTTGAAAACCCATACGTCACCCTTGATAAACAATATGAAGCCCGGCAGATTGAAGTGTTCGCCGAGATGGCATTGAAGGGTTTAATTTTTAAAGGATTAAAACCCGTCTACTGGTCGCCCTCGAGCGAATCCGCTTTAGCGGAAGCCGAGATTGAGTACTATGATGTCACCTCACCATCAATTTATGTTAGTTTTGATGTCATCGACGGTAAAGGCATTTTAAATCGAGGCGATAAGCTCGTCATCTGGACGACGACGCCGTGGACTTTGCCGGCGAACCTCGCCATCTCCGTTCACCCCCGTTTTGAATATGGTCTTTATCAGACAAACAAAGGCCGACTGATCCTCCTTAAAGAGTTCAAAAACCGCCTCCAAAAAGAATTAGACCTTGTCGAAATGGATTTGCTTAAAACATTCAACGGTCAGCAATTAGAGGGCGTTTTGGCCAAACACCCCTTTTATGAGCGTTCATCGCTCGTGCTTAACGGCGAACACGTCACCAACGAGGCTGGAACCGGCTTAGTCCATACCGCTCCCGGGCACGGCGTCGACGACTATAATGTCTGCCAGAAATATAATATTCTGCCTTATTGCCCGGTCGATGACCGCGGCTTTTTGACAAGCGAAGCCGGCGAGAGGCTGGC
>DCUC01000052.1:2805-6925 GCA_002329705.1 Caryophanales bacterium UBA1424
CGAAGACAAAAGTTTACACAGTTATCCCCATGATTGGCGGACGAAGAAACCGCTCATCTTTCGCGCCACGCCGCAGTGGTTCTGCTCGATCGAACCGATTCGCGAGAGCCTGATGAATGAAGTTAAAAAAATCCATTGGGTGCCCTCCTGGGGCGAAACGCGCATGCTCAACATGATTAAAGACCGCACCGATTGGTGCATCTCAAGGCAGAGAGCCTGGGGCGTTCCACTTCCCATCATCTATAACGAAGACATGACCCCGATTATTGAAAGAGAAGTTTTTGATCACATCATCGCCCTTTTTAAAGAGCACGGCAGCGATATCTGGTATGAAAAAGAAGCGGTGGATTTGCTGCCGAAAGGATATCGCAATGCCCACTCGCCAAATGGTCTTTTCTCTAAAGAAAAAGATATCATGGATGTCTGGTTTGACAGCGGCTCCTCTTTCAATGGTGTGATGCGCGAGCGCGGACTAAAGTTCCCGGTCGATTTATACATCGAAGGCAACGACCAATATCGCGGCTGGTTTAACTCATCACTCACTATTTCGACCGCCGTCTTTGGCACTTCGCCGTTTAAAGATTGCGTGACGCACGGATTCGTGGTCGACGAAAATTGGGATAAGATGTCGAAATCGAAAGGCAACGGCATCGACCCGAGCAAAGTCGCCAATCAGTTCGGCGCCGATATTTTAAGATTATGGGCGGCGACGATCGACTACAAACAAGATGTGCGCATCTCCGAGGGCATCATCACGCAAGTCGCGGAAGTATACCGCAAGGTGCGCAACACCTTTAAATTTTTACTCGGCAATCTCGCAAACGGCGAGCATTCAAACTTTTCGCCAAGCAGCGATAAAGTCGAGGTGTTCGAGGCCGTCGATCGCTTTATTCTCGCCAAGCTCGAAAGCGTCAAAAACGAAGCGATAGCCGCTTTTGACAAATACGATTTCGGCAACGGCATCAACCGCATCGTCACCTTCATGTCGAGCGATTTGTCGTCATTTTATCTAGATATAACCAAGGATGTTTTATATTGCAATAGCCAGAAATCGCTTAGACGCCTGCAGGTTCAAAATGTCATCTATCAGGTGACCGATACTTTAATGCGTTTGCTCACGCCTTTTCTACCGTTTACAATGGACGAAATTTATCATAGCCTGTCATATGCAAACAAGGACAATGTCCAGATGCTCGACTATCCGAGCGCCTCTCATCAGTTCGATGAAAGCGTAATCAAAGATTACCAAGCCCTGATGGAACTTCGTGATATCGTCTTAAAAAAACTGGAAGAGGCCCGATCCTCAGGGCTGATCGGTTCACCTCAGGAGGCTCATGTCTCGCTAGAAGAAAATAATGCATTGCTAAAGAAGCTTAAACTAGATGAAAACGAAGCCGAACTGGCGCGTCTTTTTGTCGTCTCAAAAGTTGATTTTAAGGCAAAAGATGGAGTTCTCGTCACCCGGGCGGAAGGCGAAAAATGCCCGCGCTGCTGGAATTATGTCGAACAGTTGCATGAACACGAAGAACATGCCGTCTGCCCGCGCTGCCTCGGCGTGTTAAAGGAGAATCACGATGGCCGGTAAAATCGCTAATTATTTTAAATCCAAAANNTTTTCGTGATTGACCTCGTCTCAAAATGGGTCGTCGTAAATAATATGAATGTCTACACTGAAATCACCGTGATCGAAAACTTCTTTTACCTTCGCCTTTCCTTTAATCAGGGCGCGGCCTTTGGCCTCGGTAACACCGGCGATATCGAGTGGCGCATCTTCTTCATCGCCGTCTCGGCCGTCATCGGCACGGCGATGCTCGTCTACTACATAAAGAAATACAGAACTCTCAGTATCGTGATGAAAATCGCCGTGGCGATGATGATTGCCGGAGCCTACGGAAACTTGATTGACCGCGCTTTATACTGGCCTTCAACTGTCGGTTTCAGCGGCGTGGTCGACTTCCTTTCCTTCGAATTCTGGGGGCGTCGCTTTGCGACTTTTAATGTCGCGGATATGTCGCTTGTCGTCGGCGTCATCATCTTGCTTTTTGCCATCGTTATCGAAGACATCAGAATCGCAAAGAACAAAGAAGGCAAAGAAGATTTATCAAAGCCCTCTGCCGAGTATCTCGCGGATAAGGAAAAGAAGCATGGCGGGGAAGACGAAAAATTATAAAGTCGATCGCGAAGCCGGTCAGAGAATCGACAAAGCCCTGGTCGAGATTTTAATCGATGTCTCGAGGAGCCATATTCAAAAACTGATTGATGAGGGTTATGTCTTCGTTAATAACGAAGCAGTCAAAACCAGCTACCGCCTGCAAAAGGGCGATGTCATCAACATCGTGACAAGAGAAGATCAGCCTTCGGATTTAAAGCCCGAATATATTCCCCTTGATATCGTCTATGAAGATAGCGACATCATCATCATCAACAAGCCGCGCGGCCTCGTCGTCCATCCCGGCGCCGGCAACAAAGATTTGACCTTGGCCAACGCCTTGATGTTTTACACGAAGAATCTGAGCTCGATCAACGGCGAGTTTCGCCCCGGCATCGTCCATCGCATCGATAAGGATACATCCGGCCTTTTGGCGGTCGCCAAAAACGACTATGCCCATAACGAACTGGCCGCCCAGCTTAAAAATCACACGATGCAGCGAATATACGTCGCCCTTGTCCACGGGGTAATCCATGAAGAAGAAGGCAAAATCATCGCTCCTTTGGCCCGCGATAAGAAAAACCGCCTGAAGATGGCGGTCGATCTTCAAGAGGGCAAAGAAGCCGTCACGCACTTTAAAGTTTTAAGACGGTATCAATCCTCGACTTTAGTGGAATGCCGCCTGGAAACGGGCCGCACGCATCAAATTCGCGTCCATTTTGAATATATCAGGCATCCGTTGGTGGGCGACCCCCTCTACGGAAAGAAAAAAGACGCTCTATATCAAGGCGGGCAATTATTACACGCGAAGGCTTTGACACTCATCCATCCGCGGACCAAAGAAGTGAAGACATTTGCCTGTGCGTTACCGGCATATTTTGAAGAAATACTGAAAAATTTATAATTGAGTATGTGGCAATAATAAAAAATGGGCAAAAAGCCCATTTTTATGTTGGATTGCTGATAAGATTATCTTTCTTGTAGGCCAAATACGAGACCCATGTAACCAGCCGTATAATCAGTCGGCGAGGCGCCGATGCTGACATACATATTAAGATATGGGCCGGTGAAATAGTTGGTTTGACTATAGACATATGGAGTAATTGGATTATTATCAAGACCAACGAGCTTTTCACCATCGAATAAGGCTTGCTGACCATCGCTTGATTCAAAGCGTGGCATAGCCGGCGGATACGGGGCCGAGTTGGTCATGAAAGTGCCGTTGAAATCAAGGGCTGCGCCATCATCGATTGTCATGCTTCCGCTGATTTTCGTCGATGAGGGTTTCGAAGCGCCGCCGTCTTTAACGACTCCGATCATGTTAAAGTGAGGAATGTCGGTGCCATTGATGTTGATTAATTTCGTAATCGAGTTCGTTCCGTAGTTTGGCAATAATAGTTCTCCGACATCGTAAATTTCCGGCAAGGCAGCATCAGCATGAACGAGTCTAAACCAGTTTTCGTTTCCGGTGACGATTGATTCGGCGACTGTATTCGTAAAGGTGGTGTGAGAAGGATTTCCACCCGTTCCGTCCTCTTCGGGACCGACATGGTCGGCGATGATGATTGGTCCGCCCGCGCCGATAAACTCGGAATCGATAATTTGCAGATTATCAGTACCCCAGTTATAGAGCATGCTGCTAAACGAATCATATCCTCGCGTTTTTTCGATGATGGCATTCGGGCCCGAAAGTTCGGTCAAAATGAAAGTAAAGCATTGCGTGCCGATGAGATTGTAGATATGGGAATCAACACTCAACAATTTGGTGAAGATGGCGCCTCCAGACTTAGCTCCGGCTTCGGTGCGGTTGGCATTGCCAATAACCCTAAGGTTGCGCATAGTGTAATCACCTAAATCTTCGCCGGTCTGAGCGTATCCCGCTTTGATAAGCGTTGCGTGAGAGATAACAAGTCCGACGTCGGCGTCGATACGACCTGACTCGCGAGCGACGACCGGTAGCGTCGAGTAATC
>DCUC01000052.1:6939-20865 GCA_002329705.1 Caryophanales bacterium UBA1424
AGTGAACCAAGGGCGCGTTCATAGTCGCCATCGCCAGAATTAATGTCCGAATCGCCCTCCATATAGAAAAAGCTATCCGGAAGTTTGCTGCGTTCGATTTCGATATCGCCGTGCAGAAAGAGACCGTTAATTGCCACAGGCGTGATGCCTTTGGAAGTCCGATATGCATCCCAGTGAGTGCCGACGTTGTTAAAATGCGATAAATCATCTTGTTTATAGACGTTATATCCATCGGCAACATTAAATTCAAAAGAAGTGGAAAATTTCGGATTGACGGCATATTCATCGCCAAAAGGACGAACGGTCAATCTATATGTGTTGCCGATCGCTTCTTCGCTGAAGTCATATGTCGATGCAAAATCATCGATGGTCACGACGCCATCCAGTTCGGCGCCAGTCAAGGTGACCCATTCAGTTCCGCGCTTTTCCTCAACGACCGAGACGCTATGATAGGCGGTGACCTCCATCTCGATTCCATCGCCATCATAGGCGTAGATGTTGGGAAAGAATTTAAACGGATTATCGTCACCGACGAAGTAGCCCTGTTCGCGATCCATAAACTCATTGCGTTTGTTGTCTACGTCCTTGGCTTCGATGTTGGCGAGGTAAGTGGTGACAAAATCAGGAGCGGAGATATTGTCAATTTCATCGTATTCGACAACCGTATAGGTCCACACGACGCTTTCGGTCAAATACGTGATAGTTATTTCGGATTCGCCGAGCGTTGATGTATCAAGCGTTTCGGGATCGAATGATAAATCGCTTCCTTCAATGGTGACTGTCTTTTTTTCAAAAGTGGCGGTCACGCTGATTTCGTCGAGTTCGACATTGGTATATTGAACGTATTCTTGTTTTAGTCCAGAAGCGACTTCGATGTCGAGCAAATCGCCGAGCTCTTCAATCGGCGGCTCACAGCCGGCGAGCGACATGGCGACTAACGGCAAAAGCAATAGACTCTTTTTCATGGTTGTATCCTTTCTTGATATTTCCCCGTGAATATTTCAAGCATGCCGGGCATGCCGGAAATCATTGTATCACTTAGTTCTAAAAAGATTAAGCATCAGGAATTTTCGCCCGGAGTCGCACCTTGGCGGACTTATTTGAATTGTCGTTGGCGCGAATCGTAAACGTCTCGGTTCCCTCATCGATGAAAAAGACGCGCCCGGTCGCGCTTTCGACGCGAGCAATAAAGCTATTCGGATCAGTCGAAAAGCTGACGCTTTGGTTCGTGGCTTCAAAAGGCAGGACTTCGTAGATGATGTCGACCGTCAGACCCGGAGCATAGGCAAGCGTCAAAGGCGATCCGGGATTGTCCGGATTATCGATGCGATAGACATTTACTGACTCGTCAAAATAAGTGTCATAGTAGTCATCGCCGACACGAACGCCGCTGCAGATTATCTCCGACACATAAATTGTCACGTTATACACCTCGGCGCGCTGAAAGAGGAGGCCGATGACGATGATGGCCACGAGGGAGAGGGCGCCGATTATCAAGATGACTGATTTTTTCATATTTAGCTGATCCGATCGTAATAATAAGCTTTGATCTTTTCAATATACATATAGACAGAGGCCCCAAAGAAGACAAAACCGATGAGGAGCATTTTCAGGAATGCATAATTAAACGACTGATCGGGCATAAATTGTTCTTCGACGAGAAAGCCGAGGGTGATTAAGGCGACTAAGAATGCGGTGATGAAGGCAAAAATCGTCGCCTTGGTCTCGTTGGGATTACTCACTTGTTCGCCGGCGGTGGCATACTGCTCATTTTGCGGATTCATCAAATCGAGGAGGGCTGAGAACAAGATGTGGCCGACTTGAATAAAAATCAAGGCGATGGAAAGCAGGATGATGTTGCTTAAAACGTAATGCATGTGGGCGTTAAAAATATAAAGAGAAACGCACAATGAGACGATGGAAAGCACGATATTCGGCAAGAGTTTGGCGAGCAGAGGAAAGATGACGACGACCGGCTTTGTCCGCTTCATATAGGCGGTGCGGCCTTCCCTTGAATACATGGTGGCGACCACGCTGTTGGAAGCGAGCAAAGGCAGCATAATAATCAAGATATTAAAAGCCTGGACGGCGAACTGACCATTCGGGTATAAATCCATCGAGGCGAAAATCCGATTAATCAGCAAAATAAACAAAGGAATCGAAATATACGTGGCGATGAAATTGGAGGTAAAGGTGCCGCTTCGAAAAATGAGGCGCAGCTCTTTAACGACAAATGATAAGAAGGCCGGCAGACGGCGATTCAGCAAGGCCTTGACCCGAAAGCGCTTCTCGTATTCAAAGCTTGCGCTGGTCATCTTGATAAAAAGAAAGCGGGCTACGAAATAAGCCGCCATAAACAATCCGGCCAGCACGCCGATTAAACTGATAAAGACGAGCCAGACATCGAGATTCAGGTACGTGTATCGCATCGCGGCGTTATATTTGCCGACGACCATCAGCACGACATAATAAACGGGTTTGAAATAATCTTGGAAAAACATCGTGACATCGGAGAGCAGAACTTTGATCGGACCCCAGTAGTTTAAGACGTTAATCTCCGACGGTATCAAAAGAATAATTCTGACGAGTAGATAGATGAAGCCCGCCAAAACGGCGATAAAAAATAGTATTTTTAGAACTCTGAAACGGTTGAAAAACCGCATGATAAAAAAGCCCGGTAGAGAGAGGACGACACCCAAGACGACAGGAATCATCGACACCACAAAGAAAGAGAGAAAAACCCAGATATAGAAAAACCAATTGACGGGCGAGATCAAGCCGTAAGCCACAAATATCGGCAAGGTAAAAGTAAAATTTTTATATATCTCATAAAGATAAAAGACGATGATTTTAGAAAGGAAGATGCGATTCGCGGAAATCGGATAGGTGACGAGCACCTGATTGTCTTCGGCCATGTATAGCGACTTGATGAGATCATTCGTGCTGGCGAAAGTCGAGATGACGAGAATGATTGTTAAGAGCATCGTCATAATCGAAGTCGGAATAAAGGGCGAATTATGAAAGATGCGCAAAAACGAGGAGACATAAAATAAGGCATAAGAGAGGCTGGCGACGATGATAAAGCGCAAGGCGAAAAAGACAATTTTGCGTATCAATTGCGCCTTGTCTTTAATAAACCCGAGATCGAGTTTATCCTTCAACTGCATCATTATCAGCGTCTTGATGTCGTTCATAAATTGCCTAGGCGATTTCCTTGGTGGCCTTTTGTTCAGGCGTTTCTTCGTGAATCGCCATCTTTAAGTAGTATTCTTCAAGCGTTCCTTGCTCGTGAACTTCATCGATCGTCAAAGGAGCGAAAAGATGGCCTTTTTTGATGACGGCGATTCTCTGACAGAGATTTTCGACGACATCGATGATGTGGCTCGAAAACATGACGATATTGCCTTTGGCGGCGTGCTGTCTCATGCATTCTTTAACTTGATAAATGCTGTCGGGATCAAGGCCCGTGAGCGGTTCGTCGAGGAGCCATAATTTCGGCTCGTGGACGAGGGCGGCGATAATCGTCACCTTTTGCTTCATGCCGTGCGAAAAAGTTTTAATCTGATTGTCAAAAGCATCTTCAAGATGAAAGAGGCTCACATAGTGAGGAATGCGCATTTGCCGCTCCTCATAGGTGACGCCGTAAATATCGGCGATGTAGTTGACGTATTCGCGGGCGGTTAATTTTTCATATAGAGCATAGTGATCGGGGACGTAGCCGATTAAACGCTTGGCCATGACCGGTTGCTTTTCGACATCGTATCCGCAGATGGAAATAGACCCTTCGGTAATCGTCTGAATGCCGACGATCGATTTAATGGTGGTCGACTTGCCGGCGCCGTTGGGGCCGAGGAAGCCGAAAATCTCGCCGCCACTAACGACTAAAGAGGCGTCTTTTACGGCAAAGTCTTTGTTCTTGCCGTAGCGTTTTGAAAAGTTTTTCAGCTCCAATTTTACTCCTGTATTTTCTTCCATGGGTTCATCGATCCCCCTTCCGTTCAAGGCTGCCAATAAGGCATATTTATCGAGTTTAATTTTTTTCTGGCGAAAGCGCAAATCACCGAGCGAATCGGCGATGCTGAAACCGAGGCTGTAAACAAACCACATCGCAAAGGAAACACCGACATAGACGATTAAGAAAAGAGCTTGGTAGACAGGGTGAAATTCAAAGACGAGATCGCCGATGTTAAAGCTGATGGCGATGTTGAAGATGTTCTCGGCCCACCTCCCTAATTTATCAACGATAAAATCGCTGTTGATAAAGAAGAAATCGGTCGGCGAGTAATTGCTGAACCAGACATTTAAAACCATGACCAGTAAAAAGTAGCCGGAAAAAGCGATCAGCGAATAATACATCTGCTTCATTTTCGGGCGCGGGAAAAGCTTCAGGGCGACGAGTAATAAAGGCATGAAAAAAGCTAGAGAATGGTTATACCAAAACTGGATGATGACCCAGCTCGTCAAGTTCGTCGTTTCCGCATAGTTGGGCATCAGCATAGCCATCAGAGCCCCGAAGACATTGATGAAGTAGGTAAAATAGAAGAGCTTGTCGAGTTTGAAGATGAGCACTAAAGGAATGATGTACATCGCCGTGTTGCACAAGTGAATCGGCCACGTCCACGGCGCAAAGAAGTTCTGATAGTAAAAAACGCGGGAGAAAGTAATCATCGTCACGACGCTTAAATAGATCATCGCCAAACGGATGAGTTCGGGATCTTTCTTTTTTAAAGAAAAATATAGGACCAGCGGTATGATAACCGTCGCGTAGATAAAGAGGCGGTGAACAAAGGAGATATCGATCACTTCGTAGCGGGCATTGGCGTTTCCAAACATGAGCTGCGGGCCATAAATGGGAAGCGATGCGACAAGGACGGGAACAAAGGCAATCAAGAGGGCAAGAATCTCTTTTTTATCCAATTTTAAAGTGTGATCATCGCGCCAGACCAAAAATAGACCATAGGCGACAAGAGCGATTTCCACGGCGAACATCACACTTTGAAAAGATAAAGCCAAGGTTCCGCCGGTGTTACCGATCACTTGAAGAAAAACACTGTAATAAGAGAAGCCGAGATAAAGAACAAATCCCGGGGTCAGAACAAATTTAATCAAGTTTGTCAGAATCCGCGCTTTAAAAAACGGATAGAGGATCAGGAAGACGACGAGCGTGAGTTCGAGCCAGATGCCGAAGTAGGCAAAGAAATTAACGGCTGGAGAAAATGGTCCGGCGCCAAGACTTACGATATTGAGGATTTGATCATCATAGGATATGTAGCGGGTAAAAAAGACGGCGATGAGCACAAAAGCAAAGATTTTCTTGCCGAGCGAGAAATTCTTATTGCGAGCCAAAAAAGAAGTGGTCAAGGCACCTGCCGAGGCAGTTATTAAGGCGATGATAAGCGACAAGTAATGTGTCAATTTTATTTCCTGTTAGCCGCGTCCCGCAACCCGCGCAAGGCGGGGCGAACTCGGTAGCATTATAGCATTGAAGGTCTTATTTGTTAATCATCTTAATGATTGCTCATAAACCGTGGCAAACGCGCGCCCACTCGCTGCTGAGTATATCGTTATAAATGTCTTCTATCGAACCATATGTCTGGCTGACGGTGCCGTTAGTTGAGGTGCCGTAGTAAGACATTTTTAGCGGCGAACCCTCCATGTAAACTTTGTTTAAACCATCGGTGACAAAAGAAGTCGTGCCATTAACGAAGTTTAAATATATTTTGGGAGCCACTCTCTTTTGCCCTTTAGTTAAAAAGCGCGATAAGGCTTGAAGATGGGGGTGTCCGGCGCAGGCACCGGTCTTTCCGCCATAAGAGGTGTCTGGTGAGGGGGCGCCGGCTGAAATGGTAACCAGTTTAGGTTCGAGGGTGTTGAGCAAGATATCATTATTAGCTTTTGAAGAGGAGTGGTGAGCGGCTTTCATCATCGTGACTTCATGAAAAATCTCGTTATTATCTCCATTAATGGCGACCAGATTAGTCTCGCCAAGTCCACCGGAACCGCCATTATAACCATCCGCATTATCTTGTAAATCGCCGGAGAAGAAGAAAGTGAAATCGCGATAGGCGAGAATTCCGGCCAGCGAAGTGACATTGATGTCATCGACGACGGGGCCGTCGTTATAGTTCTCCGTATAGTAACCGGTATCGAGCCAATCAATAAAAAGATCAGGCGTGATGTAGGTTCTTTTCTGACCGCCATCAATTTCATTGACATTATCATAGATGCGGTGGTAGGCACTTCCTTTATCAGCATAGTAATCGCGAATGTCTTTTCGATAATTTTCGCCGCCGCCACTGTAGTATCCGTAGTCGACGATCATGCCGACCGAATCGATTGCGTCTTTCAGGGCTTGATAGCCGCCGTAATGGTCGCCGTGAGGATGGGTGAGAATGAGCAGATCAAGATGGCCGTCATCGATATAAGTTTCATAAGTATTTTTTAACTCGGAATAATAACTCGTCTGGTCAGTATATTTATAATTGGATGGGTGACCAAAATCCATGGCGATGGTCGCCTCTCCGGCTCTAAATAAATATGCGTCGCCATATTGAGATGGTTGTTCGAAAGTGAGAATTTCAAGATATTCTGCCGATGAATTGGATAGCGGGTGAGCGGCGCTTCCAAGCGGCGCCAGTTCATCATAAAACGCAACTTCTTTTTCAGTTTTATCTAGTGCGTCGATGGCGACGCCGGTATCGGCCATCGTGCTGATTCTTTCTTCGTAAGAACCGCCGATGATATCGGAACCGAGACTAATACTGGATGATGTGTCAGAAGGTGAACTATCACGCGGTTCGCAGGCCGTCAGCAAGAGAGTGCTCAAGAGCACGAAAGGGAATACTCTTTTCATTTTTCGGTCTCGTTTTTGGTGACGCGCTGGTAATTTTTAAAATCGGTCTTGGCGATTTTGCGTAATTCCTCAATGCCGTGCTTTTTTATAAAAGCAAGAGCGAACGAATCGACTTTTGAGGAAGCTCCGAAAGGGATGATGGCAGCATATTTTTTGCTGAGTGCTTCCATCTTTTTCAAAAAGGAATAACGAGCGATGACACTGGCGAGAGCCACGGAGGGGTAGCGCGATTCGCCCTTCGTCTTAAAAGTGATGTCACGAACGATTTCTTTATCGCGGGCCGCATAGGAAAAATATCGGGTTTCGGATACAAATTTATCGACATAGACGTTCTTGACGTCGTGTTTCTTGATTAAATTAAGGAGAACGCGATTATGCAAGCGGGCTTTAATCTCGTTGATGTTGATGCCTCGCTTGATGAGCTCATTATATTTTTCGTTCGTGAGACTCACTTGTGAATAAGAAAATTTTTTCAGTAACAGCGGGGTGATATTTTTTATGAAGTCATCGCTTATTTTTTTGGAATCAGCGACGCCGATCCTCTTGAGATAAGCAACATCCTGTTTCTTAACATAGGCAGCACAGACGCAGATAGGGCCGAGAAAGTCGCCGGTGCCGACTTCGTCGCTGCCAATCTGGTCATCGATTTCAAACCATCCGAGCGTCTCGTCGTCTTCTTTTATATCCTCGGAAATGGTGATAGTTTTATCCCAGCGCCTCGCCTCATAAATGAAGCCTTCGCCCGAAAAAGTTATTTTAGTATCCTTGCCTTTGGTGTTTTGATAGGCCGTGATGACTACTTTCCCTTTTTTGGCGCGAAACAAAACATATTGACCAGCATCAAGAATCTGGTCATTTCGGTAATATTCCCGTATTTTTTCAAGAAGTTCCTGATTAGCTTTCAGCGTGACGATGTTGTTGCCCATAAATGCCGATATTATTCTATCATAAAAGCTGCTCTATCAATAACGACCATATTTTATGGTAAGATATTGTCATGCCAACGATTTACGAAGTCCTTGAATTCGGTCAAATTCGCAAAGAAATAGCTGCTTTTGCACAGAGCGATATCGGTCGCGAAACATCTTCAAATTTAGTGATGCTTTCGAAAGGCGAACTCAAAAATGAACTCGCCATTCTCGATGAGATGATGGTTTTAAATCTTCGCTATGGCCGCCTGCCGATGATGAGTTCAACCAACCTGAGCCAAAAAGTCGAATATGCCTTTAAAGGCGGGACTTTGACGGCCGAAGACTTAGAAGCGATTGCCCATGATGTTATCATCACCGGCAAAATCGTTTTGTCAATTCGCAAGCGCGAAGAAAAATTTCCGCTCCTCAACGACAAGATTCGCCAGTTTAAAAGCCTCGAGCAACTCGAAGCCGCCATTCACCGCGTCGTCGGACCCGACCTTGGCATATTGAATAGCGCCTCCAAAAAGCTGGCTTCGATTCGCAAATCAATCACCGAAACGGAACGTAAGATGACAATTCGTTTTCAGTCGGCGATCGAGTCTTTGCGAGACTATATGACGGAGGCGGTTGCCACGATTCGCAACGGCCATTTTGTCCTGCCGATTAAAACCGCTCACAAAGGCAAAGTCAGCGGCGTTATTCACGACATCTCGGACACCGGCATGACGACCTTCATCGAACCCGACTGGGCGGTCGAATCCAACAATGCGGTTTATGTCCTAAAAATCGAAGAGCGAGAAGAGATTCAGCGCCTGTTAAAAGAGCTGAGCATCCTGGTCGCCGCACACGGCCATGAAGTCCTCGCCAACAACCATACAATCGGCTATCTTGATTTCGTTCAAGCTAAAGCTCTCTATGCCATTTCTCTCGACGGCAAAATTGCCGAGTTGAGCGAGGAAAGAGCCATCGATATAAAGCAAGCGCGCCATCCGCTCATCAATCGGGAAGTTGTCGTGGCCAATGATTTTTCTTTTGATGATTCACTTCGCATCAGCGTCATCAGCGGCCCTAACGCCGGCGGCAAGACCGTCGCCCTCAAAACGCTCGGTTTGATGGTTTTGATGAATCAGTGCGGGCTGGCTATTCCGACAATAAAACCCGCAAAAATGGCGTATTTTAATCATATTTATGCAGATATTGGCGATAATCAGTCGCTGGCCAGCAATCTATCGACTTTCTCCGGTCATATCAAAAACCTTGCCGAAATCGCGGCGCTTGTCGATTCCGATGACTTGGTTTTACTCGACGAAATCGGCACCGGCACATCGCCCCTAGAAGGTGAAGCCCTCGCCATTTCATATCTTGAATTTCTTCGCGATATCGGCACCTTTGTCTTTTGCTCCTCACACTATGACGGACTAAAAGATTATGCCTTAAATAAAGATGGCGTAACCAACGCTTCCGTCCTTTTTGATGAGCAGAAAATGACGCCGACATACGTCCTGAAACAAGGCGTTCCGGGCCGCAGTTACGGGCTTGAGATGGCCGCTCGTTACGACCTCGCCAAACCGATTATTGACGAGGCTCACAACATCCTGAAATCGCACGGTCATGAACAGAGTATCAGCGCTTTGGGTAACCTCCAAAAATTAATATCCGAAAACGAGACCAAAGCCCACTTGCTTGAAAACGAAGTAAAGCGTATTCAGAACTTCGAAAGAACCCTTCAGGAACGCCAGCAAAAACTGGATCAGCAAAGGCAAAACCTGCTCGAAGATGTCAGCGATGCTAAACAGGAAATACTTGCTCGAGCGGAAAAAGAGATAGATGAGATCTTTGCCCTGCTCAGGAATCCCGATATTAAGATGCATGAAGTAATCGAAGCCAAGGGTAAAATCAGAAAGCTAAAAGAAGATGAAACCGATGTTGTCTTATCCGAAAATGGCGACATCGAAGTCGGCAGCTATGTCGCTATCACTGACTTGGGCATCACCGGGAAAATTGAAAAAATCAGCGGCAATCGCCTTTTTATCGTGTCCCCGGATGGGTTAAAAATCACTTCAACCAGAGAAAAAGTTCACCTTGTCGGCGCTCCGGCTCCAGAAAAGGCCGAAAAGACATTCATCGCCCCGCAAATTGTCAGCGATGTCAAATTAGAACTTAACGTTATCGGTTTAAGAGTCGATGAAGCCCTTGAAGAAGTCGCCCGCTATCTCGATGGCGTCCGCCTCAAGCATTTCTCTCAGGTGCGGATTATTCACGGTTTTGGAACTGGGGCTCTAAAACGAGCGATTCACGATTATTTGTCCAAGTGCGATTTTATAAAAAGTTATCGACCCGGCGACCAGCACGAAGGGGCCGGCGGGGCGACGGTGGTGATCATGAAATGACCGAAGCCGTAAAACAGGCCCTGTTATTAGTGCCGACCAAACCCGGCGTCTACCTCATGAAAGATAAAGATGAGGAAATCATCTACGTCGGAAAAGCAAAAAATCTAAGCAAGCGGGTGACGCAGTATTTTATGCGGCCGCAATCCGGCAAAGTCGCGGCCATGGTTTTTAATGTCGACCATTTCGAAACGATCATCACCAAGAGCGAAAAAGAAGCCTTTATCCTGGAGATGAATCTAATTAAAAAGCATTATCCACGCTACAATATTTTACTTAAGGACAGCAAGCACTATCCCTACATTGCCCTCAAGCGGAAAAATAGCCCGGTTTTAAAAATCGCCCGCGATGATAAAGACAAAAATTATTTCTATTTTGGTCCGTATCCGACATCGATGCACGCTTACGAAGTGATCAGCTTGCTCAACAAGATTTTTCCTCTTCAAAAATGCAAAGTTCTGCCGCCGGTGCCGTGCCTTTATTACCATCTTGGCCAATGTCTGGCCCCATGCATCAATAAGATAGATGAAGAGACACATGTCGCCATCTATAATCAGATTAAAAGCTTTCTTGGCGGCAACAACGAAGATGTCAAAAGTCAAATTCGCCGCAAGATGGAAGAAGCCAGCGATAATCAGGAATATGAAAAAGCCGGCGATTATCGCAAGACTCTCCTCGCCATCGATCACATCAACGAACGCCAGAGCATGGAAGTTCAAGACCACGTCGACCGCGATATCTTTGCCTATGTGACCAGAGACGGTTATTTAGCTTTGGCTCTTTTAACTTTCCGCCACGGCATCATGCTCGGCAAAGAAGTCTTTGTCGTCGAGCAATTTGACGAGGATATCGATCTCGTCACCGATCTGATTTTGCAGTATTATCAAACGCATTCTCTGCCGAACGAGATCGTCGCTAATATCTATGGTTTAAAAGCGAGAATTGAAGATATATACGACATAAATGTCGTCTACAAAAGTCGTGGCGCGCTTTACGACCTCGTCGACATGGCTACGATCAACGCCCGCCAGGGTCTTGATGAGCACTTTATGTCCGCGCGGTTAACCGATGATAACTTAAAAATTCTGACCGAACTTGGCAATCTGCTAAACATCAAAACTCCGACGCACATCGAACTTTTTGACAATTCGCATCTTCAGGGTTCTTCTCCCGTTGGAGCCATGGTCGCTTTCATCAATGGCGAGCCCACGAAAAAGATGTATCGAAAATTTCATATTGAAGGCGATGAAAAGCGCGATGATTTTGCCAGTATGAAGGAGGTTATCTATCGGCGTTACAAGCGCATTAAAGATGAAGATTTAAAGATGCCGAACCTCATTCTCGTCGATGGCGGACTGCCGCAGTTAAGCGCCGCTTATGAGGCGCTTAAGCGACTCGAATTATCAATTCCCGCCTTTGGATTATACAAAAATGATCGGCATCAGACTGAGGGATTAATCGACAAAGCAGGTCTAAAATACGACTTACAAAATAACAAGCCGCTCTTCTTCCTATTGATGAGAATGCAAGATGAAGTGCATCGCTTTGCGATTACCTTCCATCACAAACTGCGCAGCAAAGCTTACAAGGCGAGCGTTCTCGACGGAATCGAAGGTCTCGGCAAGCGGCGGATTGAAATTTTGTACCGCAACTATGCCTCGATCAACGAACTTAAAAAAGCCACCTTGGAAGAGCTTCAACAACTGCTGCCCAAAAATGTTGCTTCAAGGGTCAAGGAAAGGCTGGAAGAATAACCTTTTTTGTGTTGATATGTCATTGCTAAAATACTATATTAGTATAGCGATATGTCCTCTTAGCTCAGCTGGATAGAGCAACGGCCTTCTAAGCCGTAGGTCAGGCGTTCGAATCGCCTAGAGGATGCCATTGTAAAGACGAGCTTTGATTGCAGGTTAATCAAGGCTTTTTATTTCTCAAAACACAAAAATGTAAGGAAAACCTTACTTTTTTTGTTATGATAAATTGGTCGACTTCCCCTTTTCACCTATCGATAATTATGGCAGGAGACAAATACATATGAGCTTTGAAAAAAACCTGAATCTAATCAGAAAAAGAAACGGCATGACGCAGGAGGATTTAGCCCTGACAATCGGCGTCTCACGGCAGACAATCTACGCATGGGAGGCAGGTTTAAATTCTCCAAATATCTCCATGCTCAAGAAGGTCGCTTCCGCTTTGGAGGTCAGCATCGATGAACTGATTAACGGCTATGATGTCGATCGACTTCCTAATTTATTAGGAGAAATAGTTTTTAGCAACGAATCCGAGTATTACGAGGATGTAATTTATGAGGAAATTCCCAATTGGTATGTTTCCTTAAAGGTCGGTGAAGATGTCTGCTTTGGCTTGTATGATAACGGCGTAAAGGATTACTCATACCACGTCACTGTGTTAGGAGAAATTATTGTTCATAATCAAAAGGGTTATGAAATAGGTGTGAAAGAATACGATAAAAAGTTAGAGCAAACGGACGCCTTTTCGCTGATAGCCAAACGCGTTGAAAACCGGATAATTTTCATCGGCAGAATTTATTACAAAGACGGAATAAAAAACATCGAAACATTTCGCGACAAAAGTTTTTTAAATAAGTGGGGCACCGATGGCAAGTTTGAAGGTCCGCCGATAATCTTTCAAGAAGCGAAGAAGTATGCGATGACATATAACGGCAAAACCGAGAGCGTCATTCGCATCGCTTACTTTGATATAAACAAATCTTACATCGAGGTCTTTTTAAATCTTAAGGGCGAGTCGTTGTTTTGGAAGCGATACGAACTCGGCCGCAAATCAGGAACTATTCTTAAAATAAACGATAAGGAGTATGGCTTATTCTATGAAGTCGCGACTTCGCGTTTAATAAGATAGGTTTACACTAAAAATCATTTTACACATGTCCGATGATGGTTTATCATATTTGGCAGTATTTTACTCGTTAGGAAAGAAGATTTAAAAGTGAAAGTAATCATCGGAAGCAGCCAGGAAATTAGCCAACTCATAGCAGACGAATTTATAAAGCAAATTCGCCGCAAACCGACCTCCGTTCTCGGTCTTGCCACCGGAACTTCACCTCTTGAGGTGTACGCCAATTTAATTAAAGCCAACAAAGAAAGAGTAATCTCGTTTAAAAAAGTCACGACCTACAATCTTGACGAATATATCGGATTAGACGGCACCCACAACCAATCGTATCGCTATTTCATGAATGCCAGTCTATTTGATCACATCGATATCGATAAGAATAATACCCATGTTCTTAAGGGCGTCGGCGACTATCTTGACTACGCCGCTCATTACGATGAAGAAATCGCCAGAAGCGGCGGTATCGACTTGCAGATTCTCGGCCTGGGAAGTGACGGCCACATCGCCTTTAATGAACCTGATACCCCATTTGACAGCCTCACCCACATCGCCGACTTGACGGAATCGACCATCCGCGACAATTCCCGCCTTTTTAAGGATATCAGCGAAGTGCCGACGAAAGCGGTGACGATGGGCTTAAAATCGATTATGAATGCTAAAAAAATCGTGCTGATAGCGACCGGCAAAAATAAAGCGAAAGCTGTTAAAGATTTGCTTGAAGGTCCCATCAGCGAAAAGGTGCCTTGTTCAATACTTCAAAAACATTCAGACTGCACAATTTATGTCGACGCCGATGCGTATAGCAAAGTGAATCAGAAATAAAAAATGAGCCGCGATTGAATCGCGGTTTCTTTTTTGTTAGGATTTAATGGCTATTATGAAAACTCGTGTAAGAAAT
>DCUC01000040.1 GCA_002329705.1 Caryophanales bacterium UBA1424
GAGGGCTGGGATAATTATTTTAAACCCGACATTGTCGATGAATATCACTCTTATCAAGACTTACAAAAAAACATCTATTTGAATTCAATTCCTTCTCAAGGCGAAGATATTGATATTTTAGTTGTTCCCGTCGAATTCACCGATTATCCGTTTGCCGCAAAGACACTGACGGATTTAGAAATTCTTTTTAATGGTACATCTTCGCAGACGAATTACTGGGAATCGGTCGCCTCATTTTATGAGAAGTCAAGTTATGGTCACCTCGACTTCGATTTTACGATTGCCGCCACCTTCGATACCGAAAAGACCGTTTCGCAATTCGTATCGACATATGGTAGTTTCTTTACGACCAAGCTTGTCAGAAATGTCGTCAGTGACTACAAGACCGCGAACGGGAATTCATCAACCCAGCAATTTGATAACGACAGCGATGGTTTCATCGACGCCGTCTGGATGATTTATAGTTGTCCAAATTATAGCAATTCTGATTATATCGCGAATATTTCCGAGAATTTCTGGGCCTATGTGACATGGGATGCCCAGCAGTCATATAACGGAAGCGGATCAGTTTCCAGCCCGGTCGCCAATGTCTACGGATGGGCCAGCTATGATTTCATGTATGAAGGCGGCGGTGAGACAAAAATCGACGCCCACACCTACATACATGAAACAGGGCACTTGCTCGGCCTTGATGACTATTACAATTATGATGAAGACAGCGATTATAAGCCTTTAGGCGCGATCGATATGATGGATTATAACATCATCGATCACAATGCTTGGTCAAAGATGGCTTTGGGATGGCTCAAACCATATGTGGTGACCGGCGATGCCGAAATCATCATCAATCCCGTCGAGAGCAGCGGTGACGCCATCTTGATCGCCGATAATTGGAACGGAACTTCGTTTGACGAATTCATCCTGCTTGAACTATACACTCCCACAGGATTAAATAAACTCGATTCGAGAACAAATTACGTCGGCAGATACCCTCGAGCCTACACGACGGCCGGAGTCCGTTTGTTGCACATTGACGCGCGCCTCGGAATTTTTAATTATTCGAATCAGTTTATCAATTACGGCGATCCCGGTTCGGGCCCTCTTTATAATGATTCGACGCAGAGATATTTTGCGATGGCAAATTCCAACACCCCATCCTATAGCGCCGACGAAAATCATCGCCTCGTTCATATGATTCAAGCTCTCGGCACGAATACGTTTGACGAAGGAATGAGCGGCACCAATTCTGACCTTTTCAAAACCGGTCAGACTTTTTCGATGTCGACCCACGGAACCGAGTTCTTTAAAAACGGAAACAAATTAAACAACGGGAATGCATTAGGCTACGCCATTTATTTCTCAAGCGTCAGCTCGGAATCCGCAACGATAAGAATCGAAAAAATATAGTATTATATATTAAATGAAACCAAAAAAGATGTTCCGTTCCCTCCTGATTCCGGTCTTTGGCATTTCGGCCATGCTTCTTTCGTCGTGCACGAGCGTCTATTTTGCTTTTATTCCTTTTCGCGATTACCAAGTTGATAGCGATGACCATGAAACGATTATTGAAGATGGCTATTATAAGCCCGGAGACTACTCGCCATATACATACTTAAACGGCGATGGCGAAGAGGAGTCTTTTGCCAATTTTACCGATGTCTACCGGCACAAGGATTATCGTCGGAGCATGAGATCGCTCGGCCGGCAGAAAATACTCGTCATCCCCGTCGATTTTGAAGACTATCCTTCTTCTTCGCTTCCGGAAGGAACCGAGGGATCTTTGGAAGTTCTACGCAATGCCTTTTTTGGTATTAATCAAAATAATCAATGGCGTTCAGTCGCCGGATACTATAACGAATCTAGTTACGGGAAGTTGGTTCTCGATGGCAAGGTGACCGACTGGTATCGCTCTTCAAAACTGACCGCCGATATCCGCAACTCAAGCGCGACGAGTCAAATCGTCCGCGATATTTATAATGGTGCCTTGGCATGGTATCAAGAAACATATGGGGATTTGGCGAGCTATTATGTCGATGGCGACCCGAGTAAATCGGTCCCCGTCTACCTCATCTATACACATCCCTCTGAGACAGGATCAGGAGCCCGCGACAAGCTATTTTGGGCCTTTACAATCAATCAGAAGCCGACGCTGACATGCTGGTCGAGCTATTCTTTAACTTATCTGAGCGAAGGGCGCCCCGACACCCATACTTACATTCATGAAGTCGGTCATCTTCTCGGCCTCGAAGACTATTACAACACCGACAGCGAACTCTATGGCCCGACCGGTCGCGCGGACATGATGGATTACAGCATCGGCGATCACACCGGTTATTCGAAGATGCTGCTCGACTGGACGCGACCCTATGTCGTCACCGACACCACCGAGATCACGCTTCGGCCCTTTTATAACAGCGGAGACTTAATATTAATTAAAGACAACTGGAACGGGACGGCGATGGACGAATATCTGCTACTTGAATTTTATTCGCCCAATGGCTTAAACGCCCACGATTCGCGCTTGACTAATTCCAATCCGCAACTCATGCAACATGCGGGTATCAAGGTCTATCATGTCGATGCTCGTCTGGCTTATTATTCAAACGATGGTTTTCGGCGGGCTTTAGGGTATGTCGAAGACGGCGTCTACAGCCAGGAGACAAACCGCGTCGGTATCGCGCACAGCAATACGCAGTCAACGACGTACAATAACTACCGGCTTTATCATCTTTTGGAGAGCGGCGGAGAAAACACTTTCATTAACGGTGGAACGGCTACGAATAAGACGCTTTTTAAAAAAGGCGATTCGTTCGGCGTCGATACCTTTGCTGATTTTACCTTTAACGGTGGCCAGGAATTAGGCTATACTTTCACGATTTCCGATCTCGCCAACACGTACGCTAAGATATCTATCACCAAAATTTAACTTTTTTTCTTGACGAATATCGCTCTGAGTTGTTATTATCTTTCAGGACACATATTGGGCCGCGTAGGCCTATTTATTTGTGAGATGTATGATACACCGGGAAATGTGTACGTGCATCGATATATAAGGAGGATGTCCAATGCCAACCATTAATCAGCTAGTCAGGCAGGGACGCGTTCGTTCGACATTCAAATCAAAAGCCCCAGCTTTAGGAAAGAGATGGAACTCGTTACAAAAACGCCAGACCTCGCAAAATTCCGCCCAGAAGCGCGGCGTTTGCACCCGTGTCGGAACGATGACGCCGAAAAAACCTAACTCAGCCCTCAGAAAGTACGCTCGTGTGCGGTTGTCAAACAGCTACGAAGTGACCGCTTATATCGGCGGTGAAGGTCACAACCTTCAAGAGCACTCCACGGTTTTAATCCGCGGCGGTCGCGTCAAAGATTTACCAGGTGTTCGTTATCACATTATTCGCGGCACTCTGGATACAGCCGGTATCGAATCGCGCCGTCAGGGCCGCAGTCAGTACGGCACCAAAAGACCTAAGTAGTTTTAGGTAAACAAAAGGAGATAAAAATATGCCACGCAAAGGAAGTGTGAGCAAACGCGATGTCTTGCCCGATCCAATTTACAGTTCAAAATTGGTCACGCGTTTGATCAACAAAATAATGCTCGACGGCAAAAGAGGAACCGCTCAGACGATTCTTTATAGCGCCTTCAAAAAAATTGAAACGAAAACCGGCAAACCCGCCATGGATGTTTTCGCCACGGCGATCAATAACATCATGCCCGAAGTCCAGCTTAAAGTCCGCCGCATCGGAGCCGCCAACTATCAAGTTCCGACCGAAGTCACGGCTGATCGCAAAGTCACTTTAGGTTTACGGTGGTTGGTGACCTACGCCCGTCTTCGCAACGAAAAGACGATGGAAGATAAGCTCGCTAACGAAATCATCGATGCCGCCAACGGCACCGGTGCTTCCGTCAAGAAAAGAGAAGATACCCATAAGATGGCCGAAGCGAATAAGGCGTACTCTCATTACCGTTGGTAACGAGGGAGTCTTATTATGGCACGTGAATATGACTTAGAACACACCCGCAACATCGGCATCATGGCCCACATTGATGCGGGTAAGACGACGACGACAGAACGAATTCTTTACTATACCGGGAAAATTCATAAAATCGGCGAGACCCACGAGGGTTCAGCGACGATGGACTGGATGGCCCAGGAACAGGAGCGCGGCATCACGATTACATCGGCGGCCACGACCGCTTTCTGGAAAGGGCACCGCGTCAACATCATCGACACTCCCGGGCACGTCGACTTCACCGTTGAAGTAGAACGCTCGCTCCGCGTATTAGATGGTGCGGTGACCGTCCTCGACGGCAAAAACGGCGTTGAGCCGCAAACCGAAACCGTCTGGCGCCAGGGCACCAAATACAATGTTCCGCGCATTGTCTTCGTCAACAAACTAGACGCGATCGGCGCCGATTTCGATATGTGCATCGAAACACTGCACACTCGCCTGGCGGCAAATGCCGAAGCCGTTCAGTATCCGATCGGCATCGAGAGCCGTTTTAACGGCATCATCGATTTAATCAACCGCAAAGCCTATACCTATTCAGCGGATAAAAGCGAGGGACCGACGGAAATCGCCATCCCCGAAGAATATCTCGAGAAGGTCGAAGCGATGCGCGCTAAACTCCTGGAAGCCCTCGCGGCTTTTGATGATGAACTGATGCTCATCATCCTCGAAGGACAAGAACCTTCAATCGATCTTATTAAAACCACAATTCGCAAAGCTGTTTTAGGCGGTGAATTCTTCCCCGTCTTCTGCGGTTCGGCATATAAAAACAAAGGCGTTCAATTGCTCCTCGACGGCGTTATTGATTACCTGCCGAGCCCAATTGACATCCCCCATCAGAAAGGTCATTACAGCGATGGCCGCGAATACACCTGCGAACCAGATGATAAGCAACCGTTAGCTGCTTTGGCGTTTAAAATCGCCACCGATCCCTTCATCGGCCGCCTCGCCTATGTGCGCATTTATTCAGGGACCCTCAAAAGCGGTTCTTATGTCATCAATACCACCAAAGGCATTAAGGAACGCATCGGCCGCGTCGTCTTGATGCACTCCAATCACCGCCAGGAAGTCGAAGAACTCCACGCCGGTGACATCGGAGCCGTCGTCGGACTGAAAAATACGACGACCGGCGACACGCTTTGCGAAGAAAAACTCGATGTCATGCTCGAGAAGATGGAATTCCCTGAACCCGTCATCGAACAGGCGGTCGAGCCAAAATCGAAAGCCGATCAGGAAAAGATGGGCGTGGCTTTACAAAAACTCTCTGAAGAAGATCCGACCTTCCGCGTTCACACAAACAGCGAAACCGGCCAGACGATCATCGCCGGCGTCGGTGAACTGCATCTCGATATCATCGTCGACCGCATGAAGCGCGAATTCGGCGTTCAAGTCAATGTCGGAGCCCCGCAAGTCGGCTATCGCGAGACGATTAAAGGCAGCGGCGAATGCGAAGGCAAATACATCAAGCAATCCGGTGGTCGCGGTCAGTACGGCCACGTCAAAATCCGCTTTGAACCGAATCCCGGCAAAGGCTTCGAATTCGTCGACAATATCGTCGGCGGTGTCGTCCCGAAAGAATACATCCGCCCGACAAATGATGGTCTGCGCGATTCGCTCGAAAGAGGTTTGGTCGCCGGCTATCCCGTCATCGATATCAAAGCGACATTATTCGATGGTAGCTACCACGAAGTCGACAGCAGCGAAGCGGCCTATAAAATCGCCGCCAGCATGGCACTTAAGGAAGCCGCCAGAACATGTAATCCCGTCGTCCTCGAACCGATCATGAAAGTGGAAGTGACAGTCCCCGAGGATTATTACGGCGATGTCATCGGTGACATCACGCGCCGCCGCGGTCAAATGACCGGCGAATCGCAGCGCGGTAACGCCAAGACCGTCGAAGCCGATGTCCCTCTCTCCGAGATGTTTGGTTACGTGACGGATCTGCGCTCCTTCACTCAGGGTCGCGGCAACTACACGATGCAGTTCTCCCACTATGGAGAATGCCCGCGTTTCATTCAGGAAGAAATCATCAAAAAATCCGGGATGAGCCAACGCTAATAAATAGATACGTTGTATTGATTTTACAAGAAGTTTGCTATAATATGAATTCGGTTGAATTTATCAAATGAAATAAGGAGGAAATTCAAACAATGGCAAAAGAAAAATTTAATAGAGCGAAGACGCACGTAAACGTCGG
>DCUC01000039.1:0-3242 GCA_002329705.1 Caryophanales bacterium UBA1424
CAACTTCATGCGATAGACATTCATGCTCTGCCTTAAAACATCGACGCGGCCCATATAAATGTCGCATTGTAGTCCGAAGAGAGCTGCTGCTGTGGCCGTGGCCACGCCGTGTTGCCCGGCGCCGGTTTCGGCGATCAACTTCGTTTTGCCCATCCGCTTGGCGAGGAGAGCCTGGCCGAGAACATTATTGATTTTATGGGCTCCGGTGTGGTTTAAATCTTCGCGTTTGAGATAAATTTTCGCACCGCCCAGTTTGGCGCTGAGATTTTTAGCATAATATAGAAGCGATGGGCGATTAGCATATTCTTTTAAATAAAATTTAAACTCCTCTTGAAATGCCTTGTCATCTTTGAAACGCCCGTATGCCGCTTCGACTTCTTTAATCGCCTGAAGGGCCGCTCCGCCAACAAATTGTCCGCCGTATTTTCCAAATTCCATTACCTTATCCTTCTTTCTTTTGAGGGTTAAGAGGTAATAAAAAGCACCTCTTACAATCGGGACGAGATGCTCGTGGTGCCACCCGAATTTCAAGAAACTTNNTAACGGCGACAACCGGCTGCGGCTACTTAATTTCGACGCGCTTCTTGAAAGTCCATTCGCTTAGTCATCTGCGCCTATCTTTCACCGTCATAGACTCGCTCCTGCAAGTGGGCTAAGTTACTCTTCTTTCGCAATGAATTTAATTCAAGTGTACTATTTGCCAGTTTTCTGTCAAGGAGAGTTTTTTATAAATGTGCAACTTTGCAAAATAATCCGCCCTAATGCCCGTTAATTAGAAAAGGATAAACGCGTTAGCCAACACCAAAAAATGGTTTTTATGTTATAATCTTTATGCTTTGGGAGGTACTATATGAGTCTACCATTACAAATTATTCTCACGGTCATAATTTCGGCCATCGTAATCGCTTTGATCGTCTTTGAAAGAATCTATGTTAAAAAACATGAGGAGACAATTAAGAAAGGGATGCTTTTTGTCTTTTTTCTCGTCTCGCTCATCGCATTTCTCGCCGGGGCCTTTGGCATCGTATTAATATGGAATGTCAACATCACGGTTTTACTCACTCAAATCTGGGGCGATATCGTCATCTTCTTCACCACTTCGGTGCCCGCGCTGATCGGAACGGCAGTCGTCGTCTTCGTCTGGATTCTAATTTTGCAGCTCTCGCGTATCGCCCTCAAACGAATTGGCGATAAGCCAGGGCCGATGCAAAAGCGCCGCAAAACAATCTCCAAGGTATTATTAAGCATCATTAATTACGCTCTCGCCATCATCAGCTTCATCATTATCCTCGCCATTTGGGGCGTCAATGTCTTGCCGGCATTAGCGGGGCTTGGCATCGTCGGTCTCGTCGTCGGTTTAGGCGCTCAGAAATTTATTCAGGATTTAATCGCCGGTTTCTTCATC
Organism: Caryophanales bacterium UBA1424; assembly: GCA_002329705.1. Taxonomy (GTDB): domain Bacteria; phylum Bacillota_I; class Bacilli_A; order RFN20; family CAG-826; genus UBA1424. The sequence goes on from DCUC01000039.1 coordinate 1,406, forward strand.
ATCTTCGAACATCACTATGATGTCGGAGATGTCATCGAAGTCGGCGGATTTAAAGGGACGGTCGTCGATATCGGCCTAAAAACGACGCGCCTTCGCAATTGGCGAGGCGAAATCAAAATCCTTAATAACGGTGAAGTCAACACCCTCGTCAACCACTCAAAGAATCCGTCTGTGGCCGTCGTCTTATTTGCCATTTCCTACAAAGAAGACATCGATCGGACCACCGAGGTTTTAAAGGCGGTTTTTCCATCTTTTCGCAAGCAATATGCGGATGTTCTTATAGAAGATCCTGAAGTATCTGGAGTCATGAATCTGGGCGCGAGCAGCGTCGAGATGCGCGTCACCGTCAAAACTCTTAATGAGCAGCATTATGGAATCGAACGCGCTCTTCGCAAGTTGATAAAAGAGACGCTAAATGCTAATAATATCGAAATACCGCTGCCGCAAATTGTCGTCAATAAACCAAGAGAATAAGTCTGCGAGTCCTTCAAAAATAGCCCCGCAAAACAGGGCTATTTTTAATTGTCAGGTGGTATTTTCGAACAATCAGAGGCGCATGCTTTTTCGTCTTTTTCCCTCTTGATCTGCCATAAGCAGCAAGTCGATGACAACTTGCGGGGTGATATCGTTTCCTTCATGGTGGATGAATTCGCCATGCTGACATGCGCGGGTGGCGATCTGAACCAATTCCTCGCGAGTGATATTTCTTAAACCGATATCTTCCAAAGTCGTCGGAAGCCTGATACTTTCACAAAAGGTAAAGACTTCATCGATATATCGTTTGGTTTCCTCACGCAAAAAAAGTGAGGCCAAGAGGCCAAAAGCCACCTTTTCTCCGTGATAAAAGCCATGCGTTTTGGCAAGAGATGACAAACCATTATGAATCGAATGTGCAGCCGCAAGGCCGCCGCTTTCAAAACCCAAACCACTCAAAAGCGTATTCGCCTCAATAACCGCTTCCAAGGCGGGCGTCACCTGATTGTTATGGCATGATTTGTAAGCTTCCAGACCATATTTAAGGATTGTGTCATAGCAAAGCCGGGCGAGAGAATAGGCCGTCAATGATCCTAATTCACCAGCTTCATTAGTTGCCTTGTTGCGGCGGCACGACTCAGCTTCAAACCACGTCGCCAAAGCATCGCCCATTCCCGAAGCGAGAAAGCGAACCGGGGCCTCGGATATGATTTGCGAATCCACCAAGACGAGATTTGGATTATTCTTTTGATATTCGACGCGAAGAACCGCGCCGCTAGTATCATAGACGACAGCGCACGCGCTGCATGGAGCGTCCGTTGATGCGATTGTCGGCACGACAGCGACGGGAAGATTCAGGCGACTGGCCACAATCTTTCCGGTATCGATGGCCTTTCCGCCGCCGATAGCTACGACGAAATGCGCTTTTTGTTTTCGCCCTTCTAAGGCGAGGCGGTTTATTTCTTCATCACAACACTCACCATTAAAATAGCAAAGATTAATCGCGGGTATGATTTCTTGGAAAAGCTTACATTTTTGCAATCTTTGCCACGTTGTTGGTGTCACGATGCAGATGCCATTTTGCCCAAACGAGACAAGTTCTGATTGAAGGCGTTCAATCGCTCGATAGCCCTGAATATAACGCCCGGGAAAAAGTGTTTTTGTTATCATCTTTCGTCCCCCTATATCAAAAACAAAACTATGTGGATACAAATCTCTTATTAGTTTTATTGTATCAACTCAAAGAGTAAAAAAAGAGCGTAGATTTGATATCGCGCTCTTATCTTCATCTCTGGAGTAAATCCTTTTGGCGATAGATTGAGTCTTCGATTGTAATCTTTCGAATTACTCGGCACGGATTTCC
>DCUC01000039.1:3252-4869 GCA_002329705.1 Caryophanales bacterium UBA1424
ACACCGCCGCAGATGACGACATTGCTGGCGATCCAGCAGCCCGCTTCGATGACGATTGGCTTAGCATATTCTCTGTCGGTTAATCTTCCATGCGCATTGACATACTGTTTTCTTTCTTCAAAAAGAAGCGGGTGAATTGGCGTCATGAGCGAGACGTTGCAGCCCATTATGACATCATCACCTATGGTGACGGGACACACATCTAAAATGCACAAATTGTAATTGGCATAGCATCTGTGGCCAAAGGTCGTGTTCCAACCATAATCAAAGAAGATGGGGCCTTGCAAATAGACCCCGCCATTATCAGGAATCAAAAGATCGATTATCTGACGTTTTTGCGGGTCGCCGTCATCTTCAATTTTATTAAATTGAGCACATAGTCTATGAGCGCGGTTCCGCTCCGTGGCCAGCACTTCATCACTCGAATCGTAAATCATACCTTTAAGCATTTTTTCTTTTTCCGTCATCGTGAGCAACCCCAACTAAAAATGATAACTTAAAAAACAAAACCGATGAAATCAATTTGCCGCAAATGCTATTAATCAAGTGATATAGAAGGATTAAACCAGTTTTCTTCTCTTCCTTAGAAAGACGGCATTGACCACGATGCTGCCGACAAAAGCGGCAGCCGAGATAATGAGCCAGGTCAAGCCGACTTTTTTGGCTTCGACACCGTCAAAGAGAATGCGGGGAGCGGCTTTAAAACTGGCGCCGGCCGTGTCCCATTCGCTTTCCTCATAAGTTTCAAATTCGCCACCGCCGGAAACGACGCTCATGACATCGATGACGATGTAGGAAGTCTTCTCCTCGATATCGACACCGCCGAGTGCAACTTCGACGAGTGAATAGACTTCAAAGGCCACGGATGGCGCCCAACCTTCGAACTTGTAGAAAACATCCTGAATGTCGACGGTGATCGCCGTGCCGGGATGTTCCTCTTCAAGGCTTGCTTCAACTTGATCTTCGGCGGCTTCGATCTGCTCTTCAACTAGCGGAACGCCGTATTGGCCATAAGCCCAAATAGCGGCCGAAGCGGCGATGCCGAAAAAAGCGGCGATGCCAACTAAAACCATCAAAATCTTCAAAAGAATTCTCATATTTTTGCCCTCGCTTTTCCGATGAGTGGGTATCGCAGATTCAATAGATTCACCCAATGAAAATTAATCTATTGATTCCATATTAGAATACGGACAAACTGCGCGCAATAGAATAGCAAATAAAAAAATCCATTATATTCCGCCTTGAGAATAGTTTTTATTTATATTGAGAAGCGTCTTATCCAAGGCACAAGTAAATTGTTCGAGAGCCACTGGAATCTATTCTTCATCGTTATCGACGATGGCGCGATGGAGATTAAGGACCTATTTAGGTCGTTTTTGCTAACAATTCGCTGTTTTATTGCGAGTAATTAAAGACAATTTTGGCAGGGATGGCAGGAATCNNGAGTAATTAAAGACAATTTTGGCAAAGGTTGTTTCAATTAATACAAAATTGAAGTAATCGTTCAAACGTGCAACCCTCTGAGAGTAATCGTTCAATATTTAAAAAAGGACTCAAACGTCCTAAAACGGTTCGAATCATTTTGCTAACTCATTTGGCAGGGGCGGCAGGAATCGA
>DCUC01000048.1:0-8467 GCA_002329705.1 Caryophanales bacterium UBA1424
ATTTATTCAAATGACTATGAGGTCGGCGATTACGCCAGTGAGAGTTATCCCGTCGATGTCTATATCGATTTATTTGACTGGGAGTTAGACGATGCCATAGCCTATGAAACAGCATTGGAAGGAAGCCTAGATGTCGATGAAGATAATGGCTACATCGTCGCCGATAATCTATATATTTTTATATATCAGGATAGCCAGACATACGATGTGCCAGTTTTTGGTCTTAATTTGTATTCGATCGGTGAAGCTCCTGAGAAGGAAGAAATTGATCCAACCGAATTAAACGAAATAATCGGCTTTGATGTCTATTCGCAAATTCCTGCAATCTATTCCAATGATTATGAAGTTGGAGACTATTCTAGCGAAGATTATCCCGTCGATATCTATATCGACTTGTACGACTGGACTTTTGATGATGCCCTCGCCTACGATGATGAATTATTCGCAAATCTCGATTTAGACGAAGATTACGGCTACATTATCGATGAAAACCTCTTCGTTTTTGTTAACTATGACTCAGATTATAGCGCTGCGTACATCAACATTTATTCAGATGCCGCCTATGAACCTTTTGAACCAGAAGTCTCAGCGGTATGGCCCGCTGATGCGATTAACGCTTTCTTCGGAGGTGCTGAAATCGGAGGTTTAGTGCCATCATTTACATCCGAAGCTGATTTTTCTTATTATATTACCGGTGAAGACGATTATGTCGAACTAATTATTTACACAAACTATGCGACTGTTGACGGCGAAGATGTTTATGTCGCCGCCCTTGAAGCCGCCGGCTGGGTTGTGGATGATTCGGCATATGACTATGTTGGTTATGTTGCCAATGATCCCGACGAACAAATCTCTTTGATTTTCTATTGGTACGACGGAGTCATTTACTGGTCGTTCATGAGCTTCTATCACGAAGAAGAACAGGAAGATCTGCTTCTTGAAGATGGTGAAACTGTCGTTTTGTACAACTCGGCTCAGACAGCATTTTCGGCCGCTGAACTCGAGAGCAAATCCGAATGGTATGCCAACAACGATATTTGCAATTTTAACGGTAACGACCAAATTGCCCTCAGCAACAATGGTGTTGTCATCGACATGGTTGGTGTTTTGGGAAACAGTTCCGATTTTGCCAAGGACACCACTCTGGTTCGAAATGCTTCAGTGAGTTCTCCATCGGCGACTTACAATGCCTCCGAATGGACGAGTTCGGCAAAAGATACCGTCAGTAATGTGGGCAGTCACACGATGGATGGCATAGCCTCTGATTTGATTATATCCGAATATGTCGAAGGGGGCGGTTACAATAAATTTATTGAAATATATAATGGCACCGGTGAAGCCATTGACTTAGTTAATTACGCGGTTACGCTATATGTTAATGGCGAGGCGGAGTCTCCAAACAACAAAACCTTTGAATTCTCATCATTACTAGTCATCTAAATTTTACCAGCAAGCCACATCGATATGATAAACGGGCAAAATGCCCGTTTTTCCTATTTTCCCAGTCTTAGTCCCATCTTAGTCTATATTGAGTTTTATTCTTGCGGAGTTCCCTTCTTGATTATTTTTTTGAATATTAGCAAGCGGGATAAATCATTATTTAGGGTCCTTTTGGACCCTTTTTGCTTTTCGTTCTTTAATATTATAGTGAGGTAATGTAAAATTAATAAATATAGGATAAGTATGGAAGAAAATCGCAATGTCATCACTATCGTGGCGGCCTTAGTCAGCGCCTTAGGCATACTCGTAGTCCTCGTTGCGTTTGTTCTTCTATACAGGTAGCAAATGTACTACTCATTTAAAGGAATTATATCCTCCGTTCGTAAAGACTTTGTCGTCATCGAAGTCGGCGGCATAGGCTTTCAAGTCTTTGTCCCCCACATCGAAGATTATCATCAAAGCGAAGAAGTTTTTATCTATGTCCATCAGGTTGTGCGCGAAGATGAACAGTATTTGGTCGGCTTCAAAACCGAATACGAGAAAGAAGCCTTTTTATCGCTTATCTCGGTTAAAGGCATCGGTCCGCGGACCGCGCTTGGCGCGATGAGCGCGACGAGCGCCGAAGAACTATTTAACGCCATCGCCGCCAACAATATTACCTTCCTCAAGAAGCTCCCCGGCATCGGCGCGAAAGCCGCGGCCCAGATCATCCTCGATTTGAAGGGTCAACTGACCGGTTCTCCCTCCGGAAATCCGAATCAGTACGATGAGGTTCGCGATGCGCTAAAAGGCCTCGGCTATAAAATTAAAGAAATCGAAAACGTGTTAGCCAGCATCAATGAAAAGGACGCGACCAACGAAGATATTCTTCGTCTGGCGCTTAAAAAACTGAAAAAATAATGAGCGACAGAATTCTCGACGCTAAAAAGAATAACAAAGAAGAAGAAGTTGAGATTTCGCTTCGCCCCAAAGTTTTAAAAGAATATGTCGGGCAAGAGGAATTAAAGCGCAATCTGCGCGTTTTTATGGGTGCGGCCATGCACCGAGATGAGACCCTGGATCACGTCTTGCTCTATGGTCCTCCCGGCCTTGGCAAGACGACGCTTGCCTATGTTATAGCCAATGAGATGAAAGGCAATATTCGCGTCATCAATGGCCCCTCGATAGAACGAGCCGGCGATTTAGCTTCAATCTTGGCCGACCTCAAAGCCGGCGATATTTTATTCATCGATGAAATTCATCGCCTTCCCCGCATCGTCGAGGAAGTCCTATATGGCGCTATGGAAGATTTTAAACTGGCAATTCTCATCCCTCGTGAGCAGGGTTCAAATACTTTGAACCTAACACTTGAGCCCTTCACTTTGATTGGAGCGACGACGCGGGCCGGCGATTTGAGTTCGCCGCTCAGAAGTCGCTTTGGCATTGTCGAAAAGATTAATTTCTACAGCGAAAAAGAAATTGAAGGAATTGTTCGAAGAACATCTAAGGTCCTCAAGACGGAGATAGATGAGAAAGCGGTGTCGCTAATCGCCAAGCGGAGCCGTGGCACGCCGCGCATCGCTAACCGTCTCTTTCGAAGAGTGCGTGATTTCGCCAACTTCGAAGGGAAGGACACCATCGCCGAAATCGATGCTAAAAAAGCTCTCGACGCTTTAAAGGTTGATAATCTTGGATTAGATGATGTCGATGTTCGCTATCTGAGCGCCATCATCGAGCGCTTTCACGGCGGGCCGGTCGGCTTGGAAGCGGTGGCCTCGGCCATCGGCGAAGAGATTATGAACCTCGAGGATGTCTACGAGCCCTATCTCCTTCAGATCGGCATGATCAACCGGACGCCGCGGGGCCGCGTGGTGACCGAAAAAGCCTATGCCCATCTGAAAAAGAACCATCAAAAATCACTGTTTTAATTGTTTATGCGACCTCATAAAACCTTTCTAAATTAACGCGGTCCGTCGCGTTTTTTACTGGCTTTTGAGCGAAAAATTCCCGTTGCATTACTTTTATAAAAGTAGTATGTTATATAAGCAAGCGTAAATTAATCATTTAATTTAAATTATTCGCTTCGTAAAAGTGATTATCTCTCACAATATCGGAGGACCACCATGCGTCGACTTATTGCTTACATAACTCTCGCCGTCTCATCGATCATCGCGATCGGCGTCGGCATTAATCCCATCATGTCGAAAGGCATCAACAATCTCGACTACCGCGATGGCCGTCAGTTCGTCTATCAGCTCTTTGAAAAAGACGATGAAACCATCGATGTCGGCGCTGAAGACGCCGCCAGAGAAGTCGCCAAAGACATGGACGAAAGACTCAAGACTTGGGGCATTTCTAGCTACAAAGTCGAAATCGAAGGCAACGATATCGTCCGCGTCTCGCTAACCGCTAAAAACGATACTGAATATGATTATTTAGAAAGATATCTCGGCTTCAGCGGTCAGGATTTTTCGATTGCGACCGCCGATGAGTCGGTGCGTTTGACCCACGATGAAGTTTTTAAAGACAGTGAAGCTTATATCGTCTATGAAGGATATGCTCCTTACGTGATTATTCCATTAAGCAATCCGTCGGAGTTTAAAACCCTTGTCGATGCCGCCAACCAGGCCATGAACGATGATATTGATACGGTGGACGATGATGAGCCGCAATATCGCAAGTCAAAAGCCGAAGGCGACGAAGAGCAGCAAAGCGAACCCAACATCTATCTATGGGCGAACTGGGCCGAAGGCGAAGATTATGCAAAATCGCAGGAAGATCAAAAGGTCGCCGATAAGATCATCGCTCAGTTTTTGTCGACCAATATCTATTATGAAAACAGCGACGTTAAAGAAACCGAAATCAAATATGTCAGCGGATTTGCCGATGAAGAGGGAAATTACGACACCTCGAAAATTCGCCAGGCCAACACCCTTGCCTTATTTGTCAAAAATCTATTTAACGCCAATTCTTATGATTATAAAGTCGTCAACATCTTTTCCACTCCCATCGTCGCTGAAGTCGAAAGCATCTTGACCTATGGGATGTCGGTTAGCCTCTCGATCAGCAAAACCCTGATAGCCACTTTAGTGGTCGCGGCTGTCGTCGCCCTCGTCCTGGCTTTCTTTTTCAGAATCGGCGCCGTCTCGGTAATGACTTCAACCGCCGTGTCTTTCTTTGCCACCTTAGCGATTTTTGTCGCCTTCCGCGCCGAATTTAATATCGCCGGACTCCTGGCTTTATTACTTGTCGCCGCTGCAAGCCTCGTGGCCGGAATCCTCCACTTAACAAAGTTTAAAGAAGAAGTTTATCGAGGTCGCAATTTCAAAAAGGCCAATACCGAAGCCGCGAAAGCGATGACCGTGCCGGCGATTGATATCGCCGTCATCATGGTCGCCGTCGGCGTCTTAAGTTATGTAATCGGCGGTGCGCTCGTCGCTTCCTTCGGCACGATGCTCGTCATTGGCGGAGTCGTCAGTCTCGCCGTCAATCTCATCATCTTGCGCGTCATGACGTGGTTAGTAACGAACACGACCGCTTTGCAGGGCAATAATAAAGTTTTTAATATTGAAGACAAAAATGTTCCTAATCTGCTCAAAGAAGAAAAGCAAACTTATTTCGGTCCGTATCAGGACCGTGATTTTACCAAGCGGGCCAAACCGGTCGCCATCGGCGTCGGTGCCTTCTCGCTGATCGCTATCATCACGATGTCTATCTTTGGCGCGATTAACGGCTCAATCTATAATGTTAATCCAGTCTACGAAGAAACCTCACGCGCGTATATCACCGTCTATAGCGATAGCCCGGTCGTCGACAGCGTCACATACATCGAAGATAATATCCTGAAATTCATATACGTCGATGGTGAACTCGTCTCCTATAGTTCCATCGACCATGAAACAAGGGAAGATTATGATGCCGAAACGACGATTACAACAACTTATAACTATTATATAGTTAATTTCGACAAAGCTTATAGCGGCGAAGAAGATGCCTATTTCGAAGGCGATCCTTTAAGCGAAGGCATGAGCCTTGAAGGCGTTCTCGATGCCTACATCGATTCGGTGGAAGGCGGAGAAGGCTTGGTCCGCATCAAAGTTTCGGAAAACCTCGTCATGCAGCCATCGACGCTGCACATTGCTCTCGGAGCTTTGGCGGGCGTCGCTTTAGCTGCTTTCTATCTCGCTTTCCGCTACCGCATCTCCCGCGCTCTTGCCGCCTTTAGCGTCAGCGCGATCGCTTCGTTTGCGACGCTTGGTTTCTTCGTCGTCACGCGCATTGCCACGACGCCGATTGTCGCTCTGGTCGTTCCTGTCGTCGCTTTGTTTAGCCTCTTTGCCTCATTATATTTCTTAACTCGCGAGCGCGATTTGCTCAAAGAAGACCGCTCAAAAGAGAAGACCGCTCAAGTGCGCAAAGAAATCATGATTAAAGCCACGGCCTTAGGCGCCGGACCGCTCTTTGTCTTCGGCATCATCGCTTCCTACTTTGCCATCAACTATTTTGGTTTTGGTCCGGCAAACTTTGCCGTCTTGTTCGGTGGTATGCTCCTCGGCGTCGCCCTCAGCGTCCTCCTGATCGTCACCTTGCTTGGACCTTCCGCTCTCTTCTTTGAAGAGTTAATTGGAAAAATCGTCGCTCGCATCCGCGTCCCGCGCCTGCGTAAGAGCAAGAAGAGAGTTGCCCCCAAATCGACTTCGAGCGAACCGGAAGAGACGATCTTCATCGGCATCAACGACTAATTTAAAGGGCTACTTTGCGTAGCCTTTTTAATATCGATATGGATTTTTTAAACGACCTTCTTAATTATTATCAACTAAGTAAAGAGCAGTATGAAATTATGACGCGGCCGCTTTCTTATGGCGATTTGCGATTTGACTATCGCGTAAAAGGCCTTGAACCGTTGCTCGTCCGGATTAAGAAGGCGATTGCCTCGAAAGAAAAAATTATCGTCTATGGCGATTACGACTGCGATGGCATTATGTCGACATCGATTATCGTCAAAGTTTTTGAGCTCCTCGGCCATTCGATCGGCTACTATGTTCCGAGCCGTTACATCGATGGCTACGGTCTTAATGTTAAGCGTGTCGAAGAAATTGCCAAGAAAGGCTATTCTCTGATTATCACGGTCGATAACGGCATCAGCGCTTTCGAGGCGATTAGCTTAGCCAAAGAAAAAGGCATTGATACGCTGGTCGTCGATCACCACGAAGTTCAGGACGACAAACTTCCTGACGCCGTAGGCATTTTACATCCCTTCGTCTCGGAGCTGGGCGAATACGCCGCCAGCGGCGGTTTTATGGCCTTTGTCCTAGCAACGGCCTTACTCGATAAGGTTGAACCTTATTTATTAGCTTTGGCGGGCATCTCGACCATTTCTGATATGATGCCGCTTCTTGGCTATAACCGCGACTTAGTGCGCCTCGCCATCGAAACCATGAACAGAAACCATTTTCCGTCAATCGCCAGGCTGACCGGCGATAAGAATATCGATGAGAAAGTCATCGCCATGGAAATCGCCCCGAAAATCAATGCCGTGGGGCGCATGGATGAAACGACGAATATCAATCGCCTGATTAAATATTTTGTCAGTTCAGACACGGCCGATATTGAAAGCTTCGGATCTTTTATCGAATCGATAAACGAGACGCGAAAAGCGTTGACCAAAGAAGTGGTGGAATCGTTAGAGGCCATCGGCGATGTGCCCGGCATCGTCCTGAAACTAGATATCAAAGAAGGACTGATCGGCTTAATCGCCAACCGGCTCGTTAACGAACACCAGGTGCCGACGATTATCTTTACGGAAGACAGCACCGATAAAACGCTTCTTAAGGGCAGTATGCGATCCAAAGAAGGGTTTAATATTACGAAGGCGTTCGGAAGTCTTGAGAAGTATTTGGTCACGCATGGCGGCCATGCCTTTGCCGGCGGGCTGGCTATCCACAAAGATGATTTCGAATCTTTTAAAAAGGATTTCATCGTTCTCGCTGATCGCTATCGCTTTGTCGAAGAAGAAATAGCGGCCATCCCAATTTCTCTAAACGATATCAATATGCAGAATTATGAGAAAATTAGAACGTTTTCTCCTTTCGGAGAAGGCTTCAAAGAGCCATCTTTTCTCGTCACGGGACTAAAAGCCGCGAATTTGACGTTCATATCAAACGACAAGCACCTGTCGACAATCATCGGCATGAATGTCAAACTGCTCGGCTTTAACATTTCCCGTCAGGAAGTTTGCAAATTATCATACATTGATATATACGGAAATATGCAACTAAACGAGTTTCGCGGCCGTTATACGCTCGAATTCCGCGTCTCTTCATATCGGGCGAATAAGTTGCTATGATTAAAATATGAAAAAGAAGTTCGTCGCTCTTATTCCAATAGTCGCTCTTTTGACTTCCTGCCCCATCGTTAATCCCATTTATCCTCAGGATGAATTGGACTTGAGCAAATATCGGGAACCAATTTTTTTAAATTGGGCAAACGACGATTCCGAGCAAGAAAACGATATTCTGTTTGAAGATGTCGAAGAATTGCGATCATATCTTAATACTTCTCGCTCTGTCGTCAAAGAGGTTACGTCATTTATAAATGTCTACCGCGGAAAAAAGGCCTTGCGAATCGATAAAGGCCGGGGCGAGATCAAAGGTGAACTAATCATCGATTTGAAAAATATTTTTCGCGCTGATGCCATCGCCCTTCATGTTTATCCTTATTACTATTCATTGATTGATCGCATCACTGGCAAAACCGGAAATATTTACGATGCCTTTTCCTTATCGATTAACGAACGCGAATCAATCGCCATTAACCAAAATGATGAAGACGATCCACAAATGCTGACATTTTGTTTTAATGAACCGATTGAAGTAATTACGATTCAGGCATCGACTGGCCGCGGCTTTCTTTTTGGTCTTGATATTTATCAAAAGATTTGATTTTAAAAAATGGATAAATTTATAAAAGAAAAGCGGCCCGTGAGCCGCTTTATTTAGTGAATGAGATTAATGAAGATTACTTAAGCAACTACTGGTGTAATAACGGC
>DCUC01000048.1:8538-9277 GCA_002329705.1 Caryophanales bacterium UBA1424
TGTTCCCGGAATGTCGAAGTGATAGAAACCTAAACGGTAATATCCACCGGTTCCGGTGTTTTTGCCATCAACAGAGGCATCGTAGTTGAAATAAGTATAACTTGTGCCTTTTGAACTCGAAGCACCGTAAGAAGAATCGACTAATTTGACATTGGTCCAGGTGTAGACGCGGCCAAAACTATCTTTGGTCAGAGCATCGCCCCACGCGCCAAAGCCAGTATCCATATCGCAGCCCGGAGCTGCTAACAATGAGCCGAATTCCCAGCTTGGTTCAAGGACGAGGTCAAAAGCGGTCGGAATGAGTGACATAGTACTTGCATAGTCACCTTTTGCGGCGATGGTGACGGTACCAGTAATGTCATAATATTGTCCGGCGGTAGCAGCAAGAGCATCGGCTTTCATGGGTTCTGCCGAATTAAAATAGTTGACTAATGCCGTGCCCTCTTCAGTGGCGACGGTTAAAACGCTGCCAGAAGCGAGGTTGTAAACGACATAGGCATCTTCCAAAGTCACGACATCATTAGCAACTTTGCCGGCCAGCAGGTTCGCCGAAGGAACATCAACTGCTTCAGGCTCTGGTTCAACTGTGCCAGTTTGTTCGATAACGGCATAGCCAGAAACGCGGATTGAAGGATTGGCACCAGCGGCAAACGGGAGATCTTTGTTTGTTCCAACCAATAGACCGGTGACAGAATAAACTTTTGTTTCGTCATATTCGATTGTTCCCGGAATGTCGAAG
>DCUC01000066.1:0-8023 GCA_002329705.1 Caryophanales bacterium UBA1424
GTATGCATCGCCATAACCGCGGTCGTCTTAACTGTTTTATTCGTCTTACTTTTTAAAAGTAAATGGGGTCTCGGCGTCCGCGTTACGGCTTCAAGCGAATATACGGCCGGCATCGTCGGGGGCAATACTTATGTCATCACCGCCACCTCGTGGGCGATCGCCGCGGCTTTAGCCGTCTTGGCAGCCGTCATGCTCAATGCCGGCAACGCCTCGTTAACGCCATCGTTTATGACGAAGATTCAGGTCAGTTCCTTTTTAGCCGGAATCCTCGGCGGATTCTCGACCTTCTTGGGGCCGATTCTCGGCGCCATCATCATTCCTTTGGCAATTTCCGTCGTCGGCTGGCTCGGATTCATCAATCCCTTTTTCCAGAGTTGGGCGGAAGTCATCGTCTACATTTTACTTCTAATTGCGATTCTTATTAAACCACAAGGTTTATTTGGCAAAGTGGTTGCCAAGAAAGTATGAGGTGTATACCATGAACAATCGCTTCAAAAACGAATATCTGGCCCACGCCTCGCCGCGCCCTGAAAGCGGCTGGAAAGCCCACGCCAAGCGCATCATGTCAAATCCGCTGGGCCAATTCGGCCTCCTCGGTTTGCTTTTAGCAATCACACAGCTTCTTAACATCGCCGGCATCGTCCCGCGCAGCATCATGACGACAATCGCGTTCGTCAGCATCTATTCCATTGCCGCCATCGGCTTCTGCCTGTTGCTCGGCTACTCCGGCCTCGCCTCGCTGGGGACGGCAGGCTTTATGGGCCTCGGCATCTATCTTTGCTACTACGGCCTCCAGGAATGGCAGATCAGTATTCTGCCCGCCTTTTTAATCGCCGGAATCGCTTCGATTGTCATCGGCTTTGTCGTCGGCTTTGTGTCCCTGCGCATCGAAGGCATTTATCTGGCCATCATGACCCTGGCTCTTTCGGAAATCATCGTCAAACTGCTTAAGACGATTAAGGGCAGCACCTTGATAATTCGCGGCGTCAACCTTAATTTCTTCGGAATACCGCTTTCAAATAATGCCGTTTACTTCACGATTATCGTCGTCTTGGTCATGCTTTTGGTCGGGACTGCCAACCTCATCAATTCGCCGACCGGACGGGCCATGGTGGCCATGAAATCGTCGGTCGCCGCCGCCCAAGCCATGGGTATCTCCTTGCTCAAATATCGCCTTCTGGCTTTCATCATCTCGACTCTTTTCGCCGGGATTGCCGGCTTTTTCTATCACGCCTATCTCCCGGGAATCTCACCGACGACGGCGACGATTCTGACTCTTAGCATGTCGCTTAATATTCTCGGCGCGGTCATCATCGGCGGCGCGAAATCGCTGTGGGGGACATTAGTCGGAACCTTTGTCATATACGGATTCCAGTCGATATTCCTTCAAAACATCGCTTTTTTCAACGAAAACCCCGCTTTCATGATGATGGTGACCGGCGTTTTGATCATCCTTGTCGTCATGTTTTATCCGGGCGGCTTTGCCCAAATGCTTTTTACCTTACGCTTATGGCTTAAAAAAATGACCAAGAAATGGAGGATATACCGTTATGGCATTGAAGAATAAAGTAATGGCTTATCTTCTGAGCAAGTATGTCGACTTTTTGACTCAGCGCGTCACCTTTTATAAGTCGCGGACCTCATTATATGCCGACTTCGAAGTCGAACATCTTAAAGACATCGACGATGCCGCGAACCGCAAAATCGAACTGCGCATCGCCAAAAATGCGCGCCTCTATGCAACCGCTGATTATGAGGCATCCGATAAGAAAGAGGTTTTTGAGGGAACTTCGAAACTCCAAATCGCCGCTTATCAGAAGAAACTTCGCATGCGCTATCGTATCGAACGCGAAAAAGCGAGGCGAGCCATCGCCAAGCTGACAGAGGAAGACAAGAGCGGCGAACAAATTAAACTCATCGATCAAAATCTTGCCTCTTTTGAGGCTTCCTTGGCGGAAGAGTTGGAAGCATATAAGGCAAAGCGCCACATCGCGTTTGAAAAATCGCTTGAGCGCGACCTTAGCAAAGCCAAACCAACCGCCCAAGAACTCGAGGCATTAAAGTCGCGCCTCACCGCTGATAACGAAACATATACCGCGGCCGTAAATGCAAAACGCGAGGCTAAACGAGCGAAGTTCGTGCGTTCAAACAAAGCGCGAATCGCTAAATTGGAAGGAAAACTCAATAACTTCCAAGCTAAGCTTAAAGTTCAACTGGAAAGAATTCAGCAGGACAGTTACGCGCTACCCGAGGGGGTCATCCTCAGAGCCGAAAACCTGTGCATGTTCTTCGGCGGCGTCAAAGCCGTCAACGACTTGACTTTTGATGTCAAGCAAGGCGAAATATTCGGGCTCATCGGCCCTAACGGCGCGGGCAAGACAACTGTTTTTAACTGCATCACGCAATTTAATAAACCGACGAGCGGACACCTCTATTTGCGCAACCGCCTCGATGAAGTCGTCAACCTTAATAAACTGGCCGTCCACAATGTCATTCTCCAAGGCATCGTGCGGACTTTTCAAAACCTTGAAGTGGTGAAAGAAGTCAGCGTTCTCGACAACCTCCTGATCGCCGCTCACCGCCAGTATCAGTCTAATTTCTTTGTTCACATGCTGCATTTGCCGATTCTGCGCCTCGAGGAAAAAGTGATTCGCGCCCGAGCTGATAAAATTTTAGCCTTTATGGGCCTATCGCTTTATCGCGATTGGTACGCATGGGGTCTTCCTTATGGCGTCTTAAAAAAGATTGAGATCGCCAGGACGCTGATGGCTGATCCCCACCTCATCATCCTCGATGAACCGGCCGCCGGCTTAAACGACAGCGAAACCGTCGAACTCGCCAATCTCATTCGCCGCATCCGCGATGAATACAAATGCACCATTCTGCTCGTCGAACACGACATGGGACTGGTGATGGATGTCTGCGACAATATCCTGGCCATTTCCTTCGGCAAAAAACTGGCTCAAGGAAGCGCCAAAGAGATTCAGTCCAACAAGGATGTTCAGGCCGCCTATCTAGGCGCCCCCGAGGAGGTTGAAAGATGAAATTACTAGAAATTCGCAACCTCGTCGTCCGCTATGGCGTCATCGAGGCCCTCCATGGCATCAACATCGATGTCGAACAGGGGACGATGGTCGCTTTGCTGGGTGCTAATGGTGCCGGCAAATCAACTATTCTCAAGGCCGTCTCGGGACTCGTTAAACCGGCTTCCGGATCGACGATTATGCTCAACGGCGCTAACGTCGCCGGCAAACGGGCCCACGCCGTTTCAAAGATGGGCTTGTCTCTGTCGCCGGAGGGGCGGCAGATCTTTACCGGATTAACCGTCGAAGAAAACCTGCTCGCCGGTGCATATGGCTTGAAACGCCATACCCAATTAATTGAAGATGAACATGGAATAAAGCGGAAAGTCTCAATCAGCGTCAAAGCGCAGTTGAAGGAAAACTTTGATCGGGTCTACAAGCTCTTCCCAGTGCTTGCGGAAAGAAAGAGACAGCAGGCCAGCACCCTGAGTGGCGGTGAGCAGCAAATGCTCGCGGTCGCCCGGGCCCTGATGAATTCGCCGAAGATACTCGTCCTCGACGAACCATCGCTCGGCTTGGCCCCGCTCATCATCCAGGACATCTTTAATACCCTTGTCGAAATTAAAAAACAAGGAACTACCATCCTCATCGTCGAGCAAAACGCTCTGGCTACGCTGAAGATTGCCGACTTCGCCTATGTTCTCGAACTGGGCAATGTATCAATCTCCGGGAAAGCGAGCGAATTAATCAACGACCAGAGGCTCATCGATGCTTATTTAGGAGGTGGAGAAAAAAAGTAAGATTTGTAAGCGCGCAACGGGTGTACACCGACAAATCAACACCACGCCTCAAATATTCTTAATCGAAATACAAGGCTATGGAAAAGAAGCGATAAGATAGCGATTCCGGAGAACCAAATTAGCTTAACCTTCGCCTCCATCCGAATCTCCCCCCGCATAGGCATCAAGATAGCTCCTTCCTATCGGATGCAAGAACTCATCGATTCTTACGTCTGCGAGTCGATCAACAATCATCACGGTTCTCAATAGACAAATGAATGAAAGGAGTTTCATTAATGAAAAAAATCAATTTATTTGTTCTCTCTGCCGTTTCAGCCGTCATTTTAGCCGCCTGTAATCCTGCCGTCGAAGTCGTCAAGCAATACGATGGCACTGAAGTCCAAGGTGTCACGGCCGAAAAAATTCTCATCGGCAACACCGCCGCCACCTCTGGCGCTTTTGCGACAGTCGGCGTTCCCTTCAATGCCGGCATCAACGCCGTCTTGAAAAACTTTAACGACGCCGGCGGATTCGATGGCGCCACTGTCGAACTGGTTCACTATGATGACTCATTTGACGGCGCGATCGGCTTAGCGGCCACGCAAAAATTAGTCGAACAAGACAAAGTCTTTGCTCTCGTCGGACACTTCGGCACCAACACCGTCGCCGCCACTGTCGACTATATCAAAGATCAAGGCATTCCGATGGTCTATGCCGCTACCGGCATTTCCGATTTATATCAAGAAGCAGCCGAAGGCTTTAATAAGGCCGTCATGCCCGTTCAGCCCATCTACAACTCCGAAGGTCGTATGATGCTCGCCAGAGCTCTCGCCGATGACGCTGTCAGCGGCTTAAATGCCACCAAAATCGGCGTTATTTCGACGACCGACGATGCCGGCGAAGGCATGCTCTACGGCGTTCAGAAACAAGCTGAACTCCTCTCTGTCGCCGCCAAAGAAAACCTCGTCTATGTCACCACCCCGGCCGAACAAGGCACGAACCACTCCGCACCGGTCAACACTTTAAAGACCGCCGGATGTGATGTCGTCATCGTCGCCGCCAACCAAGTTCCGTTCACCGAAATTCTCAATTACATGAGAGACGCGAACTTCAATACCAAAGTCATCACCTCTTATGTCACGGCCAACACTGACATTCTCAGAGCTGCCGCCGCCGCCGGTTCAATCACCGCCGATCGCCCGGTCTTCACGAATTCATGGCTTGACGTCACCGACCTCGCTTACTATGATGCGACACTTAACCCCTATGCTTTGACTCCGGAATATGTCGCTTATCTGACCGAGATGAACACCGGCGGACAAGTCGCTTATTCAGGTAGTTCATACGCCATCGCCGGTTATGTCGCTGCCAAAATCTTCTTAGAAGGTCTGGCCAGAGTCAAGGCCGCCGACAAAGAACTCACATGGCTCAATTACATCAATGCCATGGAAGAAGAACCAGTCGATCTTCCAATGGGCAGTGAAATCGATTACGCCGATGGCAAACGCCTAGGCGTCACCGATCTTGGTTTCAGCAAGCTCTATCTCGCTGATCCAGTCAACACGAGCGCTTTGGCCGAAGTCGACACCCTGAGAACCTTAGACTATGTCTGGGCTCTCGTCCCGGCCGCCAAAAAGGCTTAGTCAATTCATTCAGATACCTTGTGTTCCCCGCCGCAATTGCGCGTTGCGGCGGGCCGCAAGGCACGTTAAAACATAAAGGAGAAACCTATGAAGCACGATCTTTCCAAAAAAATCATTACCGTTGAAGAGGCGTTGAAACTCGTCAAGAGCAATGATCATATTTTTACCGGCTTGGGCGCCAGCGAAGGACGCGAGTTTTTAAGTAAACTCCACACTTTGCACGGGTTGGTCAAAAATGTCACCGTCACCAACTGCCTGCCGATGCAAGACTACGAATTTTATATGAATCCGGCCTACAAGGATACTTTCAAACTGGCTGGCTGGTTCTACAATGCCGGAATGCGCAAAGCCCACGCTAACGGCAATGTCTCCTTTATTCCCAACGTGCTCCACTATGCCGGCACAAAGCGCCTGGATCACATTAACCCTAACATTTATGTCGGCATTGCCTCGCCTCAGGACGAGCACGGCTATGTTTCCCTTTCGCTTGGCAACACCTACGAAAAACAAGTTATCAAGGAAGCCGATCTTGTCATCTTGGAAATAAATCCTAATGCCCCGCGCACTTTCGGCGATTTGGAAGTCCACGTCAGCGATGTCGATTATTTCATCGAGGTGAACTATCCGATTCCCGAAATACCCGATACCGAACCCAACGAAAAAGACCTCTTGATCGGAAAATATATTTCCGAATTAATCAATGATGGCGATTGCATTCAACTAGGTATCGGTGGCATTCCAAATGCCGTTGCAAAGTCGCTTTACGGCAAAAAGGATCTCGGCGTTCACACCGAAATGCTGACCAACGAGATGGCAAAATTAGCCAAAGCCGGAGTCATCACCGGAAAACACAAACAACTATTCCCAGGTAAGATGGTCGCCACCTTTGCGATGGGAAGCCGCGATTTATACAACTTTATCGATAACAATCCGGCCGTCATGCTGCTGGCGGGGTCTTACGTTAATGATCCCTATGTCATTGCCAAAAATGATAATCAGGTTTCGATAAACACAACGCTCGAAGTTGATGTCACCGGGCAGTGCTGCTCGGAATCGATCGGTTCGAAGCAATTCAGCGGAACAGGCGGGCAGAGCGACACCGCGATCGGCGCCCAAAACAGTAAAAACGGGCGCTCGATCATCGCTTTATATTCGACGGCCAATGTCCGCAATCCGGAAACCGGAGAACGCGAAGAAACATCCAAGATTGTCTGCCAGCTCAAACCGGGCGCGGCCGTCTCTTTATCGCGCAACGATTTGCACTATCTCTGCACCGAATACGGCATCGTCAATCTCCGCGGCACAACGATTGAGGAGCGCGTCGAAAAGATTATTTCGATCGCCCATCCCAAATTCCGCGATAGCCTCCGCCAGGAAGCCATTGCCCTCGGCATCATCGGAGCGTAAAATGCCTTTCTTTACTTTTCATAACAAGCAAATCTTCTATGAAGATGATGGCTCAGGCGAGCCGATTCTCTTTTTAAACGGCATCATGATGTCGACCGTTTCGTGGAAGACTTTTGTCCCGGCATTAAGCAAGGGCAATCGCTTTTTGCGCATCGATCTTCTCGACATGGGCCAATCAGCTCGCATGGATGAGCATTATACTCAGGACATTCAGGTCGAGGTCGTCAAGGCTTTTTTGGACCATCTGCAAATCGCAAAGATAAACATCATGGGGATTAGCTATGGTGGCGAGGTGGCGATTAAATTCGCTCTCAAATATCAAAATTTGCTCCGGCGCTTAATGCTCTTTAACACGACATCGCGAACAAATGAATGGCTCCGCGACATCGGCCGGGGCTGGAATAAGGTCGGAGCGACTCTCGACGGCGAGGCCTATTATAATATGACGATACCCATCATCTATTCCTCGAACTTCTACGTCGCCAACTATGGATGGATGGAGCATCGCCGCAAGCTTCTCATTCCTCTTTTTTCGACTCCCGAATTTCAGGAGAGAATGAAGCGTTTGGTCACCTCCGCCGAATCGCTCGACGAGGCCGCCAACATTCATCGGATTGAAGTGCCGACACTTATCGTCTCGTCTGAATTCGATCAACTGACGCCGTCAAGCGAACAGGCTTATCTTGCCGAGCACATTAAAAATTCCACGCACATCATCGTTCCGAAAGCCGGCCACGCTTTTATGTATGAAAAGCCGCACATCTTTGTCTCCCTTGTTCTCGGATTCACGAATTCTAGCACCGACAAATACTTTATTTAGGAGGAAAAATATGGAACGATTTGTCAAAAAACACCTCACCCTAAAAAACGGTGAGCAATACGCTTACATCGAGCAAGGTCAAGGCGAAAAAGTCTTTTTGCTCATTCACGGAAACATGTCGAGCAGCGCCTATTTTTACGAATTATTGAAGCGGATTCCTCACAATATCCGCGTTTTAGCCCCCGATCTGCGCGGTTTTGGCGATTCCTCATACAACGCGCGCTTTGATTCACTCGATGAACTGGCCGATGATGTCATAGACTTTCTCAGCATTCTCGGCGTTCATAAAGTCGATGTTTTGGGGTGGTCAACCGGAGCCGGAGTCGCCTACAAATTAGCGGCCAAAAAACC
>DCUC01000066.1:8044-11552 GCA_002329705.1 Caryophanales bacterium UBA1424
ATGGCCAAAGATCCCGTTCAAGTCGCTCCGGCCCTCTATGCCACGGCGACGCAAAATAAAGCTTTTTATGATTACATCTATTCTCTCACGATCTACAATGTCAAAAAACCCGAGCCCGAACTCCTTTCTTACCTGCTTGATGAAACATTAAAACAACGCAATCTCATCGACATCGACTGGAGCCTCGCAAATTTAAATATGTCCAACTTTTCGAATCTTTATAATGGAGGCACAAACGATATCGCACAAGTGGCATGCCCCGTCCTCCTTTTATGGGGCGACAAAGACTTGGTCGTCCTCGAATATATGGTCGATGAGACTCTCGCCGCCCTTAAGAATGCCACCAAAAAAGTTTATTCAGGCGTTTCGCATACCGCGATCACCGACATCCCCGACCAATTCGCCGCCGATGTCCTGCAGTTTTTTAAAGGATGAGACAGGCTGTATATCCGGGTTCTTTTGATCCGGTAAGCAATGGGCATCTCGATATCATTCGCCGCGCCGCGAAGATTTTTGCCCGCCTTTATGTCCTTGTCTCCGTCAATCCCAACAAGCAATACCTATTCACGGCCGAGGAGCGGGTCGATATGCTTAAAGCGGCGACCGCGGATATCGCCAATGTCGTCATTGAAGCTAGCGAAGAATTAGTCGTCAGTTACGCTCAGAAAAAAGGCAACGCCTCTATTATTCGCGGCGTGCGTAATACGAATGACTACCAAGCCGAAATTACCCTTTATCAGTTTAATCACACGATCGACCCGGAGATTGAGACGCTGGTCATGTTTCCTTCGCATAACAACTTATTTGTTACATCTTCGGCAATAAAAGAATTAGCCCTCTTTGGTAACGATATTTCCCCGTATGTGCCCAAAGAGATCAGCGAGTTTATTTTGCATACGATAAAACATCGGCTAAAAAAGTCCTAACATTGCCGCTTTTAACAGGTAAAATAGTTGTTAAAGGAAATGATGATATGCACGATTTAACAAACTTTCTAAAAATTCCCCTCGCCCATCGCGGGCTCCACGATAATAATTATGACGAAAACAGTCTAGGCGCTTTTAAAGCCGCGGTTGAAAGCGGCTACGGAATTGAACTCGATGTGCATCTGATGAAGGATGGAACGCTCGCCGTCGTCCACGATGATGATCTGCGGCGCGTGGCTGGTCTTCCCCGCCGCATCAGCGAGATGACGAAAGAAGATTTGTCAAAGACATCTCTTCTCCTCTCCAAGGAAAAAATTCCGACTCTCAATCAGGTTTTAGAAGTTGTTGACGGACGCGTGCCGCTTTTAATCGAAATGAAAGTTGATGGCCCCTTTAATCCTGAGCTTCCAGCATCTATTCTCGCGCTTTTAAAAGATTATCCGCAGACAAACAATATCGCCATCGAATCGTTTAATCCCTATGCCATTCGCTGGCTGAGCCAAAATCATCCCAAATTGTATCCTTATGGCCAGCTGATCTCACTCAGCCTGGAAGGTTTGGATAAGTTTGCCGCCTGGATGTTCCGGTCGCTTAATATCCGCTTAATCTCGAAACCTGCGTTCATCGCCTTTGATATTAATTGCGTGCCTTATCAAAAACTTCGCCGCCTTCGCCGCCGGGGAATGCCCGTCATCACCTGGACGGTTGATAGCGAGCAAAAGAGGGAATTGGCCCTCCAAGAGAGCTCAAACTACATCTTTGAGTCAATAAGGCCGTAAAACTCCATTTCTTTCTTCTACAAATATTATTTGTTTATGCTAATATTTTACTTAGGTATGTGTTAAACACACGGGGAGATATTCATGAAATTAAACGTTAAGCGGACGTTTTTGGTGGGTTTGGCTTTTTTACTCATCAGCATGTTCTGGCAAATTTATGATGGCGTCATGTCCATCGTGCTCGTCAACAACTTTGGTCTCAATCAGACTTGGTCAGGCATCCTGCTGGCTCTCGACAATTTGCTGGCTCTGGCTTT
This sequence comes from Caryophanales bacterium UBA1424, assembly GCA_002329705.1. Classification (GTDB taxonomy): domain Bacteria; phylum Bacillota_I; class Bacilli_A; order RFN20; family CAG-826; genus UBA1424. The sequence continues at coordinate 10,007 of DCUC01000066.1, forward strand.
GCTGCCGCTTTTTGGAGCGTGGTCTGATAAAACCAGCACAAAAATGGGCAAGCGGAAACCTTATGTCTTAATCGGAACAATCGTGGCCGCCATCGTTTTTGTTTCGCTGGCCGTCGTCGATTTCTATCAATTTCAGGCTGTGCGGGCCGAAGAGATCTCTCCGATGCTTTCCATTCTTAACGGAAATGAGGATGTCATCGGCTATTACTTCACGGTAGGCGGCAACATCAAAGAAATTATTATGCTTGAAGGTAATAGTTATGGCTTTGTTTATATCACTCAGGTCGCCGACAAAGTGGCCGAACTTCGCGCGGCCTACATTTTCACCGAAATCACGCAGCCGAATTGGATTTACCTCGCTTCGTTTATCGTCATCTTGTTCATCGTTTTAATCGCGATGTGTTCGTTCAGGACGCCGGCTGTTTCTTTAATGCCTGATGTCACCATCAAACCACTTCGCTCCAAGGCGAACGCCATCATCAACGCCATGGGAACGATCGGAGGCGGTATCTCCCTTGTCTTAATCATGGTTGTNNGTCGCCGGTTTGATGCTTGCTTTCTTGGCCATCTTCATGTTCTTGGTCAAGGAAGTCAAATGGACCGATGAAATGCGTCGCGAATCGCTTCGTCTCGGCCTTGAAACCGAAGAAGACGAAAAGGTTGCCAAAGGCACCAAGGGCGAAAAGATGGAACCTGCCGTCAGGAGAAGTTTCATTTTAATTCTTCTTTCCGTCTTCCTCTGGTTCTTCGCCTACAATGCGGCTTCGAGCAAATTGTCGCTATATGCCCAAAATATTTTACAAATCGAAAACTACACATTCCCGGCCATGATCGGTTTCGGCGCCGCCTTGATCGCTTTTTATCCGATCGGCATTCTCTCCACCAAGTTTGGACGCCGCAACATGATTCTCGTCGGTATCGGCGTTTTAATTCTTGGTTTCATCCTCGCCTTTATCGCCAGCATCGATTTGTCATTCGGATGGGTTATCTACGCCGCGATGGTCGTCGTCGGCTTTGGCTGGGCGGCGATTAACGTCAACTCCTATCCGATGGTCGTCGAAATGTCGAAAGGGCCAAATATCGGCGTCTTTACCGGTTACTACTACGCCGCAAGCATGCTGGCCCAGGCGCTTACCCCAGTCATCTCCGGTCTTTTGATGGATGCTTTTGGCATGACTCTGACGCTCTTCCCTTACGCCATCTTTTTCTCCATCGCCGCCGCGGTCACGATGTTCTTTGTCAAACACGGCGAGTCCAAGCGTTTGGAAACGAAAGAAATTCAGCCAAAAACCGAATAATATCGTTTTGACATATCTAACCCACGATGGTCTTCGTGGGTTTTTTATAGCGTTATCATAATTTATTATGATTTATGGTATTATTATCAAGAGGATAAAATTATGAAAAAAATTCCGGAACTGAGCCCCTTTCAGAAAAAAGTCATCTTTGAAAACGCGACCGAACCGCCTTTTGACAATGAATACTGGGACAATCATAGGGAGGGGATTTATGTCGACGCTGTCGACGGTACGCCGCTTTTTGCCTC
>DCUC01000066.1:11594-12314 GCA_002329705.1 Caryophanales bacterium UBA1424
GGCCACGTCTTCACCGATGGTCCGAAGAAGGAAGGCGGTCTTCGCTACTGCATTAACTCGGCGTCCTTGCGCTTTATTCCGAAAGAAGAACTGGAAAAAGAAGGCTATCAGGCGCTCTGGAAAAAGAAATAATAAGCGTTTATCTAATCAATATTTTATTGCTATGGGCCTATCGCAAATCTAAAATGAGATGAGAAGGCCTTTTCTTTATAGAAAAATATGGCTAGCATTAAAAAAATCCGCGAAAACGAAAAAAGACGTCGGCTCATCGCCAAGATGTTGGCTTCCTTTGCCGTGACCGCCACCGTGGTCGTCACCGTCGTCCCCGCCTTATCAACCACGCCATTTGGCGTCTTTGTCAACAACACGGTCGGCAAGTTTTTTAACGTCGCCAATCTGTTCGTCAATAACGGCATGGCACTGTTAGAGACAGCGGTTATCATCTTCTTTGTGTGGGCGCTCAACGAAATCGTTAAAATTGTCATTGATTTGCTCATTCGGCGCTTCAGTAAAAAATCGACGGTTGTATTATCATTCGCAGCATCTTCAAATATGGAAGCGTCATCGTCGGCGTCTTTCTGGTCTTAAGCGCCTGGGGTGTTCAAACGCCAACCCTCCTCGCCGGTGCCGGAATCCTCGGTCTGGCGCTCAGTTTTGGCGCTCAGAGCCTCATCGAAGACGTCATCGCCGGATTGTTTATCATCTTTGAAAAGCAATTCC
>DCUC01000066.1:12402-17119 GCA_002329705.1 Caryophanales bacterium UBA1424
CGAGGATCTCGAACGTGTTGAAAAGGTTATTTTAAACAACATTGAAGAACTAAAAAGCAAAATTCCCGACATCGTCGAAGGTCCTTTTTATCGCGGAGTCCAGTCCCTATCCGATTCTTCAGTCGTCATTCGGATGTATGCCCGGACTGACGAACTGAAAAAATATCAGGTCACCCGCGATTTGAATAAAGAGATGAAACTCTTGTTTGACCGTAACGGTATCCAAATTCCGTTCAATCAAATCGTCGTGCATTACGAAGACAAAAAAGAGTAAGACTTTAACTTTTCTTTCCTCGCCCCGTTGATGCGGGGCTTTTATTTTCTAATTAAGACTAAAAATGATTAACGAGGTGTAATGCAGATCCGATGGCCCACCGCAAATTGTAGCCTCCGCAGGGACCGTCGACATCGATGACTTCGCCGATAAAATAGACACCATCTTCGACTTTCGATGATAAATCGGCACTTAAGTTTTCGATAGCGATGCCACCAATTGTGACTTGTGAGAAAGAGAAGTCATAGCGGTCTAAATAAGTAAATGGGATAGCGGCGGCGATATTCGCTAATTTCTGACATTCTTCATAAGAAAGTTCGTGATCTGCGCTGATATCGGCGGTTTTGCATATATAGGCGGCGAGTTCTTCGCCGACATAGGCGAGGAGAGGGTTATGGTTTTTTTTACTGATCTCAAAGAGATTTTTGGCGGTTACAATCTCATTTTTCTGATTCAGAGCAGCGAGATATATTTTGGCATCATTAGTCTTCTTGTGAGCGATCATCGAAGATAAATTCATGATCACGATACCGGAAAGACCATCTTTTTTAAACATCACTTCGCCATATTCTTCATGGACGAACTGCCCGTCGATAAAAAGGCTGGCCATCGTGTGAAAGCGCTGACCAAACAACGCTTTAACATCTTCTTTAACGCGTATTGGGCAAAGGCCGGGTGTCAGGTCAGCAACTAGGTAACTGTGACGCCTGAAAACCTCAAAGAGACTTCCGTCTGAGCCGAGGTTGGGATTGGACTTACCACCGACGGAAAAAATTACTTTATCGAATTTGGCTTGATATTTATCAAAGAAAAGATTTATTTTTCCATCTCCGAGGCAATATTCGCTCAGCCGCGTATTCAAAATGATGTTGACGCCCAGAAGGCGGGCGCGTTCTTCCAGCAAAGTCACGACATTGCTCGCCGATTCGCTGACGGGATATAGACCACTGCCATACATCGTCTTCGTTGGAATTCCTAGCGACAGCAAAGTTGTTTCCTGGTCGTAGTCTTTTAAAATTCTGGAGACAAATGATGAATGAAGATACCGTTCAAAAGAAGAATCGAGGTTGCCGATATTGCATTTACCGTTTCCGGTCGCTTTTACTTTGCGGGCGACGGCATCCATGCGGTCAAACAAAAAAACCTCGTATTCAGGGAATTTCTCTTTGCACTTGATGGCGGCGACGAGCCCCGAGGCTCCCGCGCCGATGATGGCAATCTTCATATTTTCAATTTTAACACACGCATCAAGAGTTGACTTTGAGCAATTAGCGCTTCGCGCGGCTCTTTTTCAAATTTTTGTATAAATTAGCGAGTCCGCCTTTGGCGGTTTCACGATAAGCCTTGCGCATGTCCTTGCCGGTTTTCAGCATTGTCGCGACAACGGAATCAAACGAGATGGCGTGCGTTCCGGCGATGTATTTAGCTAAAAGGGTCGCGGTGATGGCCTTTGAGGCGGCGACGGCGTTTCTTTCGATGCAGGGAATCTGGACATAGCCTCCGATGGGGTCACAAGTGAGGCCAAGATTATGTTCCAGAGCAATTTCGGCCGCTGATTCAATCTGGTTTAAGTCGAGTTTTAATAACTCGGCATAAGCCGCGGCCGCCATCGAACAAGCCGTGCCGATTTCGGCCTGGCAGCCAGCTTCCGCCCCGCTGATCGAGGCATTGTGCTTGATGACGTTGCCAATCAAAGCCGCCGTGGCAAGAGCCTCTAAAACTTCCTGATCGGAATGGTGGTATTGTTCCGCCATGTATTTTAGTAGAGCAGGTATCGTTCCCGAAGAGCCACATGTCGGAGCTGTCACGACGATGCCACCGCTGGCATTTTCTTCGCCCGTGGCAAAGGCATAGGCGCTCATCATCCGATAAGAACGAGCGGCCAATGTTTCATTTTCATCAAAGACATTGTACAAATCGCCGGCGCGCCGATAAATTTTAAGTGAACCCGGCAAAAATCCACGGTTGTTGAGGCCGTTTTCAATCGTCAGTTTCATCTGTTTCCAAACCTTGGCAAGAAAATTCCAAATCTCCGGTCCTTCGCGATCAGCGACATAATCATAAAAACGCCAGTTGTTGGCGAGACAAAGTTTTTTTATTTCGTCAAATGTTTTTTCGGCGTATTTTTCTCCGACTTCAAAGAAGGTTTCGCCGTCGATTGAAATGGCCCCGCCGCCCAAAGAAAGAATTCTGTGTTTGATATCCGTCTGGTCCGGCTGGTGAATGGTGATGTCGAAGGTGTTGGCGTGGGCCACTTTGCTCTTATAGTCAAAGGTGACTATGCACGGGCGCGGAGCGAGCGTATTGATGATCGCTTTGTCGGTTAAGTGCCCGCGTCCAGTGAAGGCAAGCGAACCATACAAAACGACATCGTAAGAAGTGGCGCGCGGATATTTGTCGCGAATAAAAGCGGCCGCTTTTTGCGGTCCCATCGTATGGGAGCTGGATGGTCCCTGTCCGATTCGATATAATTCGCGAATGCTCTTCATGTTTTTGTCTATCCCTTAGGCCTTACTAATTATTACTTATTTACATAATTAAAACTACATTGAAAGGGCATACATATAACTATAAATTATCGGCTCAGCAAAGCGCTGATTCCTTCATCGGTCAATACATTTAAAATGTCATCAAACGAAGAAAACTTCGCGTTGCCTAATTTGTTAAACATATCTCTGAAAATAACATCGAGAGGAGTATCGGCATTCTCATAATCTTCGGACGTAAAACCTTCGATGGCTTCCTCAAAAATGGTGATGATGATGCGGCGAACCATGGCTAAAAGGGATTTTTCGATCCAGTAGCGAAAGCGCGCGCCGGGAAAGTGTTTCTCCTCTTTTTTCATCTCGACAAAAAGCGGCAGACCATCATCGACACCCTGCCACACATCGGTAAAGACATAATCGGGATAAGTTTGTTGAACACATTTGGCAAAATCCTTGACCGCATCAGCTTCGATGATAATGATTTTCTCGCGGTTTGGGAACTGTGATAAAAGATGCTGCGTGAATAACGAAATTACTTCGGTGTCTTTTTCAAAGACAATCACTTTTTTTACCGCATCTTTTTGGGCGATCATATACGGATAGTAACCAAGGCCTAAACCCATCACGGCGACGACGCCGCGAGCTTCGATGACGGCTTGTCTCATCGTCTCGATTTCGTGAGGAGTGACGCTCATCCACACCCGGTCCTCTTGCATGATCACGGGAAAAGAAAAAGGCTCTTCAAAGAAGCCGAGGTGCGTCTTTTCTTCATATCCCTGAGAGGAGACATCTATATCGCGAAACGCAAAGGCCTGATAAGGCGCATACCGATCAAAAGCCAGGCGCCATTTTCCGATGCTCCATTCTGAAATTTTAATTGTTTTAAAGAAGGGATTATCGCGGTAGTAATCACCATCCAAAAGCGCGCATCGACCGTTGAGATGATGAAGCAAAACATCCTGCTTTCCGCGATGCTTGGGCGAAAGTTTTTCGGCAAGCATCGCGGCATATAGCTGCTCTTTTGTCGATGCGTTTGGCGAGCGCCTTTTAAATTCCGCTTTAAGCGGATACTTCTCGCTATTGAGCAAATAACGCAAAAGAAGCTCGGAAACCAGTATATTCTCGTCTTTAACGGAAATTAGTTTTTTAAGTTTTGGTAACGAATCAGGGGGAAGATTAATTTTCATTTAGAACCTGGGCGAGATGGTACCTTCTAACGGCGAAACCAGTAGCCGATCGTGCGTCCGCCGCCACCTTTTCCCCCGGTAAATGCCGAGAAGACGTAGGGAAGGATGTAGCGACCCGGAAAAACGCCGAGCAAGAGGATGCCGACGGCGATTAAAACCCAGGCCCAGGCAGGGAGAGGATCTCTTTCATAATCGCTTGGCAATAGATCGAATTCTTCGTATTTATTAAGAGCATATTCATCCATGAAACTTTGATAATTGTAGGAGTCATAGTCATACACACTAAGATAAAGTTCCTGCATTATTCCGAAATATAAAGAAATCAGGCGCTGATCGTAATCGGATGGGGATATTTCGGGGTCGTTGAAATATTCGGTGATGAGTTCATCCATACGAAAGGCCGAAATAAAGCCCATCATTCTCGCGCCAAACACATAATCAATTACCTGATAGTCAAATTCGTATTCTTCGGCTCCTTGTTGAAAGTAAAGAATGAGGAGGAGCCCCATGTCGTTTTCGCCGGGGCCCCAACTATTAAACAAATCGGGTGGATAAAAGTCATCAGGCTGTCCCACATAAGTTGCGACGACAAACTGAGCGCCGCTAATTTCCTGATCTTTATACTCTTGCGCTTGGCTGTCTTCATAAAGCTCTTCGCCATAAGCATAAATCGTCCACCTTGTCGAATTGAGAAGGACATTGGAACGATCGTTAATATAAAACTCCTCGGTGGGGCGAATATGCGGCTTGGGGTTGCCTTGGCAAGCCGT
>DCUC01000066.1:17132-19128 GCA_002329705.1 Caryophanales bacterium UBA1424
GGCAATTCAAGATTATAGTTTGTCAGTTCGTATGAATTATAAACGGCGCGCCCGCCAACGAAGATGATGTTGGGGAACGTTTTGATATGCGTATTGTAATCTGTGACGGTTCCATTATACGTGATAATCATGAATGTGACGGCATTCGTTGAGGCCGTGAATTCAGAGATAAAGCCGGAATAAAGGCTTACTGTGTTGTAGCTATCAGGGTTATCTTCCATATAGGAGACGAGCGTGACGAAAGTGCCGTCAGCTAAAGCTGCGGCTTCATCGGCGGCGGCGGCATTGCCGTTTTCAATCGCAGCCGCGAAAGCTTCCCGCGCATCGGCGATAATGGTGAGATATCCTTCAATAGTTGTGTTCGCGTCTTCAATCGCGTCGATCAAAACATCGACTTTGACATATCGCGCCTCTAGGGCGGCATAGACATTGCCGCGCGCTTCGACGACTTCGGCTTCGCGGACAACCGCGCCATTATAAGCCGATACCCAGGAACCACCAATGACAATAGCTAGAATAGCTAGAGCCCCAGAAACGATTAGAATAATCTTCCTCATTGTCTTGTTTCCTTTCAGCAAATTTGTAACAGATATTTTTATTATATTCTAAGCACTTGAAAGTGAAATATATTTTGCATCAAAAAACGAAATATTATTAATTGTGTCAAATTTTGAGAGAATTTCTTTATGATTTAGCAACGGCCAGTCCGGCTATTTTTTGCAAATAATCAACTAGTAAAATTTGTCTTTTATGGTCTGTGGCGCCTCTGTTCACTTTTACTTCGCGTAGTTTTTCGTCGACATAGAACCCAGTAAAACTATCATCTTCAGCCATCGAAACATATGCTTTTGCCATTTCTTCAGCCGATATACTGAATTTGCTTTTAAAATTGTAGAGCCTTTTTTTGAAAATCAGTCAAATTGGGATAGCGATTAACGTCAACTTTGACATTGGTGACGCGAATGGCGACTATTTTTGTCTTTCCGGCGAAGTTTTCTTTCATATAAAGTGAGAGCATTAAAAGCGCCAGTTTATTTTGGTAATATTGCGTGGCCGGATTGTATTTTTTGTCGCAGTTAAAATCACTGATGTTTAGTTTAATAAACGGGTACATGACGAGCCCTTGCGAAGAGATGTTGATAATTTTTCCGGCGGAGCTTTTTTCCAGCATCGGCAATAAGCCAAGACTTAGAAAAAAGGTGCGACAACATTGGTCGCGAATTGTGATTCCAGGCCATCTTCTGTCACTATTTTTTTCTTCGCGAAATATCAAAATCGGCACCATTATTAATTAAAACGTCAAGGCGCTCGTATTCTTGAGCGATTTCTGCAACGAATTTTTTAAGGCTTGAAAGAGAAGACAAATCAACAATCTTTAGCATCACTTTATGATTCCCGGTTTGCGATATTATCTCTTGGCGCGCCGCTTCTCCTCTTTGCTGATTCCGGCACGCCATGATGACGCGGTGACCCAGTTGAGCCAGCTGCTTAGAACAGGCTTTTCCTATTCCGGCATTTGCACCGGTCACGATAATTGTCTTCCTATTCTCCTCCTTCAAAAAGCGCAAATATATATTACTCACTTAGTCTATATATCAATAATATCGCGATATGATGGGTTAAAAAATAAAAACCCCCTTTTATTGCAACCGGATTTTGGTCCAATAAATGGGGGGAATTTCAACGGAGTGGTGGAGCTGACGGGGATCGAACCCGCTACCTCGTCGTTGCGAACGACGCGCTCTCCCAGATGAGCTACAACCCCAAACGCTAAATCAGTATATATTTAATGAATGCTCTTATCAAGAGACAATCAAACCGTGCAGACGAATTCTCCTTCTTCGTTGAAGCACTCTTCTTCAAAAGCGGAGATGATGGCTTCTTTCTCCTCATCGGTTAAGTCATCGTTGATCAAACTTTCGCTTAAATAAAAAAACTCAAGGTTTACAAAGTAGTGGGTTTCGCCAATCTTGTATTGAAAGACTTTGGCGTCGAG
>DCUC01000066.1:19202-19330 GCA_002329705.1 Caryophanales bacterium UBA1424
AGCGCTATAAAGATAGGTAAAACCAGGCGAGATGGCGCTTGTGGCGAACATATACGAAGCGACGATAACTAATGTTTGAGCAATGCCAATCAAGCCGCCGAGAGCGCGCATTTTCTTTTTGCGGATGC
>DCUC01000037.1:0-17903 GCA_002329705.1 Caryophanales bacterium UBA1424
CACGAAACGGCGTTAATAGCAAATTGTTTAAGGTTAAGGGCTCCTTTGGTAAAGCCACTAAAAGTGATGCGTACCTTGCCCTCATGGGTCTCTCCCTCGGGTAATTCAAAGCTATAAAGGGTATTTGTCCCGGCTGCCCCGGTCACCATTGCTTGCTGTGTGAAAAAATAATCGCCGATGCTGACATCNNTCAAGAACCGGATTCGGACCGGGATCCTTATTAGTTGAAGCGACGATATAGATGCCGTTTACGGCAGTATTACCAGCGACATTAAATGGTGAACTCGTCTCAAGATACATCGAATGAATCGGATTATCATTGGTTCCGAATTTTCGTCCGGTGCCGGCTTGTTCCTCAAAGATTGAAACGAATCCACTTTCCAAGAAGAAATCAAAACCTAATCCGCCAAGCGTAATTGCATAAGGCGTACTTTGTGCTGTCTTATTCTTAAAGGCATCGTCACCGGTCAGCACATATTTGTAAAGAGCTAGCGAAGAAGCATTTGATATGATTTCAACTTCATAATTCACATTCATTGTTTGGTGAGTGGCTTGCATTGTTTTTTTGCCGATGTCATCGTCGATAAAATGATAAAGGTCCGCATATGTTGTCGTGAACTCAGAAATCGCTAAATTGCTATTGGCGGTCAAGTCATTATTGACGGTAAAAACCGATAGATCACTCGCTTTCAAAAAGGACTCTCCGACTTCATATGCTATCTTGACGTTTTTTACCGCCAAATTATGAATATCGTTAGCCTGTTTTTCACCTCTGCCAAGGACAACATCGTAATATGATGGCTCCAATAATCTAAGCTCGCCCGATTCATTTTGTTTATCGCCAAAGACATAATCAACTAATTCCGGAAAATCGACATATGGATTGCGATTATTCTGGAAATGGTAAACGCCGATATTATGTTTATATTCTCGCCTGGTAACGGGATTATCTGACCAATCCAACAAATCGCTCAGCATGCCGTGATTGCGGCTTCTGGCTGAGGCTATGTCTTCAACAACATCAAGATCATCGAAGCGAGTGGCCATGTAGAAAATAGCCCGCGCTAGCATCGGCTGATCTTTTTGGGGCGGTTGGAAGATTAAATCCGTTTTATAACATTCGGTATTGTTTCCGAAAGAATCTTTCGGATTGGTGATTGCTCCCATATCATCGCTAACATTGCCGAGATTGAGATTATTGCGTGATCCATTAAGACTTCCATCCGAAGCAAATAAGTTATGAAAATCGCTTCGCAGGATGAGGCTTTCGTTTGCCGTTCGTCCGGTACTTGCAACATCAAAATCTCCAAGTGATTGAGCAAAGGCATGCTCGCGCTGCCAACCGCCGTTAGCGCCACTCGAAGTAAATGTTTTTAAAGGTTGGTAATTTCCGTAGACGACTTCGACACGGTCATAATTATCAAGCGTTTCATCGGCCAGTTGATTCACTGCCCATATATTTGAACTATTATTAAAATCAACCAGATTGACGTTTAGATTTACCAAAGCCCTTAATTGTTCGCGAAGATCATCGCCGTCTTCCCATGATTCAATTGAATCATAGTAGTCATTGTAATAGTCTTCGTATATGAAAACGGGATCTGAAGATGTGCTCGAATCGCTGTCGCTAGAGGTATCAGATGACGAGTCGCCGGATGTATCTGATGGCGATGAAATTTCTGTATCGCTTTGCGAAATCGTATCGGAAGGCGTTTGGTCACATGAGGTAATGACAAAAGTCATAACCAGCGCAAGAAGAAGAGCGATTTTATTATGCGGTTTATGATTAGTCAATGTGCTTATTTTTGAGGAAACTGGGCAAGATCGAATCTTCGCTTGCGGCCTCACCGGCCTCGGTTTCTGCTTCCTTTGCTTCTTTTTTCGGTTTGTCGTCGCTGGCGCCGTTAACTTTTTCGCCATCAGCGCGCTGCAAGCGGATTTGCTGTGAGTAATTCGGGACACTGGTGAAATCAAATTCTTCGGTGAAATCGCTGGCGATGACGCTGACGAGAATCTGATCGGTCAGCTGATTGTTGATGGCGACGCCGAATTTGACATCGATATTATTGCCGGCCGCTTCGATGACTAAATCGACGGCTTCCTGAGCTTCATAGAGGCTCACATTCGGTCCGCACGTCACCGAGCAAATCGCCCGGCGGGCGCCGTTTATGCTCGCTTCCAATAGAGGCGAATTAATCGCATTCTGAGCAGCTTCCTGCGCGCGGTTAGGTCCTTGACCTAAGCCAAAGCCGATTAAAGAGATGCCCGAGTCTTTTAAAGTATTGCGGATATCGGCGAAATCAAGGTTGATAATCGCCGGCATTAAGATTAAATCGGTAACCGTTTTGACAGACTGGGCCAGGACGCGATCCGATTCGGCAAATGCTTCGGAAATCGGCTGTGTGCCGCTGACCATTAAAAGTTTGTCGTTAGAGACGATGATAATCGCGTCGACGGCATCTTTTAATTCGTTGAGACCTTCGACGGAATTGGCAATTCTCTTTTTGCCTTCAAAAGTAAAAGGACGAGTGACGATGGCGACGGTCAAAGCCCCCTCTTCGCGGGCGACCTGAGCGACGACGGGAGCGGCACCTGTGCCGGTGCCTCCGCCCATGCCGGCGGCGATAAAGACCATGTTCGCGCCTTTGACGACTTTGCGAATATCATCGACCGAAGCAGTTGCCGCTTCGCGTCCGACGCTCGGCTCACCGCCGGCACCTAATCCGCCGGTGACCGAAGGACCGAGGATGATGCGGTTGCGCGCTTTAGAAGTCGCGAGTGTCTGGCGATCGGTATTGGCGACGAAAAATTCGACGGCGCCTAAATCTTCATCAATCATACGATTGACGGCGTTATTTCCGGCTCCGCCGACACCGATGACGACGATGCGGGCGATCGGTTCGAAATTGTCTAATTCGGATCCTTGCATACGAGACCTCCTATTTGCGTTCCTTGGCTTCTTTTCCGCCGCGGGTCAAAGGTGTGACGACAGGGCGATCTTCTTCGAGATAACTCTGATAGCGGTTGTTGGCGAGAATGGCCCCGAGCGTATTGACATACGTCTGGTGGCGCGCGCCGATGGCTTTGGGAATGCAGAAATATATTTTATTGTCGGGAAATGCTTCGATAATCAGTTCGTCCAGCCCGGAGAGGCGGCCGAGACCTCCGCTGATGACAAACGGCATTTTCAAATACTTCTTGTCATATCCGGACATCAAGGAGTTAATCGCCTGTTTTAATGATACTAAATAATCGTAGACGAACTGCTCCGTCACGCGATTCAAATCTTCGGTTGTATACTGTTTCTCGACACCCTCGATATCAACGCTTTGGGCGATGGTTGGATAAAACGACATCGAGCGATGGTCGATGCCATAACGGCGTTTGAGTTTTTCAGCTTCATCAAAGGGGAGATTAAGGCCGGCCATGATCGCCGTCGTTAAATCCTTGCCGCCTTTTTCAAAATATGTCGAGGAAAATAACGTGCGGTCGCCAATCAGGCTGACCGTCGTCACCTCGGCTCCCATATCTATTAATAGATAAGAAGTCGGAAGCGCCAAATCCTGGGCCAGCAAATAGGTCGCCGCATGGGGGGCGACGAGGGCGCGTTTGACGACGATGTCGGCTTCTTTAAAGGCCCGGCGGAAGTTTTCGATGACGGAGAAAGGCAAGGCATGAATCTTCGCCGAGATCGATAGCGAGTTCGATTTCTCACCGAGAGGCTGCGAAGAGAGTGCGACGCCGTTATCGAGGGCAAAGGCATCGGGTACGATATCGATAATCTGTCCGCCGTGGGGAATAACTTCCTTGCGAACCAATGAGACGACATTAGAAATGTCAATCGCCTCAACTGTGCCAGTTGGAGATACGACATTTGTCGTTTTATCGCTTTGATATACTTCGAGTCCGAGCGGCGGCAAAAGGAGAATCGCTTCGGAGATCGTCAGTTTTAATTTTGCCGTCGCATCTTTGATTTCTTTAATCTCGCGAAGGGCATCAATCAGACCGATTAAATTGACAATTTGGCCGCGCTCGACAAAAGCATCAATCGGCTTACGCATAGCGTAAAGAACGATCGGCTGCCCATCGATTTCATAGCCGACAACCAATTTGATTTCGGCCGAGGATATTTCTATTGCGGCGGTAGGTTTTTCCATATCAGGATAATTCTGACTTTAATTATATATATATAAATGGCTTGTGGCAAAGGCAATTTGCACAAATATCTCCCAAATAAATACTAATCAAAGAAAAAGCCGCATCATAAGATGCAGCTCGGATGGAGGGAGGTCCGTCCATGATGATCGATTTTATGATTCGACGACTTCGGCCGTATCGGCTTCTTCGGCCTCGGCCTGGCTGGCAGCAATCTTCAGGCTGACGGGAATAGAAATAGCGGCTGCCACTAGCGCCAAAATCGAAAAGGCGATGATCGCTCGACGAAAGCGATAAAATGGAGCCTTACGATTAAATTTGACGAGTTTGTCTTTCATTTCTACTCCTTGATGCGTTCAATCGCCCGTAATTTAGCGCTTCGCGAGCGCGGATTGCGATTGATTTCGCGAGCTGATGGGGTCACTATCTTGCGATGGATGAGGCGGAATTTCGGCATCTCTTCTTCCTTTGGAAGCGAGAATACATTGCGCCTTGTTCCTTCGACGACCGTCACTTTGCGAAAAGCTTCTTTAATCAGACGGTCTTCGAGCGATTGGAAGGAAATAACGACTAGCCGACCTCCGACATTCAGGAGTTTAAGTGCGTCCTTAATCGTGATCTCAAGGGCTCCCAGTTCATCATTTACTTCGATACGCAGGGCTTGAAATATCTGCTTGGCGGGATGTCCTTTTTTAGCCAGTTCCTTCATCGGCTTAGCCGACTTGATGAGGTCAACTAGTTGCTGGGTTGTGACGACGGGTGCGCTGATGCGCGCCTCGGCTATTTTCCGGGCGATTTGATATGCGTATTTATCTTCGCCGTATTCTCCGAAGATGCGCGCTAAGTCCGTGACGCTATAAGTATTGACAATCTCATAGGCCGTTAATGAATTGCGCTCATCCATCCGCATGTCGAGGCGGGCGTTGCTGCGATAGGAGAAGCCGCGCTCCGAGTCATCGAATTGGGGAGAGGAGACACCGAGATCCATCAAGATCCCATCAACTTTTTGAATGTTGAGTGTGTATAGAACTTCTTTGAAGTTACGAAAGTTTTCGTGAACTGTCTCGAAGTTGCTACCGATTTTGGAGAGGGCGATTTTGGAATTTTCAATCGCTTGCGCGTCTTGGTCAATTCCGATCAGTCGGCCCTTGCGGTTTAAGCGGGCGAGGATTTGGCTGGCGTGTCCGGCTCGTCCGAGGGTGAGGTCGACATATATGCCATTGGGTTTGATGCCGAGTGAATCAATGGCTTCGTCTAATAAGACGGGAATGTGTTCGTCCATAGTCGATTAAACGGGAAGTTTTTCGGCTTTGGCTTCGTAATCTTTTTCGTTCTGTTTAAGATAGTTCTCCCAAGCGACGGCGTCCCAGATTTCAAAGTGGTTGATGACGCCGACAACGACGACACTTCGCGAAATCTTGTAATCGCCTAATAATTTGCTCGGAAGCTGAATGCGGCCTTGAGCGTCGACTTCTAGCTCCACGACACTCGCCAGGGTGATGCGTTGCACATCACGGGTGTCGCGCTGATTGTACGAGAGATCTTCTAATGCAGCGGTCAAGTTCTGAAAGTCAGCCTCTTTATAGACGCTGAGCGAGCCTTCATAGCCCTTGAGAATATAAAGGCGGCCGCCGGCTTCATTTCTGAGCTTGGCGGGAATCATCAGGCGCCCTTTATTGTCAAGAGTGTGTGAATAGCTTCCAAAGAACATATTTACCACTTACCTCCACTTCGTACCACTTAGCACCCATATTATACGCACAACGTTCAAAGCGTGTAAACAGCGAAAAAAGTCCTAACGCAAAGGTCAGGGCCGTGAAGATTTCAAATGTTTAATAAATTAAACAATGAAAATATATTAGTAGTTATTTAG
The DNA here is from genome assembly GCA_002329705.1 of Caryophanales bacterium UBA1424. Taxonomy (GTDB): domain Bacteria; phylum Bacillota_I; class Bacilli_A; order RFN20; family CAG-826; genus UBA1424. The sequence goes on from DCUC01000037.1 coordinate 6,029, forward strand.
TTGTATTTTGGCATTAATTATCGTCGTCTTCGAAGTCAATATCATCGAGTTTAGAAAAGCGTGAATCACCACTTTGGGTTCGATCTTTGGCTAATTGGATGTCGTCGATGACGCGATATCCTTCGCCGCTCTGTGGAAGGCTCGCCCCCGGCTTAAGCGGCTTAAGTGGCAGATTTGAGGAGATTAAACCAAATAGAATCCTCTCGATGTCAATGTCGTCGCCAGGGATAATAATAGCTTCTTCTTCGTCTTCGGGTTTATCGCTGATTAAAAGTTCCTCATGAATTACAAATTCATAATCAAAAGGTTCCAAAGTATATGAACACTCGAGAAGGACGACGACTTCAAGGTCGACATTTATGCGAATGTAATTACGATACTTAGTTATCTCGACATCTCCAAAGCACTTCTCGATACCGAGCAAAGGATTTTTAAAAGCATATTCTTTTGCATCAAAAAGAAATTCTTTTTGGATAGGAATCGTTTTATCGAGGATGAGCTTTGATTTAGAAATGATCATCGTTAGGTTCTCAGATTAATTCCCAGCTTCTTATTTAATGCCTCAAGCACGGCTTTTTCCACCGCATTTACTTCTTCGTCTTTTAAGGTGCGGTCTTCGCGTTCATAAGTAATCGTAAGAGCGATTGACTTGTGGCCTTGTTCAATGCCATCACCGCTATAAATATCAAAGATATCGACTTTTTTGATGATGCGGTCGACGGAAAGAATTGTTTTGCTGATCTGCTGAGCGGCGACCGACACGGCGGCGACGAGGGAAAGATCGCGCTGAACGGCGGGAAACCGCGAGAAAGCCTTAAAGGCTGTCTGCCCATTTTCTAGAGAGAGTAAAACCGGGAGATCGATTTCGGCTACAAAAACTTTGTTTTTGCCTAGTTCATACTTGCTGGTGGCGGCGGGATGAATCTCTCCGAGATAGCCGGCCACCTGACCGTTAATTTTTAAAAGCGCGGAGCGGCCCGGGTGCAATTCTTGTTCTGATGTGGCAAGCTTTTCGAAGCTGTATCTTGCCTCTTTAATGCCAAGCAGACTTGCAATGCTCTCGATTAGACCTTTGAGATGGAAGAAAGAATAAGGCACTTCGCTGAGCTGATGATGATAGAGATCGCTTCCGGCGAGGACGAGGCCGAGGCGCGTCGTGGCTTCGGCGGTCGTATCGATGTCGCTCACTTCGTAAAGGGCGAGATTTTTGCTGCCGCGAGCGATGTTGTGACTCGCCACCTTCAGCATCGATGGGATAAGGCTCAGCCGCATGTATTCATGCTCGTCGGTCAGCGGATTAATCAGGCGGTGTGATTCTCCTTTAGTGAGAATTCTAAAGCCGTCGAGTTCTTCAGCTTTCACCAGTGAATAGGTCAGGATTTCATCGAGGCCTCGAGCAGTTAGATGCCGACGAATTAAGTTAATTTGTTTTTTATCCTTTGGATAACCTCCGACCGTAACTTGTAAGGAAGGGAGAGTGTTGGCAATTTTATCGAGGCCGAGAATGCGAATAACTTCCTCGCTGATGTCGGCTTCACCGCCGATATCGATGCGCCAGGCGGGCACCCCGACTCGAATATCATCGCGATTTAAGACTTCGACATTCATCCAGTCGCGCTTTAGCGTCTCGACGATTTCCGACTGCAAGAAACGAGTTCCGAGGCGGTTGTTGATATACGACACCGAAGTGCTGATAAGAGGCGGTTGATCGACTTGGCGGGCATCGTAAGTGACGGTCTGCTCGATTTGCTTTGTTTTGCAAAGGCTGACGATCAAATCCGTAGCTAAGCCCATCACTTCATCGTATTGATATGGGTTGATGCCTTTGACAAAACGCGATGAGGAATCGCTGGCCAAAGCGAGGCGGCTCGAAGTCCGGCGAATGGCATCGAAAGCAAAGTTTGCGACTTCGATGACGATGTTTTTCGTCTTTTCGGTCACGGCTGAAGCCAAAGAACCCATGATGCCGCCCAGGCACATGACTTGGTTGGCGCTCGTGATGGCAATATCGCCTTTTCGGACATCGTACTCCTTGCCGTCTAAAGCGGTGAATGAACCGACATAATCATCTTTGATGATGAGTTCCGGCTTCGGCAGCTTATCAAGATCGTACATATGAAGGGGCTGACCGCTTAAAAGCATCACGTAATTGCCGATATCGACGATGTTATTTATCGAGCGAACGCCCATGCTCTGCAGAGTCTTTTTGAGCCATGAGGGCGAGGTCTCGACTTTGATATTGTGAATGACGCGTCCTGAAAATTGAGGACAAAGAGGTGTTTTTGATAAGACGGTGAATGACGACTTGACCGCTTGATATTGATTGGGGCGCGGGAGGCGAACTTCTCTTTGATAAAGAGTGGAGATTTCGCGAGCCACATTGAGGACACTGTGCAAGTCGCTGCGGTTGGCGAGGAGTTTCAAATCAAGGATTGTGTCATCGAGTCCGAGGTATTCTAAAACATTCTCATTTCCGACCACCGCATCATCGTCGAGCACTTCGATGCCGGCGATTTGATCGGCGGTTAAAAACTTGGCGTCGACGCCGAGCTCGAGCATCGAGCAAATCATGCCCTGACTTTCGACGCCGCGAATGAGACCTTTGGAAATTTTGCCGCCGGGGAGCATCGCTCCATCCAAGGCGACGATGACTTTCTGGCCCGCTTTGACGTTGGGCGCACCGCAGACAATTTGCAGAACGCCATGTTTTTCACCGGTATTTACTTTAGTAAGTGACAAGTGATCGCTATCGGGATGAGGAACGCATTCGACGACCTTGCCAATCACGAGTTTGGTGGCGGTCGAAAGCTTTTCAACCGCTTCCACCTCGACGCCCGCAAACGTCAAGCGGTCGGCGAGTTCACTTGGGGCGATATCATCAATGTCGATGTATTTTTTAATCCAATTAAGACTGACTTTCATGTTTTCACCCTCTACTTTCTGACGAATTGCTTTAAGAAGCGGACATCGTTTTGATAAAAACGCCGAATGTCATCGACTTTATAGCGGAGCATGGCGACGCGTTCGATGCCGATGCCAAAAGCAAATCCGGAATAGATGTTGGGATCATAACCCGACATTTTCAAGACATTGGGATGAACCATGCCGGCACCGAGGATTTCGATATAGCCGGTGTCTTTGCACGTCGGGCAGCCCTTGCCGCCGCACTCAGCGCAAGATACCTGGACTTCGACCGATGGTTCCGTAAACGGAAAATAGGAGCTGACAAGGCGGATTTCCCGCTTCGGTCCAAACATTTTTTTAATGAATAGATCAAGGGTTGCTTTCAGGTGGGCGAGATTGATATCTTTGCCGACGAGCAAGCCTTCAATTTGCCCGAATTGGTGCGAATGGGTCATGTCGTCATTATCGCGGCGATAGCACTTGCCGGGGCAGACGACTTTAACCATCTCGCCTTTTTTCTCTTCCATGGCCCGGGCCTGAGCCGGAGAGGTGTGCGTTCTCAATAAGAGGTTTTCGCTGATGTAAAAAGAGTCCTGCATATCGCGGGAGGGGTGGTTCTTGGGGATGTTCATCAACTCGAAATTATAATGGTCGGTCTCGACATCGCGCCCTTCTTTTACTTCGTAACCCATGCTGATGAAGATGTCTAAAATCTCATCGCGGACGAGGAAGACGGGATTTGTTCCGCCGGCTTGATAATTGATGCCCGGCAGGGAAATATCGATTTGTTCGCTGGCCAGTTTGGCGGATACCTCGTCATCGAGAAAGGCCTGCATTCTGGTGTCATACAATTCATTCAGAGATTGCCGAATATCGTTGATGGCCTGGCCGAAGCGGGCTTTATCCGCGCCCGAAAAATTCTTGATCAGCGCCATCATATTATTGATTTCGGCTTTTTTGGAAAGGTGCGTGTTGCGCACTTCCACCAAGGCATTTTTGCTGGCAGCTTTATTGATTTCTTCGCTGATATTCTCTTTTAATTGCTCTAGTCTTGCGAGTGCTTGTTCCATCGCCTGTCCTCCTAAAAAAATAATGACACTTCAGGAACGAATTTCTCCGTGGTGCCATCCTTCTTCGCAACTATTGCTGCGCACTAAATCTTAACGCGATTAACGGGACTTAATCCATACTCAGAGGTGAATTCGCCGCCATAATTAGAGATGGGTCGCACTCATTCCATCATCCCTGGCTAACTATATTAACGGCTACTATTTCTCATCAACGTACGAGATATTATAACATAATCGAAAAATGATGCCTATATGTATCAAATCGTATTTTGCTTTAAAAGCAAATTAAATACTTACTATTTGCGGTTTAGTTCGTAAAGGACGATGCCGCTCGCCACCGCGACATTTAGGGAATCGATGCCCGAGATATCGATTTTGACGCGGTAATCGGCAGCCTTTAGCAACTCGTTGCTCACTCCATGCGCTTCGTTTCCCAAGATGATGACATATGGGGGCTGAAGTTTAAAAGATGATAAGGAGGCGCTTCCTTCAAGCGATGTCGCCACCAACTTATAACCGCGTTCGCCAAGCGAAATAATTTCTTTTGATGCCATCGCGACGAGGTTGAGTTTAAAAACCGCTCCTTGTGAGGCGCTCAAAGCCTTATCGTTATAAGGCGAGACACACTTTAAGGAAAGGGCTACATCGCGATAGCCAAAAGCGAGGGCCGTGCGCAAAATAGTTCCGAGATTACCGGGGTCGGCGATATCATCAAGACATATTACTTTGTCGGTCGCGATGGGCTGGCTTGGGGCGGCTTTGCAGACAGAGACGACACCTTGGGGAGTTTTTGAAGAAGCCAACTTGCGAAGAATGTCATCGTTAACGATGTATTGATCAACATTTAAACCGGCGATCGGTTTTTTGGCAAACACATATAAAACGGAACCGGCGGCCACCGCCATTTCCAGAAGATGAAATCCCTCGGCTAAGAAAAGGCCGGTTTCCTTTTGAAATTTAGCCTGTTTGAGTTTGCCGGCTTCGACGACGCGGCGATTATCTTTAGAAGTCACTTGATATATCATGCGAACTGACCTTTCTTGAGCCTCTTGACTAAGATTTTATAATCCGGGCAATATTTATACAATTCCTGATAAAAGGATGGGCCGTGATCAAAATGGCGGTCATGGGCCAGCTCGTGAATGACGATGGCATCGATGATTAAGGGATGAAAATGGATGAGGCGGAGCTGAAAGCTTAAGGCGTGAGTCTTGCGCGAATTGGTTCCGAAGCGCGTTTTCATATCGCGAACCTTGACATCGTAAGGCTTCTTGATTTTCATGATTTGCTCATGGTGGCGAACGCGAAGCGTATAGTAGTCCTTGGCAAACGCTCGCAGCTTTTTATCGAAATCTCTCTGATTTTTATAATATAAACCGCGGCCGAAGATAAAGGTGTTTTTGACAGACGAGCCCTCGTAGAGATCAAAGAGTTCTCCGAGGAGATAAACTTGCTGATTGATAAAAGGGGTCGTGTTTTGCGCGTGTTTGGCCAGCAAGCGCTCGTAGAACTTATCGAGATAAGCGATAATCGTCGCCTCTTTGGTCCGCCTCGGAGCGCTGACATAGAAGACTTGATCACGAAAGCGAAAAATTACATTTTTAATCTGTTTAATTGTCACCACCACGCGATAATCGTGGCCATCGCGGCGATATGTCAGTTCGTAGACCATGCTATAAGTATAAGCGCATCGCCGAGAGTTAAAAAGACTAAAGACCGCGCATAATTCTTTTTTTATCTGTTGTCGTCACAGGGTGATAATTATACAATTATGAAGTATGAAAAAAGTTCTGATCAGCGCCTGCCTTATCGGCGACAAAGTCCGCTACGACGGAAGAGATAACGCAATTGAGCATATTGAGCAATTGATGAAGCATTTTGAACTCATTCCTTTTTGCCCCGAAGTCGAAGGCGGATTAAGCGTTCCGCGCCTCAAGAGCGAAATTCGTAACGGTCGCGTTTTTAACGAAGAGCGCAAAGAAGTCACCAAATACTTTTTATCGGGAGCCAACAAAGCTCTCAACATCTGCAAATATATGAATATTGAATTAGCCATTCTCAAAGAAGACTCGCCGTCTTGTGGCGTTAAAAGCGTATATGATGGCACCTTCAGCCGCCGCAAAATACCCGGCCAAGGTATCACCGCCGCCCTTTTAAAACGAAACGGCGTCGAGGTCATCAGCGAACTGGATGTTCCCGATCTCTTAGAAAAATTAGCAAGCAAAAAGGATGCCGCGATCTGATTGCAACATCCTTTTTTTATTAAACAACTATTCGTATTTTGTGGCTTTGATCGCGGCCAGAGTGTCCTTGTCGAGAGCTTTGACGACTTCGGTCAGGAGTTTAACGGCCTCCAGGTAGTCATCGTAGTTAATGAGCGAGACGTGGCTGTGGAAATAGCGGCACGGAATCGAAATCGTCATCGTCACGACGCCGTCGTACTGCTTATGAATTTCACCGGAATCCGTCCCTCCGGCCGTCATCAGGTCAAAGGTGTATTTGATGCCTTTCTCTTTAGCGACTTTTTCGACAAAGTCGAATAAGCCGCGGTGGGCGATGACCGAGCCGTCCATGATCGATAAGGCGACGCCGGCGCCGAGTTTGGTCGGATGGTTCGGCGCTCCCGGAAGATCATATGACATCGTCACGTCGAGGGCAAAGGCGACATCGGGTTTAACATGATATGCTGCGGTCCGCGCACCCCGCAAACCGACTTCTTCCTGAACGGTTCCGGCCGCCACGACGGTCGCTTGATGATCGACGCCTTTTAAATTTTGCAAGACTTCGACGGCCACCGCCGCTCCGAGGCGATCATCCCAGGCTTTGCCGAGGAGTGTTTTGCCATCATTCATGACGCGGAAGGGAGTGTACGGCGTAATCATATCGCCGACGCGAATGCCGAGCTTTTCGACATCTTCTTTCGAACCGACGCCGATATCGATATACATGTCTTTAATTTCCATGACTTTATTGCGCTGTTCGGCGCTCATGCCGTGCGGAGGCTGCGCTCCGACGACGCCGATGATTTTATGGCCGTCTGAGGCCGTGATGCGCACGGTTTGAGCGAGGACGACGTGGCCCCACCAGCCGCCGATCGGGTGAAAGCGGATAAAACCGGAATCCTCGATGCGATGGACTAAGAAACCGACTTCGTCGATGTGGCCCGAAAGCATGATGATTGGCTCACCTTTTTTGCCGTCTTTATAAGCGAGAACTGAACCGAGATTATCATACTCGATGCGGTCGGCGACGCCTTCGACGTGTTTTCTGAATAATTTAGCGGCGTCTTTTTCGCGTCCGGAGATGCCTTCGACTTCGCTCATTTCACGTAAAAATTGTAATCTTTCTTCCTGTTTCATATTGTTTACCTCCTAGTAATTGCTGTTTTGCCGCTGGTAATTGACATCGAGTTTGGCTTTGTAGGCGCAAACGACTTCTTCGACGCTGAAACCGAGGCTGGGGATTAGGTTCAGAAATATTTGATAAGCATTAGTATAGTGCGCGAGGTCATAGCTTTCAACAAGTTCGACTGTCGCCCGATAAAGAAGATGAAATTGCCGAGTGAGGGGAAGTTCGCTCTTGATGATTTCGTATCTGGTCGTCCTCACTCCTAATGGTATGCCTAATGATAGGAGAAAATGCATGCCGTCGGCGTATTCATCGAGGAGAACCTCGCGAGGAGATGGTCCTTTGTTTGACCAGTATTTAAAGCACCGCGTCTCATTGGCCAGTTCGCCGATTTCGACAATTAAAGCCATCAGGCGGTCGTCTTTGGTCTTCTCGTATGATGTTTTGTGATTGCTCGCAATGCGAGCNNACGTATTGTTCAATCGTCCGGTCGCTGGTGAAAAATCCGGAATTAGCGATGTTGATGATTTGCGAGCGGGCCCAGTTTCGTCGATCGAGATAGAGTTTTTCGATTTTTTCCTGAGCTTCGACATAGGCGGCGAAGTCCTTCAGAATGAAGTAGGTGTCGTTACGATGCATAACCTCATCAAAAATGAGTTGATACTTCTCGTCTTTGCCGAATGTCCACGGACCGCTAAACAGGGAATCGATGACTTTTTTAATGCGCTCATCAGAGTTGTAGATGTCCCAAGGATTGTAGTCGCCCCGTTCATAGTGGCCTTCGACATCCTCGGCCTTTAAACCAAAGATGACGCAGTTATCCAAACCGACAAAGTCGGCGATTTCGACATTGGCGCCGTCGAGGGTGCCGAGCGTAATCGCTCCGTTCATCATGAATTTCATGTTGCCGGTGCCGCTGGCTTCCTTGCCGGCGGTCGAGATCTGCTCGCTGATATCGCTGGCGGGAATGATTTTTTCCGCTGACGAGACGCCGTAGTTTTCAACGAATAAAACTTTAATGAATTTTGAGACGTGCGGATCGCGGTCGATGATGTCGGCCACCGCCAGAATGAGCTCGATGATCTTCTTGGCGTAATCGTAGCTCGGAGCGGCCTTGGCCCCGAAGACAAAAGTTCGCGGAAAGATGGTAAAAGACGGGTCTTCCTTTAGGCGCTGATAAAGATAGATGATGTGAAAAATATTCATTAACTGACGCTTGTAAGCGTGCAGACGCTTGATTTGGACATCGAAAATCGAATCGACATTTAAATCGACATTCTGCTTTTTCTTCATAAATGAAGCAAAGGCGATTTTGTTGTCGTGCTTGATGCGCAAAATCGCATCTTGTACTTTTTTGTCGTCTTTATATTGCTCGAAGTCTTTGATGAGGCTAAAGTCTTTTATCCAGCCCTCGCCGATCTTACTCGTGATCAGCGCGGCCAGTTCGGGATTGGCATACATCAGCCAGCGGCGATGGGTGACGCCGTTTGTTTTGTTGTTGAACTTCTGCGGATAGAGTTCGTAGAAATCGCGGAAGGTATCGCGCTTTAAAATCTCGGTGTGCAGTTTGGCGACGCCGTTGACCGAGTAAGAGGCATGGATGGCTAGATTTGTCATGTGAATTTGCCCGTCTTTGATAATTTGCATCGCGTAACGCTTGCCGTAATCGATGTTTTTCTCGGCCATTTCTAGATTGAAACGGCGGCTGATTTCCTCGATGATCATGAAGCAGCGCGGCAATAGTCTTTGCACGTATTGAATCGGCCATTTTTCGAGGGCTTCGGCCATGACGGTGTGATTCGTGTAGGCAAACGATTTCTGCACCTGGCACCAGGCCTCTTCCCATTCGTATTCGTATTCGTCGATCAAAAGTCTCATCATCTCCGGAATGGCTAAAATCGGATGGGTGTCGTTGAGCTGAAAGACGTGGTAATCAGCAAAATTATCGAGGGTACCGAAACGGCGGAAATGGCCGCGCATTGCGCTTTGAAGGCCGGCGCTGACCAAGAAATACTGCTGCCTTAACCGTAAAATTCGGCCCTGCTCGGTCGAATCATCGGGATAGAGACCATGGCATAGTTCCTTAAGAGTAATCAAATACTCCTCAAAGTCCTGGCTCTTCGGCAAATTTTCTAGGCTCGGCTCGGCCGACCAGAGGCGGAGGGTATTGGCNNGATACCGCATTCGCGGTGCGGATGCCGAACTGGCCGTTCTTTTTAAGATATGTTTCGGCATTGCCGTAAAACTTGACTTCGACGGCGTGTTTGGGTTTGCGAACTTCAAAGACATAGCCGTTTGAGAGCCAGTGGTCGGGCATTTCGATCTGTTTGTTATTGCGAATCGCCTGGCGAAAGAAGCCGTATTCATAACGAATGCAGTTGCCGTGCCCGGCATAGCCAAGCGACGCCAGCGAATCCATGAAGCAGGCGGCGAGGCGGCCGAGGCCCCCGTTGCCCAGGCCGGCATCATGCTCTTCGTCTTCGAGTTCCTTGATGTCGATTCCGAGTTCTTTGAGACCTTGTTCGGCAATTTCGTAGATGCCGAGATTCATCATGTTGCTGTGCATCAATTTGCCAATTAAAAATTCCATCGAAAAATAGATGAGTTGCTTTTCTTTATTTTTTAAGACGTACTCGCGCGTTTGCCGCCAGTAGTTGCCGGCATAATCGCGGACTAATTCGCCGAGGATGTCGTAGCGTTCGCTGATGTGGGAATCCTTGACGTTCTTGCCGTATTTTTCGGATAAGCGCTTGGAAAACTCATCCTTGAATTCTGCTTTGTTTTTAAACATATTTCTCCTTTATTTCTTATTCTTCCGATACTTGAAAATCATCGCTCCAAAGGAAGCTATTTTAATATTGATGTGATGCGGGCGGTTAAAGGGCCCAAAGGGCGCGCTTGGCACCGGTAATCCATTATACTGGTTCGCGCCGCCATATACATCTTTATCGCTGTTAAAGATTTCTTCATAGGTGCCTTCTTCGTTGACACCCAGTTCGTAATTATCAAAGAAGTTGGGGGTCATATTGAAGACGAAAATGAGGCGCGAATCATCGACAAAACGCTCGAAGGCGTAGATTGACTGATCAGCGTTATCAGCCATCAGCCACAGGAAATGCTTGGGATTGTATTCCTCGAATTTCATGGCTTTTTCATAAGAGTAAATAAGATTTAAATCGCGAATCAGCCGCGTGATGGAATCGTGTTTGGGAAATGTTCGAAGATTCCACGGCAGCGACTTGTTTTCATTCCACTCGTCAAATGAGGCCAGTTCATTGCCCATGAAATTGAGTTTTTTGCCGGGATGTCCAAACTGATAGGTGTAGAGATTGCGCAGCAAGGCAAATTTCTGTTCATAATCGCCCCACAGCTTATTGATAATCGTGCCCTTACCGTGAACGACTTCGTCGTGGGAGAGGGGCAAAAGAAAATTTTCGCTGAAGAAGTAGGCCATCGAGAAAGTTAATTTGTGATGTTCATACTTTTTATAGATGGGGTCTTTGGCATAGTACTTCAAGGTATCGTTCATCCAGCCCAAATCCCATTTGTAGTCAAAGCCGAGGCCGCCGAACTCCAGCGGCTTGGTCACACCCTGATAGTCGCTGCTGTCTTCGGCGATCGTCATCAAGCTGGAATGCTCGCCGTGAAGCAAGGTGTTCATCCGCTTCAGAAACTCGATACCGCCGGCATTTTCGCCCTTATCTTTATTGCCGTCATAAAAAATGACGTTGCTGACGGCATCGATGCGGAGACCATCAAAATGGAAATAGCTCGCGAAATAATTCATCGCCGAGATGAGAAAAGAACGGACCGGGTCTTTGCCGAGGTCAAAGAGGAGGCTTCCCCACTGCGAATAACGATGTTTAATATCGGTGTATTCATATAGATAAGCACCGTCGAAATCCGCCAGAGCAAATTCGTCTTTGGCAAAATGGACGGGGGCGAAGTCGAGGATGACGCCGAGGCCGGCCTGATGCATGCGATCGACGAATGACATCAGCTGTTTGGGATTGCCGTAGCGCGAATCGACGGAATAAAAGCCGGTTCCCTGATAACCCCAGGAACCATCGAATGGATATTGGGTAATCGGCATGATTTCGACATGCGTATAACCCAGTTCCTTAACATAAGGAATTAGATAATCAGCGATTTCTTCGTAGCTCAGGTTGCGATTATCGACTTTACCCTTCCACGAGCCGAGGTGAATTTCATAGATTGACATCGGATCATCAAAAGAGCGGTTGCGGCTTTTCATGTATGACGAATCGTGCCAGATGAAGTTTTCGATATCGAAGAGGCGCGAGCAAGTTGCGGGCCGGTATTCGCTATAAAAAGCATAGGGATCGGCTTTATCGACATATTGGCCTTTGGCGTTCCGAAAATGATATTTATATGATTCATACTCTTTTAANNGCGCCGACATCCCAGTTGTTAAACGAGCCGATGACGCTGACGTCCTCAGCTAGAGGAGCATAAAGACGAAACATGACGCCGCGCTCTTTTTTCCCCTCGGTTTCTGATGCAATAAAATGAGCCCCGAAATACTCGTAAGC
>DCUC01000037.1:17977-20309 GCA_002329705.1 Caryophanales bacterium UBA1424
TTTAACAAATATGTTTTGGTTCAATATGCAATTGAATATAGAATGACGTATGATTATAATTGCAATGATTAATAAGAGGTCAGTCGCATGGTAAAAATATTAGTAGTCAACGCCGGAAGTTCAAGTCTTAAATATAAACTCTATGAGATGCCGGAAGAAGAAGTGATCTGCTCTGGCATCGCCGAACGCATCGGTCACGAAGATGCCATCTTTCGTCTTAAATTTAACGGCGACTCCATAAAGACAATCCTTCCCATCAAAGATCACACAAAAGCCGTCGAATTGCTCTTAGATGCATTAATCGTCCATCGCGTCATCAATAATTTCAGCGATATTAAGGCTGTCGGTCACCGCGTTGTCCAAGGGGGCAAATATTTCTCGCATAGTGTTTTCTTTGATGATGATACGATTGACAAAGTCGAATCCTTAATTGAACTCGCCCCACTTCACAACGGACCACACTTAATTGGCGTTCGTGCCTTTAAAAGCATTTTGCCTCATATTCCTAATGTCGCTACCTTTGACACGGCTTTCCACCGCAGCATGGCTGAAGTCGATGCCATTTTTCCTATTCCCTACGAATTGACTCAGGAATTCGATATTCGCCGTTACGGAGCACATGGAACTTCCCATCAATATCTCGATCAAGAAGGTCGCAAGTTAATTCCTGATGTCGAACATCCACGAATCATCACGTGCCACATCGGCTCAGGGGCCTCAATCGCCGCCATCAAAGATGGAAAATGCGTGGCCACATCGATGGGTCTCACCCCTCTTGGTGGTATCATGATGGGCACCCGCACTGGCGATATTGATCCCTCGGTCGTCTACTTTTTATGCAAAAAGCTCAATAAGAGCATCGATGAGGTCTACGAGATTCTCAATAAGAAATCCGGTCTTCTGGGCGTCTCGGGCGTCTCCAATGATTCCCGCGATGTCTTGAAAGCGATGGAAAATGGCAACCCCCGCGCCCTGCTCGCCGATGCGCTCTTTAATCGCCGTATCGCCGATTACATCGGTCAGTACTTTGTCCGCCTCGGCGGCGCCGACTTAATTATTTTCTCTGCCGGCATCGGCGAAAATTCCGCCTACTTCCGCTCAAGGGTCATCGAGGAGATCGGACCGGCTCTCGGCGTGAAAATCGATGAAACAATTAATGAAAGCTCACGTGGCGTCTCCGTCCTCTTGTCGACGCCGGACAGCAAGGTCAAAGTCGCCCTCATCCCTACGGATGAAGAGGTGATGATCGCCCGCGATACTTATAATCTAATTTCAAAATAGGTCTTCATCCTTATTACATAGTAATACTGTTACGATAAAACCGCTTTCATCATTTCCGTCATCTTAATAAAGTAATTTATTGTTGACATCTTTTTTGTTCGAAACTACTATAATAGCAATTTTAATTTACAACGAAAGGAGAATTGTAATGAAATTTAAAAATTTACTACCCGTCACTTTGCTTGCTGTTTTTGCCCTTGCGGCCTGCAATCCGACCGACACTTCTAGTTCGGGCGATACATCAGGCGATACATCAAGTGACACCTCATCAGAATCTTCTAGCGAAGCCGAAGAATCCGCGCTTAAAGACATAATTGCCGGACTTCCTCTTGGCGAAGTTGATGAAGCTGGTCTCACCTCGATCTATGCTAACCTCGGCGATGTCACACTCGGCATTCAGCAGAGTGCTTTCGAAGGAATGAGCGGAATTGATCCGAGCATCCTGAACGATGGCTCTCGAGGTTACATGGATTACATCGCTGGCGCTGGCGCCATTGATGGCGATGTCGTCCAAGTTGCAGTCGAAACTGAATTCAGCCTTGCCGAATCCGATGGAGCCGGCGGCTATGTTCTCGGTGAAGCTGTCCCCGATATTAGTGAAGTCACGACCGTTTGGAAAGATGACACCAGTGTCTACATGGCGAATGTTGTCAATGAAGATCCAGCTGATGACTATTCGTTCTTAGCTAGTGGCGCAGTTGCCGATGTTGACNNATGGCGCTCTTGCCGCTTATACTTCCACCTTTTTTGTCGTACCAGATGATTTCGCTGAAGTCACCTTAATTCAAAAAGCTGACAAATTCGTCGATTCCGAAACAGATGATGTCTATTTACACCTCGTAAATTACACATTAGGTTCATGGGTCGGACTTTTTAGCGCCGCCGCCAATAATTGGGGTGAAGGCTATGAAGATGTTTACGTCGACCGCTGTGAGGTTTGGGGTTTTGAAGCTTACATTAACGCTGAAGGCGTGCTTGATTCAATCTACACCTATAATGATCACTTAATTGATTGGATTTATCAGGATTTGAACTGGGAAGAGGGCGATCC
>DCUC01000064.1 GCA_002329705.1 Caryophanales bacterium UBA1424
GGTATTTTAAAAAAAATGCGCAAATAACGCACTTTTTTCAACAATAAAATCACTTATTTGTATAGATCTTAAGATGTTTTTTGAGCAACTTTATCGTGATTTTTCCTTTTGGGCCCTCTTCGCCATCAACACACCATGGCGAGGCATAATTTGGATCGATGGTGACTTCATCGACGCGATAATAAGCGGTTCTGCGTTTTAACAATAAGTAATTAAGAAGGCCATTAAATAAACCTGGCTTTGTAAGATATACATCGAATTTCCCATCGTCAAGCGAGTTTCTTAGATTGACGGGAAATCCGCCGACATACTTACTGTTAAGAACCATTAGGAAAGGTACTTTATGCTCTTTGATATTATCACCGATATGAACTTTTACTGTAAAACTCTGCGGGATGACAGCATCTCGGACGGCATTCATGTAGTAGGCCATTTTGCCAAAGGCGCGAATTCTTTTTCTCTTCGTTGCGTAAGAGATTTCGCTAAAAGTGCCAATGGCCGACACAAATGCAAAATATGTCTTATCGTTTATAATGCCGATATCAAACTTCTGAATCTTGCCTTTTTTGATGATGTTAAGACACTTGTTTACGTTGCGGCTAATGCCGAAATTCTTGCCGAAATCATTGAGAGTGCCGCTGGAAATATAGCCGATGACCGGCCTTTTTTCTTCTTTGGCAATCGCATTCACAACGCGATGAAAAGTGCCGTCGCCGCCCGCGAAGACNNTCTCGAGACGGCGGCGAATATAATCAACTTTATGGACTATGCGACCGTTTCCAGGGGCATCAGAATACAAAAAGATGGCATCCATGCATTTATCTTACCACATGAAAGGGCTTTTAAACTAAAATGCACTAAACAAACTTGAAAAGTATTCTATATAAGAATAGTATTTACATTACTAATTCATAGAGGCTAAAAAATGTATAAATCACTAGCAAAACTATCAACTCTTATCTTGGCTTTTTTTCTCGTGGCGTGTACTCCAGGAACAACCGACTCTGAATCATTAAACGAGGAGACTAATCTCCTTGCGAATGTCGATGATCTGATATCGATTGAAAATGCTCAGGAGCACATTGCTTATTTAGCCGGCACCGAAGTCGGAGGAAGAGCTTCGGGAAGTCTCGACAATCAGCTTGCCTGCCAATATGTCGCCGACCATTTCGAAGATTATGGTCTTACCCCGTATTCAGAAGAAACTGGTTATTTCCAGCCATACCTTCAACCTTATACAAGAATTTTCAGCGAATTTTTCTCTTTTGAAGTCACGAACACGGCCAAGACTTCATCGGCCCGCTATCGCTATGCGTATGATTTTAGTTTCTTCTATGCCAATTTTACGGCATTTGGCCTTGTCTTCTCGGGACTAGCTTTTGATGATGAAGCTCAGTTGATTGAATTCGATGATACGAGCACAAATTATGCTGACAAGATTGTCTTGGTCGGATCTATAACTTCGGCGATTCTGACCGACCTTTATAATGACGGGGCCAAAGGAGCAATTATTCGCGACACAGATTATAACTATCCGTCCATTGAATATGGTCAGGGGGATATGTTTGATGACACTGATTTCCTCTTTTTGTATGCCGCGCCGGAATCATATGATTCACTGCTATCAAATATTTCAAGCGGCCTTAATCAAGCCGATGTCTCTTATGAAATTGATAACGTCAGCAAAACGGTCAATAACGTCATCGGAATTTTAGATGTCGGCGCTTCCAATAACATTATTGTCTCCGCCCACATTGACCACCTCGGCCGCTTCGACGCTGAAGATGATGGCTATTATGCCGGGGCTCTCGATAATGCTTCGGGCGTGGCTGGAATGCTCGAGCTCGCCCGCATCTATAGCGAGAACGCAGAGAAACTGGCTAAAAACATTATATTTATCGCCTACAATGGCGAAGAGGCCGGCCTCTATGGTTCACAACATTATTCACGAAACCTCGTTGGTGAAAAAGCCGATACGCGAGCCGCCTTTAACCTCGATATGATCGGTGGCGGTTCAAATGAGTACAAACTAGAAATAATCGGAAATATCGGTGGACTTACCACGGCTGTCGAAACTAAATGCGCCGATTACGATATCGATAACTACACAATCTATGGCAACCAAGCTATCAGCGATCACTACTGGCTGGGGCAGATGCGCATCGTCTCGCTTTCGTTCGTCCATTTTGACGACCGTTTTTATCATCGTCCCGCCGATACCGAAGATAAGATTAATTATGAAGTTTTTGCCAATCAGCTATCTATGATAGCTAGCTTGATGCTTACTTCTTATAACAAATAAAAAAATCTATCTTTCGATAGATAATTTTCCACTTGGTGATCCTAGCGGGAATCGAACCCGCGATTCAACCTTGAGAGGGTTGCGTCTTAGCCGCTTGACCATAGGACCGACGAGTATTAGTTAAGCAGTTTTAGCGCAACTTTTCAATAATATATTGCAAGCGTTTATTAACTTCTTCGCATCTAAGAACCTGGAGGATAGCCCAAAGGTTTGGCGAATTTTTGCTGCCGGTTAAAGAAATCCGAAGAATTTCGGCAGCATCACCGACGTGACCGACAAAGAGGCTGGGATTGGCCTTATATTCTTTGCTGCTTTCGGCAAAGCCGCTTTTCGCCGCCATTGCCTTAAGAGCAGCAAACCAATTGTCGTTATCAAGAGTGTAATCGTTCGAGTTAATGAATTCTTTTAAAAAGGTGATGATATTATTATTAGCAATCCGACTGTTAAAGGCCGGCATATCGCCAATTAATTCGAGATAGTGGTCGTGATAAAAGAAGCGGATATGAGAGTAGATATCACTATACTTAGCAAAATCCTTACGCGGATTTTCTTTTTCGCGTTCGATATTGAGAATCTGTTCATAATACTCATCGTTGCGATTGATTAAATCAAGCAGTTCTGGCGAGTGATTAAGAGCCCACTTTTTTGAAAGTGAAGCCAGGCGATGCGCGCTCATTCGGGCGATTACTTCCTTGGCGAAAAAAGTTAGTTTATCAAGATCGAAAAGGGCGCCGTCCAGCGACATCTTGTCAAGGTTAAAGGTGAACTTATCAATATCATAGATATTGCTCTGCTCGGTCCACTCCTCAAAATTCGAGTTGGCAATCGACATCANNTCCTTGCGCTTCGATAATTTGCGCTTGCTGCCGTTTTCCATCTTCATAATTAACGGAAGATGGGCATAGCCGGGAGCGGTCCACTCAAGAGCCTTAAATATCTCGACATGGATGGGCAGAGAGGAAATCCATTCCTCGCCGCGCGTGACGACACTAGTGTGCATAAAATGGTCATCGACGACATGGGCAAAATGGTAAGTCGGAAGACCGTCGGATTTTAAAATGACGATATCGATATCATTCTCGGCAATGTTTATATCGCCGCGAATAAGATCATTAATCAGCACTTTGCGAAGGTGGTCGCCTTGGCTGCGAAAACGAATGACGTAAGGTTCGCCGTTATTAATCTTGGCCATCGCCTCCTGAGGAGTAAGATAACGGCATGTCGCGTATTTGCCGTAATATCCGGGGACGACTTTTTGCGCTTCNNTGGCAATCAGGGATTTGATGACAACTTTATAGATTCCGGCGCGCTTACTCTGCCGATAGGGGCCATAATTTCCGATATCGCGGTCGCCGAGATAGCCTTCGTCAAGGGTGATACCAAATTCCGCAAGTTGCGAAATCAGCTGTTCGCCGCTTCCTGAAATCTCGCGCTTGGTATCGGTGTCTTCGAGCCGCAAAAAGAAGATGCCGCCGCTATCCTTGGCGACTTTTTTGGCGATCATCGCCGTAAAGAGGGAGCCGGTATGCAAAAAGCCGGTCGGGGAGGGGGCAAACCGCGTCACCTGCGCGCCATCTTTTAGATTGCGGGGAGGGTAGCGTTTTTCTAGGTCCTCGATCGTTTCTTGGACTTCGGGAAAGATTAGTTCGGCTAGTTGTTTGAAGGCATCCATAGCGTTTTTCCTTTACTCTAAGAGTAATAATATATTTTATCACATTTTTTGGTGCTTGAATAATCGCGCACAGTTCTTTATAATGATACTCGCATCGCTTTCATGCAGGTGTAGTTCAATGGTAGAACACTA
>DCUC01000065.1:0-147 GCA_002329705.1 Caryophanales bacterium UBA1424
CTCGGCCTAGTTCCGGAATTCGGTTTTATAACCGACGAAGGAAGAAAAGCCTCCTGGAAAGTAATCATCAAAACAAGTAAAGTCCCCGAAGCCCAAATCTTAGGAAGCGCGATCGGCATGAAGGTCATGGAAGATGTTCCTTATATC
>DCUC01000065.1:302-963 GCA_002329705.1 Caryophanales bacterium UBA1424
ACCTTTAAGCAGATTAACGACTGGACCGACAAGATTGTTGCCGGTCTTAAAGAAACCGGGCGCAAGAAAGTCAAAGTCAGGACGATTATGACGACCGCCCCCGATGTCTTGGTAAAGTTTAAACAGACACCGAAGTATGAAGAACTGCTGGCCACCGGCGTCAAGGTCGCCTCCATCTGTCCTTTGATGTACACCAACAATCCTCTTACTAAAGTAAGGAGAATCATGACGAGCTCGAATAAACTGAGAACCTATTCGATTGCCCGTTATTATAAAGACCAAGAGATTCTGAATTATCTCGTCGGAAAGGCGGTTAACTAGTATGAAGGAATTCAAAGGAAGAGTCATCGCTCCCGGCTACTTTAAAGGCGAAGCCGTCGTCTCTCACCAAGGCGTCAACACTTTGGCGACTTTCCAAAAAAGCGCCTTAAAGAACGCCAAAGAAGTTTTAGTCTCCGATCAAAACAATCCCGATATCTACGAAAAGAACATCACCGGCAAAGCTTTATGCTTACCGATCACAATTGGTTCCACAACCGGCGGTCTCGTCATTCAGACCGTCTGTTCGATGGGTATTAATCCCGCCTGCTTCCTCTTTAGTGAACACATTGATAGTCTGGCCGCAAGCGGCATCGTCCTCGCCCGCATCTGGGAGGAGAGC
>DCUC01000065.1:1003-3911 GCA_002329705.1 Caryophanales bacterium UBA1424
GTCGCCATCCTATAAAGTCATAGATCAACATTAGCTTTATTAATTTTGCTATAAAATAGCAAACAAATGTATGTTAATGAAGCGGCCGCACATCTTCGCGGCTGCTTTTTTGATATCTTGTTGACAGTCGTTTTTTGGCATGTTAATTTTAAATCGTAAGGTGTGAGCAATCACTCACGAGATATATAAGGAGATAAGCATGGCCTATAATGGTTTCGGCATCGATCAATACCTGGATGCAACTTTAGTCACCAAACAATTAGATGAATTAATTAAAAAACCGGTCTACTCCATCAAGAAAGAGCATCTCAACGACTATGTCGAAAACTACTTTAACAAAAAATGCCTTAAATCTAAGGAAATGATCGGCCTCGCCAAAGAAATCATTCCCGGCGGCGTCCAGCACAACTTAGCCTTTAATTACCCCTTCCCCATCGTCGTCACCAAAGCCGAAGGCGCGAAGCTTTACGATATCGACGGCAATGAGTACTTTGACCTCCTCCAGGCCGGCGGACCGACCATCATCGGCAGCAACGACCCCGCCGTTAGAGATAAAGTAATTGAATTACTAAATACATGCGGACCTTCAACTGGTCTCTTTCACGAATACGAATATAAACTGGCCAAGAAGATTTCCGAGATGTTTCCATCCGTGGAACGCTTTCGCATGCTCGGTTCCGGAACGGAAGCGTGCATGGTGGCCGTTCGCATCGCCCGCCTAAAAACAAAGCACAAAAACATCCTTAAGATGGGTGGCGCCTATCACGGCTGGTCCGATCAATTAGCCTATGGCCTGCGCGTACCGGGCACAAAGGGCATCATGGCCAAAGGCATTCCCGGCTTTGTCTTTAAACACACCAAGGAATTTTTCCCCAATGACTTAAAAGATTTGGAAAGAAAACTGCGCCTTAATAAATTAAGCGGGGGCACGGCTGCAATCTTCATCGAACCGGTCGGACCGGAAAGCGGCACGCGACCGTTATCTAAAGAATTCATTCAAGGCACGGAACGCCTTGCCAAAAAATACGGCGCTTTGCTCATCTTCGACGAAGTCGTCACCGGCTTTCGAATCGGACAAAGCGGCGCGCAGGGTTATTTCGGCGTCGATCCCGATCTGACTATTTTTGGGAAAATCGTCGCTGGCGGCTATCCCGGCGCGGGTGGTGTCGGCGGTCATAAAGATGTGATGGCCTATTTAGGGGCCGGACTTGACTCCTCGGGCAAGAAAGTTCCCAAGGCCTTATGCGGCGGCACGCTCGCGGCCACGCCGATATCATGCGTTGCCGGCTACTACACACTATGTGAAATTCAAAAACGGAACGCCTGCGAAGTCGCAGGAAAAATGGGCGACCGACTGACTAGAGGTTTACAAGCATTAGTAAAGAAATACGATTTGCCGTTTGTGGTTTTTAACCAAGGTTCCATCGTCCATCTCGATAATGCGGGGACGATGCACTTTGTCATCAACTGGAAAAAGCCGTGGACGATACCGAGCATTTTAAAAGAGACCGGCATTCGCCAAAAAGAGATGGAACATATGGGCGCGGCCTATATGGCCGAAGGTCTCGTCACTTTAGCCGGAACAAGGCTATATACAAGCGCAGCCTACACCGAAGAGATGATCGACGAAGTCTTATTGCGCTTTGACCGCGTCTTTGCCAAATGCGGCAAATTAGGAGAATAATCATTCTATGAATGAACGCCTCCAAAAAGCCCGGGAACTGGTTGTTGAAGCCGGTTTAAAACTCGTCAGGTCAGGCTTGGTGACCCGGACATGGGGCAACATCTCGGCGCGTGTTTCCGACGCGCATTTTGTCGTCACGCCCAAAGGGCGGGCCTATGACACTTTAAAACCGAGTGATATCGTCTTAATGAAGATTGACGATTGCTCTTACGAAGGCGACATCAAGCCTTCGAGCGAAAAGGGCATTCACGCCGCCGTTTATAAATACCGCAAGGATGTCAATTTTGTCATTCACACGCATCAGCTAAACGCTTCAATCTTAAGCGTCCTAGGCGAAGGTTTTAATGTCGCTAAAGAAGAGAGAAGTTTATTGGGTGACTATGTCCCCAATGCTGCCTATGGCATCTCTTCGACGAAGAAGCTCGCCAGGAATGCCGCGAAGGTCATAAGAGATAATCCTGGAAGTACGGCGTTTTTGCTTCGCTCGCATGGCGCGCTCAGCGTCGGCGCCTCGATGGAAGAAGCCTTTAACCGCGCCTTTGCTTTAGAACGCTCTTCCGAAAAGGAAATATACCGGCTGACAGATGTCGGCTCTTTCGAAGAGCTCAGAAATAAATACATTCGCGAATTTGTCGAAGAAGTTAATTTTACTCCTAAAGCATTTGCGGATATCAGCATTCCCGAAGATGTCACCGCGCTTAGCAAATCGCAGCACATCATCTATGATGATAGCCCTGATNNGTCGCCCAGATCGTCGGCGTTTCCGTTCGGTGCGGAAAAATAGAAGAAGCCGTCAAGAACTTAAAAGGGCGCAGTGCCGCCCTCGTTAAAGGCGCCGGCGCGTTATGCTTAGGCGTTAACGAATACGAAGCTCAGGCGGTGGCGATGATCCTTCATAAACAGTGCCTGGCGGCGATGCTCGTCGCCTTGACAAAGAAGGGTCGTTCACTCGGTCAAATCGACAGCTGGCTGCAAAGAATTGTCTATACTCGAAAATATTCCAAATTAAAAGGATAGGAGCATAACCATGTTACAAAAACTGACTTCCGAAAAAATCGACGCGATTCTCGAGACGGGAATCAATGAGTTTGCCGAACATGGTTTAGACCGCGCGAATATTAATGTCATCGCCAAGAAAGCCGGCATCAGCGTCGGTGTGCTTTATAAATATTATAAAGACAAGGAAGCTTTCTTTCTGGCCTGCCTCGACAAGAGCCTGGTCGT
>DCUC01000065.1:4050-4950 GCA_002329705.1 Caryophanales bacterium UBA1424
CTCGCCAAGCGCATCGAGGGGATGACCTCGCAGGTGTACAGCCAGTTCATCGCTAATGCGATGCAGGAAGGCGATATTCGCCAGGATATCGATCCGGCGATGTTTGCTTTCTTCTTTGACAGTTTGCTGATGATGATGCAGTTTTCGTATAGTTGCGAATACTATATGGAACGCTATAAAATCTTCTGCGGCGATGGCATCTTGAAAGAAGATGAAAGAGTCGTTCAGGAGTTTTTAAAATTTATCGAATCAGCCTTTACTTTTGACCGCGGTAAAATCCCTCATAAAGCAAAGTAGAGAAACGAGGTAAGCGCGCATGAAATATGTCATCGCCTACGACATCGGGACGACAGGAGTCAAAACCTGCCTTTTCGGCATCGATAAGACAATTACTTTAATTACGAGCGCCCATCAGAGCTACGGTCTTTACTTACTTGATAATGGTGGCGCCGAACAGGATGTCGACGAATGGTGGCAGGCGATGGCCAAGACGACCGCCGAGCTCTTTAAAAAGTGCGCGGTCTTGCCAGTCGATATCGCCGGCCTTTCCTTCTGCTCGCAGATGCAGGGTCTCGTCTTAGTTGACGAAAAAGGCAAAGCCTTACGCCCGGCGATGAGCTATATGGACCAAAGATCCAAACAAGAGCTCAAAGAAGGGATGGGGGGAGGTCTGGAATTCGAAGGCGCGAATCTCGTTAAATTGTTAAAAAGTCTGATGATTACCAAGGCCGCCTCATTAAGCGTTAAAGATCCGCTCTGGAAATATAAGTGGGTCGAAAAGAATGAACCCGAAGTGTTTAAAAAGACGCATAAGTGGTTAGATGTCAAAGAATATCTCATCGCCCGGGCGACAGGCCGCTTTATCATGACGCCCGATTCGGCCTATTCGACTTTTCTTTA
>DCUC01000065.1:5085-6844 GCA_002329705.1 Caryophanales bacterium UBA1424
GACGCGACGCTGATCGGCATCGGCGCAGGCGCCGTCAATGTCGGTGAGACGCACATCTACTCCGGGACATCGGGGTGGGTGTCGACCATCCTCGACAGACAAGTCGTCGACATCGAAGCGATGATTGCCTCAGTCGTCGCTCTTGAAGCGGACCGCTTTAATTATTTTGCCGAGATGGAAACGGCCGGCAAGAGCCTTGAATGGGTCAAAGACCATCTCGCTTTAGATGAGATCGGCATCTACCTTGAAAAGAAAGATATCACCTGCGACAAAGAAAAACTGTATACGAGTTTATATGATTATTTGACGGAGACAATCACTAAAGCCGTGCCTGGTTCCGGTGGTGTCATCTTCACGCCGTGGCTCCATGGAAACCGCTGCCCGTTTGAAGATCCCAATGCGGCGGGTATGTTTTTCAATATTCGCCTGGAAACCGGAAAAACCGAACTGATAAGGGCGGTTTTAGAGGGAATTTGCTTTCATCTAAGGTGGATGCTCGAATGCCAGGATAAGAAGATTAAGACCTCCAATCCGATTCGTTTTGTCGGCGGCGGAGCTCTCTCTAAAGTCACAAATCAGATGCTGGCCGATATCACGGGCAGGACGATTGAAGTCGTCGAAAATCCCCAGAATGTCGGCGCGGTCGGGGCGGCGGCTGTCATCGGCGTCGGCCTCGGAATAATTAAGGAAATCAAAGAGATTAAAAACTTTATTCCCGTCACCGGCATCTACACGCCTAATCCCGCGCTAAGCGCTGTTTATGATAAGAATTACTTGGTCTTTAAGAAACTTTATAAAGCGAATAAACTTTTGTTTAAAGAACTAAATGCATAAGCAAAGGAGCAAGTTATGACTGCAGAACGCAAAAAAGATTTAATTCGGGCTTTGAAGTTTTTCCTCTTCTCGGTATCCGCCGGAGTCGTTCAGATTGCGTCTTTTACTCTCCTGAATGAAGTGATCTTTGTCGACGGCGGGGCCTTTGGCTATTGGTTCTCTTATCTCGTCGCTTTGATCTTATCGGTCATCTGGAACTTCACTTTTAACCGCCGTTTCACTTTTAAGTCCGCGGCCAATGTTCCAATCGCCATGCTCCTCGTCTTCGCTTTCTATGCTGTCTTCGCTCCGCTATCGACCTTGCTCGAGTGGTGGCTCTGCGATTTAAACGGCTGGAACGAATATCTGGTTTTGGCCATGAACATGGTTTTGAACTTTGTAACTGAATTCTTATATCAAAGATATGTCGTCTTCCGTAAGTCGCTTGACACGAATGCCGTCGCCGAAAAAGACAAAGCGAAAGCAGAACACGCTTCTGAAGACAGTGAACCTAAATAATTTATTTAGCGACGATAATTAGCTTAGTGGTCGGCTCGACGAGCAGATAGACTTTCGCGTCGAGATTTTCGCTGAAGAGTTTGACGTTGTACTGATGGAGATCGTTTTTGTCTTCGTTGACGATGCCGATGACGACATAAGGGTCATTCGGGTTTTGCTCATAGAAGGAACGGACGAGATGAGAAGGCGTCTCAAAGACATATTGTTTTTTCTCGTCAAAGGAAATGAGCTCGGAAGCTTCGTGAATGTACATCTCATAGGATTCTTCATCTGATGACTCTTCATCATAAGTAAAGAGATCTTCGATAAACGGATAGAAGACCGGGTTTTTGCTCGTCTGCGAGATGATGCGGCTGATATAGCGATTTGTCAGAATCGAATACTTGATGCCGTATCTCGTCGTAATCTGGGCATTGCGGGGATTGAC
>DCUC01000065.1:6917-11291 GCA_002329705.1 Caryophanales bacterium UBA1424
ACCTTGCTGTAACGGCCTTGGCGAATCTCCTGAATAATCGCTTCGCTGATATCGTCTTTTTGCTCGACGTGGATTTTATTGCCGCTGTCGAGGGTGTATTTCTTCAGGCTGTCGACGATGAAGTAACGCTTGTCGTTATCGCCGATAATCAAGACATCACGGTGGGTCAGAGGCGACTGTCTCTCCTCGAATTTTAACTTGACCAAAGGCGGAAGCTCGTCTTCATCCCCTCGCGTGATGGCGACATCTTTTTGATTGTCGGCCATGATCAGGAGATGGTCTTCGCCGTCAATCGTCTTGTGAAAGACAGGCAAAGCATACGAGTGGCGCTTCAGGTAATCGGAAACCGGCTCGCTTGTTTTTTCGGTGTATAAATCCGCGCCGCTGAAGCCGAGCAGCTCGCCGTAGATATCGCTTAAATAGGGAAAGACCATCGTCTGGGCGATGATGAAGCCCATGATGGCGGTTTGATTGATAAAGACGACTTTGTCGCTTTCGTGGCTGCTATTTCCGGTAAAACCGGATTTTATCAATTCATCGGTCTTCGCATCTGAAACTTCGACGACGACCGTCTGCTCTTTAGTCGGCTTCAAAAGCATTAATATTTTTAAGACATCGATGTCATTGTCACTTGGCGATTCGTATTTATTGGCGTTGAGGATGATGATGCTCCTGGCGCGCGTGACATCGGCCCAGTCGAGATCTGCCCCGGACAAAGGATCACCCTGAAGGACAAAGTAACGAAGCTTTCGGCCCGGGTTTTTAATGCCATTATTAAAGAAACTCTCTTTGATGGCTTTTTCCGCCTCGGCGCGCGGTTTGTCGGAGAGAATGACGGCGGTCGTCGGTTCGGTGTCGTGATAGTAGCTGACGAGGATTTCACCGACTTCGCTGCTCCAGTTAAGAATTAAGATATGGTTGCTGACGCGGAGCTTGCCGGTGCCGCTTCGAATCGTGTCGAGAAAGTCCATCAACAAAGCTGAGAAGAAAGCGATGATGCCGCCGTTGAGGCTCACCATGGCCGTCAGGACGACGATCATCGAAAGAATTTTAACGCCGTCATTTCCTTCATTGCTGTAGAAACCGGGATCGAGAAACCAGGTGATGGCCAGTGTCGAAAAGGCATCCCAGAGATTTGCGTACCCCCCGATTGCAAAATAGACGATTAATGTCGCCACAATCATTAACAGCACATTAAATGAAATTAATATAAGTAGGAAAAATAAGCGCGGATGCTTGTGGCGAAGATGGTTTAAGTTATTCATAATAACGCCCCTATTGATAATACGAATTAGTTTTATTGTAATACTACATCTTGAAGACTGTATATATGACTTGCGAATAATTGTGGTGCTAAACGACAAGTTTTGAATTTGCCCGGCCCGTCAGACTCGATAATCGCATAAATCTCGCCGAGTGTCGGTATTCCGCGCCGAATCAAATATAAAAGGGCACGGAATTGTTTCCATGCCCTCTTTGCATTTGCATGAACATCCTTCTGTATCGAAGGCAGTTATTAAAATCAACGCTTTTGAAAGGTGATGATTTCGCGGTTTTTAATGACGCCCTCCTCGATGTCGACGGCTTTCTCGAGAATTTTATTTCCGCGATATGTGTCGTGATCAAGGATGTATTTCAAATAAGGCATTACGGCTTTGCCAATCTCATAAGAGGCATCCCGATAAAAGAGGCTGGGGCTATGATCGACGCCATAATAGACGACCTTTCCAACATTAAAAATCGGTTCACTGAATGATGTCGGTTTAGCGAATTCAAAGCCCATGCCGGCATCGCAGCTAATATCGATTATCAAAAGCATCTTCTTGATTTTCAAGGCTTCCTGGCTGGTCATAAACACGATTGGCTTCAGGGGGTTTTGCAATATGCAATTGACGATGATGTCATATTGGGAAAGTTCTTCAAAAGGCGCTTTCCCCTCCATCGTCACGCGACCGTTTTCCGAATGATATTTTTTAAATACTAGTCGGCTGTCATCAACCTTGATTTGCGAACGGCTGCGCCGCGAATAGACGCTGATTTGCTCCGCCCCCAAGCCGAAGAGGGCTTTGATGGCGCCTTTACCTGTCGATCCATAGCCGATGACGGCGACTTTTTTCTTGTTGCCGTATAAGCCGGCCGTCATTCCGATCAGCGACAAGCTATGAACGACAGAGGCAACGCCGGCCACCTCTCTATTACGGTAAAAGATGCTTTGGTCTTTCCCGTCCTCGTTCGGCGTCAGCATTTGTTCAAAAGCTATAAGCGTCATTTTTTTATTGATGGCGAGGTCGACGATGCTCGGCGTTTGCACACAGTGGAGAGCGCCCCATAAAATCTGGTGTTCGCGGAAATAAAGATAATCATCAGGAACCGGCTTATGGAGAATGACTAAGTCGACCTCATTAAAGATATCTTCGCGCTTTGCGGTCTTGACTAAATCTTTCGGCAAAGTCTCGAGTCCGGGATAGCCTTCTTCGAATATTATTTTATGCAAGTGCTCCGGATTAAGCTCCGTCAGCTGCCTGGCGTGGACCGGATAACGTTTTTCCTTTCTCTTGTTTGACGTGTGAATTATTCCTACCTTCATGTACTGGCCTCCTTTGCCATCTGCGGCTTATCGGTAAACGAAAAGCGGCATCCTTGATTATTAAGTTATTATAACAGGATGTTGCTTTTAAGCAAAAAAGCGAGGCCACTCTCTGATTGCATCCTTAGGATGGGGTCTTTGATGGCGAAGTTTGAACAATGTGCAAAAGGGAATGTTTTGGCATATCTAATCGTTGCAGTTCTTGGCCACAATCATCCTTATTAAAAAAACACGGCTTCGGCGCAAAAAGCAGAAACCGTGTTATAAAAGCGATAATGATGATTATTCTTTGACGTGCCCGGCATCGACTTTGATGATGCGCGTCGCCACTTGGTGGGCGAATTCCATCTCGTGCGTCACGATGACCATCGTCATCCCTTCGCTGGCGAGGAGCTTGATGGCCTGGAGGACTTCTTTGGTCATCTCCGGATCAAGGGCGCTGGTCGGTTCGTCAAAGAGCATGATTTCCGGATTCATGCACAAGGCGCGGGCGATGGCGGCGCGCTGTTTCTGGCCGCCGCTTAGCTGCGGAATCTTAAATAAGATGCGGTCGCTCAAACCGACTTTTGCGAGGTTGAGGCGTGCGATGCTCTCGGCTTCCTTGCGCTTGCGCTTTAAGACTTTAACCTGGGCCAGGATGCAGTTTTCGAGGACGTTGAGATGATTGAAGAGATTAAACGACTGAAAGACCATGCCGATCTTGGTTCTCAGTTTATCGACATCATATTTTTTGTCGTTGATATGAATGCCATGAATACTGATGTGGCCGGCATCGGGATTTTCTAAAAGATTGAGGCAGCGGAGCAGGGTTGATTTGCCGCCTCCGGAAGCCCCAATGATGGCGACGACCTCACCTTTGTAAATCGAAAAAGAGACATCTTTTAAAACTTCGACGCCGTTGAAACTCTTGGTCACATTTTCGACGCGGATGATTTCCTCAGGCATGGAAGACCTTTCTGAGCTTGGGCACGAACGGAGCGTTCAGCTTCTTTTCCACAATCTTCATCACTTGGCTGAAGATGATGGTCAATGTCAAATAGATGACGGCGATGATGAGATATGATTCGATGTAAAAGTAGGTCGCGCTGGAAGCGATTTTAGCGGCCATAAAGAGCTCGGAGACGGTGATGACGTTTAAAACGGATGAATCCTTGATGTTGACGACAAACTCGTTGCCGATGGCCGGTATGGCGTTTTTAAGAGCCTGCGGAAAGATGACATAGACCATCGCCTGGAAATTGCTCATCCCGAGGCTTCTTGAGGCTTCCATCTGGCCGATGTCGACGCCGTTGATGCCCGAGCGGATGATTTCCGCCATATAGGCGGTCGTGTTAATCGAGATGACGAAGAGGCCGCAGGTTAGATATGTCCACGGAACGCCAATCATCTTGCCGCCGAAATAGATGATGATGGCCTGAACCATCATCGGTGTGCCGCGAAAAACTTCGATATAGATGCGGGCAAAGCCCGAGGCGATAACTTTAAAAAATGTTTTGATCCGCGCGTCTTGCGGAGTTCGTTTTAAATTGCGTAACAGAGCTAAGCCGAGGCCGAGGATGAGGCCGACGGCGGTGCCGACAATTGCTAAGAGCAGAGTGACGCCGACGCCCTTTAAAAAGAGGTCGCCGTATTTGCCGAGCAAGTATCCTATTCGATCAAGCGAAGTCATGGCGTCACACTCCGGAACGGCTGATCGCGCCGTCCATCATCGTCTGACGGATTTCTTCGCTTAACGTAAGCAATCCGATATTGATTTCTCCGAGCAGTTCGCTGTTGCCTTCCGCGAC
>DCUC01000065.1:11324-11458 GCA_002329705.1 Caryophanales bacterium UBA1424
ACGATGGCCAACGACGGATTGGCGTTGACGATAGCTCTGGCGACCGGATATTCGGCGATTAAAGCGTCGCTGTCGCCGGAGATGACGGATAGAGCCGCGGTGTTAAATGTATCGGTTCCGGGCTGGTGGATGAC
>DCUC01000051.1:0-259 GCA_002329705.1 Caryophanales bacterium UBA1424
GTAACTCTTCCCACGAATGCGAGCTATATCGTTTTGGACACGAACTTGTTTAAAGGTTGTGTCTCCTTAACAGCGGTTATTATTCCCGCCTCGATTCAAGCTATTAAGGACCGCGCTTTTGAAAACTGCACGAGCCTTACCGCGATTACGATTCCGTCAAGCGTCGTGGCGATGGCGGCCAACGTCTTTAACGGCTGCGATAATTCCCTTCAAATCACGGTCATGACCCATAACGACAACACCGCGAACTGGAATTCCC
>DCUC01000051.1:432-7200 GCA_002329705.1 Caryophanales bacterium UBA1424
AAGAGGAGCGGTCCGATGAAGAGGCAAACAAGGGCGACCGCGACTCCCAGAGCCATGATTTTTAGATTGTTGATATTAAAGACGGCATGCCCGGTCCACCTCCATGTCTTGATGAGGAGAAAGACGATGATGAAGGCATCGGTGACGGCGGTGGCGAGGGCCACGCCGATCGCGGGATGAGCCTTGAAAACAAAGAGACCTAAGAGGATGGAAAGGACGATGTCGAGGACGGCGCCGATGAGAATGGTGTAGAGATAAATCTTTTCTTTCTTCATCGGAATGAGCACTTGCGTGTAGATGATATCGCCGATTGAATATGTGACCATCAAGGAGGCGAGGATGGTAAGAATCGTCCACGACTCTTGGAAGTCGCCGCCGGCTCCTAGATAGTTGCCGGATATCAGGCGCGTGATCGGCTCGCTCAAAGTCGTCATCGAGGCGATGGCAGGAATGGCGATGAAAAGAGTGATGTTAAGCGAGTACTTCGTCAGTTTATGAAAAAACGATTTGTCTTCGAGTTGATAGTAATAGCTCGCCCGCGGCATGAAGACGACGCTTAAAGAAGTGGTGATGGCGATGATAACATCGACGCCCTTTAACCCGACCGAATAACTTCCGACTTCCGCCTTGTCTGCGTTTAAAAAGCCGAGGATAAAAGTATCGCTTTGATTATATAAAGATAGGACGACAGAAATGCTAAATAAGACGAGCAAGGGCTTGATGTATGATTTAAAATCATAAGATCCCTCTTTTTTAAACGAGATAAAGCTCGGTAAATAGAAGAGATTGGATAAGACGGTGAGGACGGTCACGCCGACGGTGAAGAAAGCGTAAAGATATATATCTTCGGGGTATTTGACGAAGACGAAGATGCAGATGGCGCTGATCGTTAAAATAACTATCGAACGCATCGCCATGTAGAAGTGCTTTTCAAGCGCGATATAAATCCATTCAAAGGAGAAGACGCCGGTTAAGAAATTGATGCTGAGGATAAAGATGATTTCGCGGTTAGTGAATAGCTCGGGAACCGAAAAGACAAAGACGAGCATCAACGCAAATGAAAGGAGGGTCGTAATCGATTGGAGAATGAAAAATTCCTGGGCTTTTTTGCTCAACGCCTTTTTATCATCGCGGACGCGGACACATTCGCGAATGGCGAAGTTCGGAATTGAGATGCGGGCGAGGATGAGAAAGTAATAGACGAAAGTATTGGCCCATGTGTATAGTCCGAGCGTCTCATCACCCAAGACGCGGCAGACAAACGGAAAGGTGATAAAGGAAAGAATCGTCAATACGATTGTCCTGGTTAAGTTTACGATGACGTTAGTTCTGGTTGTCTCGTGCATAATCAAATTGATTATATGGGAAATCGATGAAAAATTCATTGCCTTTTTCGATTTTTATAAAGGCCGTAAAGAAAATATGCGATACTATGTTATAGTAAAAACGAACTATGAAAATCCTCGTCGTCTGCCAGTTTTATTATCCCGAGCGCTTCACCGTTTCCGATATATGCGCCGAGCTCGTTTCTTTAGGGCACGATGTCAGCGTCGTCACCGGCAAACCCAACTACTGCTATAACGAAATAATCCCCGCGTATCGCAAGGTGAGATACGAAATCATCGATGGCGTCAAAGTCCATCGCGTTAATTTATATCCCCGCAAGCAGAGCCGCCTCTCGATTATTCGCAACTACCTTTCCTTTCATCGTAACGCGAAAGCTTTCATGCGGCGTTTTAATGAGCAGTTCGATGTCGTCTTGTCGGTCTCACTCTCGCCGGTAATTTCAATTGCTCCGGCCGTTTTATATGCTAAAAAGCACAAGGTAAAACACGTCCTTCACTGCCTTGACTTATGGCCCGAATCGACGGTGGTGACGGGTGCCGTAAAGAAAGATTCGCCGATGTATAAAATGCTTTTTCGTTGGAGCCGCAACCTCTATCTGGCCTGCGACAAAATCATGGTATCTTCGCCCTCATTTGCCGATTACTTCAAAGAAGTACTACATATTATCGACAAACCCTTTCCCTATGTTCCCCAACCATCCTTAGGCGTGCATGAAAACCTTCCGCCCGCAACTTTCAAGAAAAAATACAACTTTGTCTATGTCGGAAACATCGGCACCCTTCAACTCATCGGTGAAATCGCCGAAGCCGGCAAAATCATCGGAACACGGGGTGATGTCGAAGTTCATCTCGCCGGCATGGGTCTTCAATCTGAAAACCTGAAAAAATACATCGCTGACAATAACTTAAAAGATATCGTCACTTACTACGGACCTCTGCCTTTAGAAAAAGCTGTCACGCTTTACGCTAACGCCGACGCTTTAATCGTGCCGTTAAAAGAAGGGGGAACAGTCGGAAAGACAATTCCCAACAAACTCGTCCAGTATTTAAAATATGGTCGCCCCATCATCGGATCGTTAAGCGGCGATGGCCGCGATGTGCTCGTCAAGACAAAAGGCGCGGTTTTGGCCGACCAAAACGCCGAAAGTATCGCTAAAGCGATGGAAACAATTATCGATCTTCCGGCAGATAAAAAAGAAGAGATGGGTCGGCAAAATAAATTGTACTACGAAGAGCACTTTGAAATTCGCCGCGTCGCTCAGTTGATTGAGCGTGAGCTGTTAGATACTAAAAATTCGTAAATCAGTTGGCCCTGATTTTCTAAACCGTATTTTGCGAGTACCTTTTCTTTTGCCAGAAGGGCTTTTTTCTTCATATCGTCATTTTGAACATTTAAAAAGAGATTCATCGCTTTGCGAAGCTCATCGACCGAGCCATCCTTGACCCAGATGGCCTCTCCGCAGAATTCATCGCGAAGAGTCGTATGCAGCGTCGAAAGAAGTGGCGCGCCGCTGGCAAGATACTCCAGCACCTTGCTCGGCACGGAATATTTATCGAGATTTTCGTCAAACAATCGCGGATTGATGTTTAAATCAGCGTGTTGCTCATATTTATGAACCTCTTCGCGGCTCAGCATTCCAAGATAGTGGATTCTAGTATCTTCTTTAGTTATTTCCTGAATGCGGGCGATTAATGGTCCGTGACCGGCAATCAATAGTTCGCGGTCGGTCTTGATTTGTCGAAAGGCTTCAATCATGTTTAAAACACCATAGCGCTCATAAAGCGCGCCGCCGAAAAAGAAGTACGGTTTTGTCTCGGGTTTTGTTAACTCCGGCAAGGCTTCGGCAAAGCCGCTAAAAACATAAGAGGGTTTGTTTTTCTTGTTGGCTAATTCATTAAGACCGCTTGATAGGGTAATAAAACCATCGTATTTCTGATAAAGCGACTTGATGGCGCGAACATAGAAACGAGATTCATTTGATAGAAGATGAGGATTATCGGTGACGATGGCAAAGACAGAGATGCCGTTTTTCTTCGCGGCCTTAAGCGTTGCCTTTGCTAAAACAAACTTCATCGCATCGACGAGGATGATGGCATCTTTGCCAAAAGTCTTGATTTCGTCAGATAAACATTTGGTCAGGCTTCTGTTTCTATGCCACAACTTGTAGACGCGACCTGCTTTATCGGCCAAATACTTAAAAGTAATATTGCCGTCCATCGCCTCTTCGCTTTTGAGTTCCTGAAAATCGAAGAGGCCTTTAGCAAAAGGCCGAAGCGTAAGCGCGGTGACAGCCGTTTGAGTGGCGAGGGCTTTTAAAAAACGGTAATGGAAGTTCTGGTTGCTGGGATTGATGTGATACTTGGCATTTTTAACATAAATGTTAAAATCACCATCCTTCATCGCTCCGGAGACATAGAGGATTTTCATCGGCGTTCCATCCAGTCCTTAAATACTTTAATGTGCACTTCTGACATTGTCTCTATAGTGTTTTCTTTCGCTGTTTTGATGGCTTCATAAGGCATATTGCTATTTTCTATTACACTTTGTATGGCGTTTGAAACCTCGTCATCATTTTCGATATTGACTATATGTCCGTTCTTGCCGTTGTTAATTAAACGAAGGGCAGAATTAACGTTTTTATTTGATATAACCGGAAGCCCTTGAGAAAGAGCCTCATTAATTACATGTCCGTATATATCTTCCTTGCTTGGAAAAATATAAGAATCGGCAGCTCGGAAATACATGAATAGTTTCGAATGAGGGACAAAATCAAAAATATTAACATTTTTTAAACCCAATTTTTCAATGTGTTTCAAATACTTGTTCTTCTCCTTGCCACCTCCAATAATTACAAGCACGTTTTCGGAGGGTTGTGATTTCCAATAGTTTATTAAGCGCAAATAATTTTTTCTTTGAATAAACTGGCCGCATGAAACGAACAGTTTCGTACATACGACATTCAATGCTTTGCGCAAACTCATTTTTTCTTCAGAACTCAGGGGTTTGGCGATTATCTCATTTTCATAAATTGTTGAGTAAGGATAATTGATGATTTTCGATTCATCAGCACCATAATATGTTAAGTATTTATTTGAATTTTGGTCAGGCGAAAAATACAATTCCGCGCCACTTATAAAATATGTTTTAATTTTTTTAAATAAGGAAATCTCATTCCGCTTTATAATCCCGCCATTTATATAAAAAAAGTAAGGTTTGTGGTGCTTTTTTAAATATCTAAGAGCCAGCATTTCGCTAAAAGTGTGCCACCCATTCATTATTACAATGTCATAGGAGTTATTTTTCAGATGCTTGACAATTCCATTCGAAAAATGGTTCTCGAGCCCAATGTTAATTCCCTTGATTCTAATGTTGTTGAAACTTATTTCTCTGCTTTCGTAAAAAAGTGGATTCCGGTCTTTATTTTTCAGCCGTTCAAAAATAACGGAAATTTGTATTTTTTTATTAATCTCGTTAAAGAGTTTTACTTTGTAAGGAGCGGGATGATTGAAAACGAATAATACGTGCATTGGTAAATCCTATGTCAATTATACATTGTATCGATACGCTAATATAATAAAATGTTAGCAACGGAAAACAGTATGGGCTGGGACTTATTTTTTAAAGAAATCGCTTCAAAGGACTATGCGAAAAGTCTAAAAACTTTTCTCGACGAGGAATATTCAAAACATATCGTCTATCCCCCCCGCCACCTCGTCTTCAACGCCTTTAATCTGACGAAGCCAGAAGATATCAAGGTTGTCATCATCGGCCAGGACCCCTATCACGAGCCCAATCAGGCGATGGGTCTTTCCTTTTCCGTTCCGTCTTCGACAAGGCTTCCGCCGAGCCTTGTCAATATTTTTAAAGAAATCGAAAGTGACTTAGGCGTCAAGATGAAAAATGACGGCGACTTAACTTATCTCGCCAAGCAAGGCGTCCTCCTTCTCAACGCTTACTTGACCGTTCGCCAAAGCGAGGCTCTTTCGCATCGCCGAAGCGAGTATGACATGTTTATAGACGATGTCCTTACCTATATTAACCAACTCCCTCAACCAATCGTCTTTTTGCTGTGGGGCGGCTTTGCCAAAAAGTACATTAAAAAGATTACAAATCCCAACCACCTCATTTTGACTTCCGTCCACCCGTCGCCCTTAAGCGCGAATCGCGGCGGATGGTTCGGCAACCGCCATTTTTCCAAAACCAATACCTTCTTAATGAGCCACAATCTTTCGCCGATTGTCTGGGCTAACTAAAAAGGCTATACTATCTAAAGGGAGCTCACGCGTGGGCTGAGAGTTCTTGCGACCGGAGAAGACCTGACCTGATCTAGATAATGCTAGCGGAGGAAATAAAGATTTATCTTTGTCTTCCTCGCCGGCCGAGGAATTTTTTATGAACAAATCAACTAATATCATCCGTTATATCGCCGCTGGGCTCGGCTTTCTGGCGACGCTATTTTTCATCCTTCCGCTCTATGCTGGAAACGGAAGCGTTTATATCGGCGCGCAAATAATTTTTGGCTTTCAAGGGGCCAACCTGGATATGTTTAGTTTTCTTTCGTTTCTGCTTCCATCTGCCGCTTCGATCGTTTTGCTGATTAAAACAAAGCATTCCGAATCGCTGGCGACGGCCCTTTTTTTGCTCTCTGGCCTCGTCCTCATCCTCCTTCCCGATTTTCTTGTTTTCTTTAATGACCACTTAGGCTTAAGCATGATTCTGACGACATATGTCATTCCGATCGTCCTGTCGTTTATGGCCGCCTTGCTCGGTCTGACGACGGCGATCAGCAAAAATTCCTTTTCGACATATCAGATCGTCGAGATGGCAATGTTGGTGGGAATCGCCATCGTCTTAGACTTGCCGGGACTCAAGATTCGCATCGGCGCTTCAGGCGGTTCGATCGGCTTTACGATGGTCCCGCTTTTTATCCTGGTTTTAAGACAAGGGCCGATCAAAGGTTTCGTCGGCACCGGCATGGTGTACGGCTTTGCGACATGCATTCTCGATGGCTGGGGTCTTGTCACCTATCCTTTTGACTACCTACTGGGCTATGGCTCATTGGCGTTATTAGGTATTTTTCAGCCCTTTATCGTCAACGAAAAAGTCACGAAGTTCAATATTAAGGGTATGCTCTTTTTATGCCTAGGCGTGCTCATCGCCATCGCTGGGCGCCTCTTGGCCTCGACGCTTTCGGGCGTCATCTATTA
Organism: Caryophanales bacterium UBA1424; assembly: GCA_002329705.1. Taxonomy (GTDB): domain Bacteria; phylum Bacillota_I; class Bacilli_A; order RFN20; family CAG-826; genus UBA1424. The sequence continues at coordinate 6,987 of DCUC01000051.1, forward strand.
CGAAGTCGATTTTTGGGGCTCATTAGCGTATAACGCTACTTATATCCTGCCCAGCGCCGGCATCGTCCTCGCCGTCCTGATCGGTCTATATGATCCGATTATTCGCATGGACCGGATGGTTAAAAGCCGTTTATCTTAATAATGATAAACACTTTCTTTTCGTAACTGGCGGCGCTTATGATATATTGTAGTCGCTGCAAACTTTATGTTTGAC
>DCUC01000051.1:7269-7454 GCA_002329705.1 Caryophanales bacterium UBA1424
GATAACCTGAAAAATATCGAAGCTGCCCGCGAAGTCTTTTTAAAGCAATATAAAGTTCAGAACATCGTCAAATGGATCGTTTCGGTCGCGGCTTTAGCCCTCATCATCGTCGGCTGGCTCGTCTTTTTGGATATCAGCGTTTATCTGACCATCGCGACCGTCGGAGCCTCGCTCCTCCTCATCCT
>DCUC01000051.1:7487-10294 GCA_002329705.1 Caryophanales bacterium UBA1424
GAGTTCTATAAGAACACGACGGAATTCATCTTTGAGGGAAGGGATTATGCGGATGTCGACTTCAAAGTCGAAAGCAAGATCGAACCCGTCCAGTTTACCGAGAATCAAATTTACAAAGATGTCATTCAGGTCGGAAGCCGCAACCTGACGACTTATAAATACAAAGGCATGCCGATTACGGTGTGCGACGCCGCCGGTCAGACCAAAGGCGCGAAGCAGCTGACGCCCGTTTTTGTCGGCAAGTATTTTATGGCCGAGAACAGCTATGACCAAGATGAGCCGATCATCGTCTATCTCAAAGGCAACGAAAAGTCGCTCCCGCCGACCAATGTCGAGCACCTTAATGTCATCAGCGACGACAAACAAATCGCCGTCTATTCCAATAACGCGGAGGCTTTGAAGTTCGTCAATAAAAAAGTTATGACGGCCTTAAAAAAGATTGCGACGGATGACATCTTAATTGATGTCGCCATCGCCATCCACAAAGGAAAAACCTTTGTCTGCGCCGGCTATGATGATGTCTTAATGGTTTTACCATTAGAAAAGCCATTTAATCCCAAAGCGACGCGCAGTTACCGCGATGATTTAGTCAATCTCTCCGANNCACTCCTAAAACTTTGATGTTATAATAAAACCGATATCGGAACCGGGGGTTTTGATTCCTTAATAGGAAATAACAATGAATTACGAAGGACGCTGGCTTAGAATCCAAGCTTATAAACATAACGGGGAACTGCATCGCGCCTGGAGCCACGGCTTTGTCTTGGAAGATAACGACCGGCACATCATTTTAATTTCGGTGCGCTCCAGCGTCGTCGAGCACGACGGCAGGAAATGGCACACCCGCGAGCCGGCCGTCTTCATCTTTTTCAAACAGGAATGGATGAACGTTATCGCCATGCTCAAAGACGAAGGTCAGGACATCTCTTACTATGTAAACATCGCCTCTCCGGCGGTGATTCACGCCAATTGCATCAAATATATCGACTATGACTTAGACATCAAACTCTTTCCGGGCGGCTCCACAAAACTTTTAGATCAAAACGAGTACGAACGCCACGCCTATTCGCTTGATTACAGCGAAGATATTAAAAAGACTTTGGCCCTCTCGGTCAACAAAGTCTACGAGATGATAAAAAAGCGCGATTTCCCGTTTATCGACGAGGAGATCTACGCTTTATATAACGAGTTTGTCGAGCACTTTACCAAAGTCAAAATTTAAGAATCGTTTTTAATACGGAATCGGCATCTTTAAGACCATCACCGATTCTTTTTATTTTGCCGGGCACTCCGATGGCATCACCCGCGACATAGACGCGGTTCAAAACGCAGCGATGTTCATCGCAGATAATACCGGTATTTTGTTTGGGAACGCTAAAAGCGACAGGACTCGGGACATTGCCAAAATTGACGAGGATATAGTCGACAAATAAGTTGTCATACGATTCTTCTTCGGCGTGTTTGATGCTGACGCCAAGGAGGTGGTTATCTTCAATGATTAACTGGCTTGGCACATAAGGAGTGTGAATTTTTATTTCTTTGATATCTTTGATTGTTTCAAAATTACCGCGGAATTCGCGGCGGCGGTGGATTAGATGGATGCTATTGGTAACCCGCGATATTTCCTTGGCCCAGTCGAGGGCGGAATCCCCGCCTCCGAAGATGGCGACTCTCTTTCCCTTTAGGAAATCAAAACTCGATAAGGAATATAAAATATTGGCAAACTCGTTTTCGCGAGCTAAACCCATTGGCTTTGGTTTATAAAAACCAAGTCCGGTCGCGATGATGATATATTCAGCTTGATAACGGTCTTCTTTAGCGATGACTTCGACGTGGTCTTCAAAGCTTTTGATGTCGATGACTTCCTGACGAAAACGGAAATTATTCAAATCGACATCTTTGGCTAGGAGAGCAATATAATCTTTGGCGATAATACTTGGAATGCCGGGCAGATCAACGATTTCCTTTTCTGGATAAAGAGCGGTAAGCTGACCACCCGCCTTTTCTCCGGCTTCCAGGACGAGATGTGAAATATTCGCCTTTTTAAGGCTTGCGGCGAGGTAGAGGCCGATCGGGCCCGCTCCGATGACGATGACTTTTAACATAAATCTACGAAGTATTATACTACACATTCGGTTATTTGCTATAATGGCAGGCGAAAGTTGGATCGGGACTTGAAATACATATTTATTTCAAAATCAAGTGAAGAGACCAAGCGCGTCGCTGAGCGGCTGGCGGGCTTTTTATTTCCCGGGGCGGTCATTACCTTAGATGGACCGCTCGGAAGCGGCAAGACGACTTTTGTCGGCGGCGTCGCCAAAGGACTTGATATCCTCGAACGCGTCATCTCGCCGACTTTTAATATAATGAAATGTTATTTCGAAGCACGGCTTCCGATGTTTCACATCGATGCCTACCGCTTAGAAAATCGCGATAGCGAACTCGGGCTTGAAGAATTTATCGAAGGCGAAGGCGTCACCTTAATTGAATGGCCTGATTACATTAAACCTCTAATTCCGGCAAGCCATCTTCGCATCGTCATTGAAGCGCTTGGCGAAAACTCGCGTCGCATCACTTTTGAAAATATCGGCTCGGCCTATGAACAAGTCATCAAAAGCTTAAAGGAGACGGAAAATGTATAGCCTCCTCCTCGACAGCGCGAACCGCGATTTAAACGTCGGATTAGCAAAAGATAATCACATAATCGACCGCATCTCCTATCAGGCTTGGCAGCGGCAAAGCGAGCTGATGGCCGTCGAAGTCGATGCCATTTTAAAGCGCAATAATATATCCGCTAAAGACATCGG
>DCUC01000051.1:10299-15469 GCA_002329705.1 Caryophanales bacterium UBA1424
TTCGCCCTCGATATCAAAATCTATGCCGTCTCTTCGTTAATTTCGCAAAAAGGCCGGCATCAACCGACAATTTCAGTCATTAATGCCCGCAGCAATCGCAGCTATGTCGCCATCTATGACGCCGATGGCCAAGTCTTGGTGGAAGAAAAAGTATGGCCCAACGATGAACTGATTGCCTGGATTAAGGGCAATGCCGATTTCATCGTTTCGGGAGACGCCAAATATCTTGGTATCGATGCTTATCAGCCCAGCGTTCTTGACGGAATGCTGGAAGCGAAAAAGAAGAGTATCCCGGTAGAAAATATCTTAACTTTGAAGCCGGTCTATCTAAAGGATTTGCTATGAGCTTTGTAACTGCTATTCGCCGCATGGAAAACGCGGATTTAGACCGCGTTCTTGAAATCGAAGAAGAATCTTTTGTCACACCCTGGACCCGGCGTGACTGGCTTTACGAATTGACGGAAAATCCGATCAATGTCATCTTTGTCTTGGATGTTATTGAAAACGGCATCAAAGAAATCGCCGGCTTCATCGATTTTATGGTCACCTTTTCTTCGAGCACCATCTCGCAGATCGCCATCGCTAAAAAATATCGCAAGCAGCATCTGGGAACAGAGCTTCTTAACAAGATGATTGAGCATTTAAAAAATGAATATAACGAAATCGTCGAGACGATTACCTTAGAAGTAAGAACCCATAATCAAGCCGCCATCGCCTTTTATGAAAAGCACGGCTTTGAAGGCGTCTTAATCAAGCCCGCCTATTATTCAAACGGCGAGGATGCTTTGTATATGGTCAGGAGATTAATCTAGTATGGCTTTAATTCTCGCCATCGAATCAAGTTGCGACGAAACGGCAGTCGCCATCACTCGTGATGGGACTTTGTTAAGCAATGTCGTCGCCACCCAGATTGAGATGCATAAAAAATACGGTGGCGTCATGCCCGAGATGGCGGCGCGCCTTCACGCTGAAAACATCACGATCGTCTTAAATGAAGCGCTCGAAAAAGCAAATGTTAAACTTGAAGAAGTCGATGCTTTCGCTTTTACCCGCGGCCCCGGTCTGATCGGCGCTTTACACGTCGGCATGCAGATGGCCAAGACCTTGGCTTTGATATATCAAAAGCCCCTGATTCCCGTCCATCACTTAGCGGCCCACATCTACGCGAATGAATACATTAAACCCTTTCAGTTTCCGATGCTTTGCACGGTCGTATCGGGCGGCAATACGGAATTAGTCTATATGCCCCGGCACCTCGAATTCGAGGTTGTCGGAGAAACCAAAGACGATGCCGTCGGAGAATGCTTTGATAAAGTCGCCCGCGTCCTCGGTCTTCCTTATCCTGGTGGCCTGCCGATTGATCGGAACGCCAAACTCGGAAAACCGACATATAAACTTCCGACGCCCTTGCGCAATGGAGGTTTTGACTTCTCCTATTCCGGTCTTAAGACCGCGGTCGTCAATCTCGTCAATTCGCTCAATCAAAAAGGCGAAGCAATCAACGTTTTTGATATGTGCAAGTCGTTTCAGGATATCGCCATCGGCATGGTCGTCGATAAGACGATTGCCGCGTCTAAACACTATCAGGTCAAGCAAGTCGTCTTGGCCGGAGGCGTGTCCGCGAACTCGTATCTGCGCGAACAAATCAGTAATCATTTTGCCGGCACGGATGTCGATGTCATCATCCCGCCCTTATGGGCGACGACCGATAATGCGGCGATGATCGCCAAATTAGCCGACCATCTCTATGAGCGTAAGATATTCGCTAATATGGATATCGGCGTCGATCCCAACTGGCGGATTTCCGATTACGACAAATTCTGATTTGTGTGTGATATATGCGGTGTTAATTGTTATAATTAAAAAACGAGCAGTGGAGTAAAAATATGGAACCTTTAAGCATTACCGTCTATGACCTTTATGTCATCACCTATGGCGATGATGAAGAATTTAAAGATAAGCTCAAACAGGGCGTTTACCTTGAGGGCTGGGTTAAATCTAACCGCGATAATAAAGCGGTCGGCTTTATCGATTTTAACGACGGCACGAATTTTAAAGGCATTCAGTTGGTCTACTCCCGAGATAAGTTAAATAATTACGATTCCATCTCAAAAATTAAAACAGGTTCCTCAATTCGCGTGATGGGCGATTTTGTTTTGACGCCCGAAGCCAAACAGCCCTTTGAAATTCACGTCAAAGAACTCGATTTGGTCGGCGAATGCGCGGATGATTTTCCATTGCAAAAGAAATATCATTCCGTCGAGTTTTTACGTGACATCGCTCACCTAAGGGCGCGCACCAACACCTTCAGTGCCGTCTTTCGCGTTCGCAATGTCTTAACGATGGCGATTCACACCTTCTTCCAGGAACAGAACTTCATGTATGTTCATACCCCGATTATCACCGGCAGTGACGCCGAAGGCGCGGGAGCGACTTTCTCGGTCGTGACCGGTCCGAAAAAGAGCAATGAATTCTTCGGAAAAGATGTCGCCTTAACCGTCAGCGGTCAGCTCCACGTCGAAGCTTTCGCGATGGCCTTTCGCGATGTCTATACCTTTGGGCCGACTTTTAGAGCCGAAAATTCGAACACGCCGCGACACGCCAGCGAGTTCTGGATGATTGAACCGGAGATTGCCTTCGCCGATTTAGGCGATGATATGGAGCTAATCGAAGCCTGTATTAAATACTGCATTGAATATGTCTTGGATCGTTGCCCGTTAGAGATGGAATTTTTTAATAACATCCTCGATCAATCGCATACCTTACTCGATCGCTTAAATGCTTTGTTGGAATCCGATTTTAAGAAGATGACCTACACGGAGGCGATTGATGTTTTGCTGAAAGCCGTCAAAGACGGCGTTAAGTTTGACAATGCCGATATCGTCTGGGGCATGGACCTCCAGAGCGAACACGAACGCTACATTACCGAGAAGGTTGTCAATGGTCCGGTCTTTCTGATTGATTATCCCAAAGAGCTCAAAGCTTTCTATATGTATCAAAACGATGATGGCAAAACGGTCGCGGCCTGCGACTTGCTCGTGCCTTATGTCGGCGAGCTCGTCGGCGGTTCGCAACGCGAAGACCGCTACGACATCCTCAAGGATAAGATGGAAGCGCTGCATCTGCTTCCCGATTTGCAGTGGTACCTTGACCTCCGCAAGTACGGCGGTTGCCCCCACGCCGGCTTCGGCATCGGCTTTGATCGCCTGTTGATGTATATTACCGGTATCAATAATATTCGCGATGTTCAGCCTTACCCCCGTTCGGCAAATGCTATAAAATATTAATATAATATGGTTGATATTCAAGAGAAGACCCAAGAAGAACTAGCGGAGATTAAAAAGCGGCAAAAAGCTCTTTCCAGCCGCCGCTTCTTTGTCTTATTTATCATCATTGATATCCTGCTCGTCGGCGTCGTCCTTTACGAGATGATATCGATTGCGATGCAAGCCTTTAATTCGTAATTGCTTTATATTTAGATAACTTATTGAAGAGGCGGTAAGGGATTATCGATGGGATTTTTGGTCGCATCGTAATTATCGAGGCTCTTTTCAAATGACTTTTTCGACATGACGAGAATTCGCCAGGTGCGGGCGATAAAGGCCTGAACGCAGATGAGATACCAAATGGCGCCCGTTAGAAAGATAGGAACAAAAACATATGAGGGCCAGGCATTTGCTGAAAGATAGGGCGAGGAGAGAAGCGGCGGCCAATCCGAGACGATTTGCATGCCGAAGAAAGTCGATTTCGGAGCGTTCGCAAAATCAAAGATAAAAAACAGAGTCGTAAAGCCTTCGCCATCCGTTCCGTCCGTGCCGTAATAGTCAAAGACATTGAGATTCCAGTGGTCGGCGATGGCCATGTAAATTAAAAGAAAAGCCGCCGCGACTAAAAGGATTAAGAAAGGAATCCAGCTTTGCTGAAAGAGGAGGCGGTGGTTCTTTTTAAAACCCACGCGGCGAAAGTGCCGGGGATTTTTAATCGCTTTTGTGTAGACCAAATCATACATAAATGTATCCGCGCGCTTGGCTTGCGAAGACATGATGCGCTTGACGAGTAGGCCAAGGAGACCGATTAAAACAAAAACGAGGATGACGGCCGCTAGTAAAACAAGGAGCATCCGTTTTTCGTTTTCGCTGATGGTGATTAAAAACGGAATCATTGTTCGTCCTTCTTTTCTTCTTCGACGTCGATCGGCTTGGCGTCGATTTCTTTGACTTCCGGCTGATTGATGACCTGGCCCGGCATCGGGGGATAAGGATATCCGGGATAGCCATAAGGCGGATACGGATAAGGAAGGGGAGGGGTCTGAGGATTTTCTTTGGCCAGCTTCTCGTCTCGTAATTTATTTTTCATCTGTTCGGCTTCGATGTCTTCGGGTAAATCGGCGAAGACGCTCTTGCCGGCGAAGAACAAGATAATCATCTTTAAGAACATGAAAATCATCACTAATGCCGTATAGACGACATAGAAGGCGAGGATGACGAGAAAAAACGGAGAAAGGACGACGTAGAGAATGCCCTGACCAAAGATCTGAAGGAATTTAATCATTCTTTTGTCTCCTTTCCTGTGCTTATCATTTTATCTTTTGATCGGCGCATAAACAATACATTGTTCAGCAAAGAAATAAGGGCGATAAGAGCCGGAAGAATGCCAACCAAGAGAAGGCCAAACGGTGTGGGAACGATCGGATAAAGAAAGGCAAAAAGGAACATAAAAGCGAGGAGAGAAATGCCAAAGGCGATGAGAACTTTATATTGTTTTTGCAGGATATGCGTGAAGACGATAAAAAACATGAAGTAGAGGCTGATTGATAACAGGAGATAAGCGCCGCTCGGAAGAAGAAAAATAAACGGTATGATGGCTATGATCACGCCGAAAAGAATCAGCGAATACGTCGTTGTATTTATTGGTTGGTCACTTATTTCGTAGCCGAATTTATTAATTTCCGACTGAATGACGATGTAGGAAAAAACCATCTGCGTCAACGCCAGATAAAATAAGAAACTCGGGACGATGATATCGATATTGACGGAAGCGGTGACTTGGAGCAAACCTTTAAAGGTGTCGATGATATTGACATCAAAAATCCATTGGATTAAGGGGATGCTCAAGGCCGTGAATAATCCCTGGGCGATGCTCGTAATCAGGATAATCCAAACCGCGTGCA
>DCUC01000051.1:15517-18542 GCA_002329705.1 Caryophanales bacterium UBA1424
AGCAAGCAGATGAGAATTGTTGCGACGGCGTAGATCGGAAAGTATTTGTGTTTGCAAAATAAAAAGACGATCGCCGAACTAAGGGGCAGAACAATCATTAAGAAGATGGATAAGGCCGGGACGAGGGCGGCGAGCAAGGAAAAGACGGCATTGATCGCCGCCATGATGGCCATGTAGGTGATGTTTTGCACGAGCGTCTCACGCTTAGTTAATAAACTCATGTTTTCATTTTAACACACGCGAAATAAATAATTGCGGTCGTTTCGCACTGCTGTTTCGGTGAATTCTTCATTTTGTTAGGCGCGAGTAAAAGGCATAAAATTCGTTTTTGGTTACACAAACTTAAAAAAAATTCGAATTCGTGTAACTAACAATACACAAAAATGAAATATTGTGTTAAATTGATGGTGGGAGAAACCGATGCTTATCAAAAGAGAATTGTATCTTTCACATATTAGAGAATACTACGATGCCGACTTAATTAAGGTTTTAACCGGAATTCGCCGAGCCGGAAAATCCAAGATTCTCGAGCAGATTATCGATGAGTTAAAAGAACGAGGCATACATGAAACCCATATCGTTTTCATTAATTTTGAGGATTTGGATTTTCAGTACCTAAATACCGCAAATAAGCTCAATGAATATGTTAAATCTAAAATAATAGACAACCGGAGATATTATCTCTTTTTTGACGAAATTCAGCATGTTAAGAATTTTGAAAAGGCCATCGCATCCTTTAAAGCAACGAAAAATTGCTCAATTTTTGTCACTGGGAGTAATTCAAAACTCTTATCTGGCGAACTCGCAACTTTACTTGTCGGGCGGACGGTCGAATTTAAAATCTTCCCTTTCACATATAAAGAAGCTCTCGATTATTGGAAATTGCTTGGTAAAGAGGTCAAAGCTGATTTCTTTTTTGACTATTTAAAATGGGGTGGTTTTCCTCAAAGGTTTAACTTGGTTAACGAAAGCGCCGTTAAACAGTATTTAGATAGCATTTATAACGGCATTATTTCGAAAGACATCCTCATTCGAAATACAGAAATTATCGAGCATAAGTTCAAGTCCGTGTGTTCATATGTTCTCGCTAATGCCGGCAAAGAATTTTCGGCAGCAAAGATTGCCGATTATATGAATACAGTTGATGACCGCAATATGATCGGCATTGAAAAAAAGACAATTTACGCCTACTTGGATAAGATGGAAAAAGCCTATTTTATCTCCCGAGTCAAACGCTTTAATATCAATGGCAAAGAGGTGCTAAAAACAATTGAGAAACAATACGCAGTCGATTTAGGACTGAGGACCATAAACACCAATTTGATTAACTTCGGAGACGCCTTCTTTCTGGAAAATATTGTCTATAATGAGTTGATCGTTAGAGGATATGATGTTTTTACCGGAAAAACATATAAAGGCGAAGTTGATTTTGTGGCGATCAAGAATGGCAAAAAGTGTTTTATTCAGGTCGCTTATTACTTGCTTGATCGAGCAACTATCGAAAGAGAATTTGGAGCCTTTTCGCCAATTAAAGACGCATCGCCAAAATTTGTCCTCTCTCTCGACCAAATAGATCTTTCTCAAAAAGGAATCACTCATCTAAACATTGTTGATTTTCTGCTTGGCAAAGTTGATCTTTCTTTGTCCTGATATCCACCAACTCAAAAAAATTTTGAATTTGTGTAAGCATAAAAATATCTTTCTGCTTCAATTAATTCGTTTTCTTTTCGAAGATAAGGCTTATACATTATTAATGAATCAATCTATCGCCACCATTTTTTTCGTCATTGCTTCTTTAGCATTGACTTCAGATTGTCGTTTTTGTTCTGCTGATAAGACATATAACAAATTAGGCACCTATGACTATGCGGACATCGATAATAAAAAAATAGCTTGGCAAGATGTTTTTGCTATTGAAGTACATCACTATTATGTGTATTTTTATTCTCCTTACTGCGGGCATTGCCAAAGCATTAAAGATTTGGTCATTAACTATTCTGTATGCGGTGAGATACCTATGTTTTTTGTCGAAGCTAACAATGAAGTAGTAACCTCAAAAGACACACATTTAACGATAGGCGCGACTTCAATTGAGCAACTATGGATTCTTGGCTATCCGAGTTTAGTTGAAATTGAAAGCGGAGTCGTAATCGCAAACATCGCCGGTGCGAACGCCATTCAAGAAATACTGCTCATCTAGAAAAAATACGGCATCAAATCAGGTCAATATAATGCAGTAAAAATAAGTACAAACTTGATTTTTGTCTTTAGACAAATATCTAATTATCTTTCTATAGATAAACTCTTACTTTACATTGAGAGCAAGCCGCTAAACGTGATAAGATATTACCATAGGTAAATATCCCTTTTAGCATGAACGAATATCAAAATCTTCTCAATGAAAGACAATATGTTGCCGTCGCGACTAAAGCGCAATTTGTCCGCATCGTCGCCGGAGCGGGCAGCGGTAAGACGCGCGTTTTAACTTATCGTATTGCCTATCTAATCGGCGAGATGGGCGTCTATCCCGAAAACATCCTGGCTTTTGCCTTTACTAATAAAGCCGCGGGCGAGATGAAAGACCGCGCCATAAAACTCGTTCCGCACGCCCAGGCTCACCTCCGCCTATCGACTTTTCATAGCTTCTGCGCGCGTTTTCTGAGAAGCGAAATCGGCATTCTCGGCTTTCCGAGCAGCTTTACCATCTTTGATGAGGATGATCAGGAAAAACTATTGAAGAATGTCGCGGTGGAACTCGAATATCAAAAGCGCGACCCCATCGTTAAAAAAGCCTTTTCNNGCCTATCCCGAACAAAAAGAATGCTTGAAGATGTTTCATCTCTATGAGCAGAGAAAGACGCAGCAGATGGCTCTTGATTTTGATGACCTCTTACTTCGCACCATCGAAATCATGGAACGCTTTCCGCATATCCGCACGAAGTGGGCGAATCGCTTTCTCCATATCTTAATCGATGAGTTCCAGGACACAAATGACGTCCAATATAAACTCGTTAAATTATTTATG